>CAZJBG010000016.1:0-32034 GCA_964543925.1 uncultured bacterium
GCACGGCCAGGTCCATCTTGGGTTCGGTGATGACCTTCTTGGGTTTGGCCTTGGCCTGGGCAGCTACCGGCTCTTCCCCGGCAGCGGCGACCTCTGTGGCCGGGGCCGGAGCGACGACTGCCTGGCGCATCTGCTCCCGGCGTTCAGCCCGCTGTGCCCGGTGGTCGGGGACCCCGGCCAGCTGGGCGATTTGCGCCACTTCCTCATCGGTGGCCGTATCGAATTCGTAGACCAGACCGTTCCGGTTGCGCACCGAGAATTCGTAATCAATGGGGTGCTTGTCCATATTGGGGCCGCCGACCATGTAGATGCACTCTTCGGGGCAGGGATAGACACACAGGTTGCAATAGCAGCACTCGGCCATGTCGATATCGAAGCGCCCCACCAACAGACGCTTGGCCGTGCCGTTGGACGTGGTGCTCGTCTGCTTGCTCCCCGCCGTCGACCCCAGTTCCGTATCTTTGGGCACTTTGATCGTTTCAATCTTGATGCAGTCCACCGGACAGGCCCGCTCGCACTGCAGGCAGCCGATACAGTCGTCGATATCTACATGCAGCCGGGACCGGATGACATTGTATTCCTGTTCCACAAAGCCGATGTGCCGGTCGATTATCGGCCACTTTTCATGGGGGTACTGGAGCGTGGCGTTGAGCCGTTTCTTGTGGGAGAAATGCCCCCAGGTCACCAACATACCGTCCCACAGGGAGCTGAAGGCAACCCCGATATTCCTGAAATATCCGTTCATTTCTTAGGCTTTGTCACGACTACCCGAGCAGCAGTTCCCATATCCCGACAAAAAAGATATTGCCCAGAGCAAAGGGGATGAACACCTTCCAGGCCACATACATGAGTTGGTCCGGCCTGAGGCGGGGCCAGGTCCACCGGAACCACATCATGGTAAAGATCAGCAGGATGGCCTTGAATGAAATCCAGAACACCCCCCACCAGGGCCCTTCCAGGTAGTACCACCCCTCGGCGAGGCCAATCGTCCTGAAAAGCCCCCCCACCGGCGAGAGCCAGCCGCCCAGGAAAACGATGGCGGTCATCAGGGCCACGATGGCCATGTTGGCATACTCCGACAGGAAAAAGATCGACCACCGAAAGCCGGAATATTCGGTCATATAGCCCGCCACCAGCTCAGATTCGGCCTCGGGAATGTCGAAGGGGGTCCGGTTCACTTCGGCCACGCCGGAGGCAAAGAAAATCAGGAAGGCCAATACGGTAAAGGGACTGTGAAACAGGAACCAGCGATGTTGCTCCTGCCACATGACGATATCATTAAATTGGAGACTGCCCACCACCATGACGACCAGCAGCAGTGACATGCCTACGGGCAACTCGTAGCTGATGATCTGGGCCGCCGACCGCATGGCCCCGTAAAGGGACCACTTGTTGTTGGATCCCCACCCCGCGAGGATCACGCCGATGACGCCGATAGAGCTGACGGCGGTGACAAAGAAAATGCCGATGTTAAAGTTTGAAATCACCAGGCCGTAGCCGATGGGAACGCCGATAAAGGTGGCAAAGGCGGCGCCAAACAGGATGAAGGGACCGATGATGAACAGGGCCCGGTCCGCCTCGGCGGGAATGGTATCCTCCTTGCCGATCAGCTTGACGGCGTCGGCGATGGTCTGACCGATCCCGCCCCAGAAGCGTTTACCCCCTTTAAAGCCAAAAATGCCAACCTCCATGGGACCGAGCCGGTCCTGCATGAAGGCGGAGACTTTGCGCTCCATGTAGACGGCCACCAGGGCGTTGACCGTCATGAACAGGAAGACCGGAATGGCCACCAGCACCGACACGGTGACAAAGACAATGCCGGCGGCGCCCTCAGGCACCCAGGTCAGGCTGGACAGTAGCTCGGTGAGCGAATCGACGAAGGATGTCACCGGTCGATCTCTCCCAGCACGATGTCCAGACTGCCCAGTATGGTCACGATATCGGAGATCATCCACCCGGCGCCAATCTCATTGATCACCGACAGGTTACAAAACGCCGGGGAGCGCATCTTCACCCGGTAGGGCTTGGCCTTGCCGTCGCTGATAATGTAGAAACCCAGGTCGCCCCGAGGGCTTTCGCCCCTAAAATAAATTTCCCCCTTGGGCGGCCGGACCTTTTTGGGAATGTTCTCCTGGACATCCCCTTTCTCGGGTAAGGCGGCCAGGGCCTGGCGGAGGATTCTCACGCTCTGGCCCATCTCCCGCACCCGCACGTAATAGCGGTCCCAGCAATCGCCCACTGTTCCCATCTGGCCATCGCCGGTGATGACGTCGAAATCGAAGCGGTCGTAAATGGAGTAGGGCTCATTCCGGCGCAGGTCCCAATCGACGCCCGAGCCCCGCAGGACCGGCCCCGAACAACCGTAACTGATGGCCACCTCGGCCGGCAGTACGCCCACATCACCGGTGCGCTCGATGAAAATTTTATTGTAGGTGAGAATCCGGTTATACTCCTCAATCTTCGGCTCAAAATAGTCGAGGAACTCCAGGGCGTACTGCCGGAATTTGGGGGGCAGGTCATGGGAGAGACCGCCCACCCAGATGTAATTGTAGAGCAGGCGCGCCCCGCAGGTATACTCGAACAGGTCCAGAATACGCTCCCGGTCCCGGAAGCAGTAGGTAAAGGGGGTGATGCCGCCTACGTCCAACCCGAAGGTGCCCACCGCCAGAAGGTGACTGGCAATGCGTTGGAATTCGGCCATGATAACCCGAATGTGCTCCACCTTCTCGGAGACTTCGATCCCCATCAGTTTTTCCACGGCCACGGAATAGATGTGGTTGTTGGCCATGGAAGCAATGTAGTCACAGCGGTCGGTAAAGGGGATCACCTGCTCATAGGTAAGGTTCTCGCAATGCTTCTCGAAACAGCGGTGCAGGTAGCCAATATAGGGCTCGATATGGGAGACGATTTCGCCATCGGTACGGATCTTCAGGCGCAGCACGCCGTGGGTACTGGGGTGCTGAGGCCCCATGTTCAGGACCATCTCCTCGGTTTGCACCACCCCGAAGTTTCTCACCGCCCCATCCGTGGTCGTCATTCCCAACCTCGTTTGTCTTTGGGCACCGGGATCCCCCGGTAGTAATCGGGCTCCTTAAAATCTTTCCTCAGGGGATATCCCTCCCAGTCCTCCGGCAGTAGGATACGGCGAAGGTCGGGATGCCCCACAAAGGTTATGCCATACATGTCGTAGGCCTCCCGTTCGTGCCATTCGGCGGTGCGCCAGATCTGGGCCACGGAGGGAATCTTGCCGCCGTCACGGGGCACCTCAACGCGCACTTCCAGCTTGTGCAGTTTATCCATGGCGTGTAGGTTGTACGCCACGCCCAGCAGCTCACCTGGACCGCGGTCGTAGCCGGTCAGGCACATGAGGACGTTGAAGCCAAGCTCCTCGTCACTGCGCAGCAGCTGGGCAACGTCGGCCCACTGCTCGGGGACCACGGACAGGTAGGTTGCCCCTTCATCGGTGGGGACCAGCGCAGCGGGATGCGCCGCACCCACTCGGGACTGAATAGCTGGTAATTCCATGGGGTGGATCGCCGCTTGCGGCTAGGAGACCCTTCGCAGGGGAGTATCTTCTTTAATCTTGCTCTGCAGCTCCAGCAAGCCCTGCATGAGGGCTTCGGGACGGGGGGGGCAGCCAGGGACATAAACATCCACCGGCACAACCAGGTCCACCCCCTTGAGCACGTGGTAACCATATTGCCAATAGGAGCCGCCACTGTTGGCACAACTGCCCATGGAAATGACATACTTGGGGTTGGCCATCTGCTCGTAAAGGCGTTTGACCCGGGTGGCCATTTTGAGGGTCACGGTTCCCGCCACGATCATGACGTCAGCCTGCCGGGGTGAGGACCGGGGCATGGCGCCAAACCGCTCCAGGTCGTAGCGAGGTGCGGCGGCGGCCATCATCTCAATGGCGCAGCAGGCCAGGCCGAACTGGAAGTACCAGGGCGAACCGGCCCGAGCCCAGTTGAGCAGCTTATC
The DNA here is from genome assembly GCA_964543925.1 of uncultured bacterium. Lineage (GTDB taxonomy): Bacteria > Fidelibacterota > Marinisomatia > SCGC-AAA003-L08 > TS1B11 > JADFNF01. The sequence goes on from CAZJBG010000016.1 coordinate 3,985, forward strand.
GATCTGTTCGACAATGATATTGTCCTGCTCGAAACGATTGACCAGCGATATAGCCATCTCTAACCCCTAACAAGCCTGTGCAGTAAACATCAAGGATCTATATTGTCAACGTCATCTTGCGGTTGGGCCAATTTGGCATAACGCCCATGCCCATAGGGGACCACCATTTTCACCCAATCCAGGTCACGACGACGCCAAACGGCCACCAGCCCTACGGTAAGTATCCCCAGGAAAACGACCATTTCCACAAAGGCGATCAGGCCCAGATCCTTGAACACCACGGCCCAGGGGAACAGCAGCACAACTTCAACCTCGAAAATGATAAAAATGAGCGCGATAACGTAAAAACGGATGTTGAACTGGACCCAGGCTGAACCTTCAACCTCTTCCCCGCACTCATAGGGTGAGCCCTTGAGGGCGCCTTTTTGTGATGGGGCGAGAATACGCTGCAGGAAAAGTGCAACCAGGATTAGGACAACGGAAAGAATGATAAAAATCGGAATCGGTGCGAAATCGTTATACAATTGCGTTCCCTTTTCAAATTATCAGACGAAAAGTTACCTCGTCTGTAATTATCAAGTCAATGCATTCTAATCCGTTCAACTTGCCGGCTCCCACCCGGCCACCGTTGTATGCCTTCCCGCCACGGCAGATGGGCGGTATCGCAAGTGTGATGAGGAACATTGAACGCTCCCCGGTCAAACGGTAAATTGCAGCATGCTACCGGGGCTCAACAGACCGCTCGCAGCCCTGCTTCCTTATCTGCCGAAGGCCTTGGTGGGGCTTTTTGCCCGGCGCTACGTGGCCGGTGAGACCGTTGAGGAAGCGCTGGGGATCGCCAGCGGACTCAATGAGGGAGGCTTTCAGGCCACCCTGGACATTTTGGGTGAGGAGGTGGCCTCCCTCGAAGCGGCCTTCCTCGTGGCCGGCGCCTATGCGCACCTGTTTCATCAGATCGCCGGGGCAAACCTGCGGGCGAACATCTCCTTGAAGCCGACCCACCTGGGGCTGAATCATGGCCGCAGAGTCTGCGAGGAAAACCTTCTCACCGTCCTCGAGGCTGCCCGGGCCACAGACAATTTCCTGCGCATCGATATGGAAGGGTCCCCCTACACCGACGACACCCTCGACCTGTACCGCACCTGCAAGGAGCGGTATCCCCAGGTGGGGCCGGTCCTGCAGGCCTGTCTCTTCCGCAGCCGGGACGACCTGGCCCAACTCCTCTCATCCTCCCTGAACGTCCGCATTTGCAAGGGGATTTACCGGGAATCGCCGGAACGGGCCATCCAGGACCGGGAGGCCATCAACGACAGCTACCTGGACCTGGTCCGGCAAGCCTTTGAGGGCGGCGCATACGTGGCCATCGCCACCCACGACCTGACGCTCATCGACCGGACCCTGACCCTGATCCGCCAGCTGCAGATCCCCACCCCCCGGTTTGAGTTCCAGACCCTCCACGGGGTCCCCATGGCGGGAAAACGGGAAGCCCTCCTCAGGGAAGGTTTTAAGGTCCGGGTCTACCTGCCGTTTGGGGGAGCCTGGCACGACTATTCCCTGCGCCGCCTCAGGGAAAACCCCGACATTGCGGGCTACGTGTTGCGCAATCTACTACGAAAATAGCCGCCGTGAATCCACCCCTGCCACCTTTCATCCTGAAGAGGAAATCCCTGCCATGAACACTGAGCATGCCATCAAACAAATCCTGGCCATGAAGACCATTGCCGTGGTGGGCCTCTCGCCCAAACCGGGGCATCCCTCCAACGATGTGGCTCGCTACCTCCTGAGCCAGGGCTACACCATCATTCCCGTGAACCCCGGCCACGAAACCATCCTGGGCCTGCAGGCTTACCCGTCGCTGAAGGCTATCCCGGAACCGGTGGACGTGGTGGATGTCTTCCGCCGGGCGGAGCTTGTGGCGCCGGTGGCCGAGGAGGCGGTGGCTATCGGGGCTAAGGCCTTCTGGCTGCAGCTGGGGATCGTCAATGATGAGGCCGTCAAGATCGCTGAACAGGGCGGGCTGCTGGCGGTGCAGAACCGCTGCCTGAAAATCGAACACGCCCGGGGGCGGTACTAAGCCGCGAGGGCTGTGCTAGTTTCGAGTTACGAGTTTCTAGTCACTAGTTTTCCCCCCTACCCCACCTTCAGCCCTGGCGGGACATCGCCGTCTACCGTGGCCAACACCAGCCGTCCGTCTTCGTCTTCGGCGGCCAGCAGCATCCCCTCACTGACTTCCCCACGTATCTTCGCCGGCTCCAGGTTCGCCACCACCACGACGCGCCGCCCCACAAGGTCCTCGGGATCATAGTATACCGCAATACCGGCTACGATCTGCCGCTCCTCCTCCCCCAGGCTGATGCGCAGTTTGAGCAGCTTATCCGTGCCGGCCACCCTTTCCGCCGCCAGCACCTCGGCCACCCGCAGGTCCGCCGCCGCCACGTCTTCAAAAGTAATGATCCCCTTGGGGCTGGCGGCAGGCTCGCTCACCGCCGACAACGTCTCGATCCGGGGAAAGGGCGTTTCATGTTCGCCCAGCGGTGTGCCCGGTTTGAGCGCACCCCAATTGAAATCGTTAAGGGGTATATCCGCCGCCCCGATCATGGCCCGCATGGCCTCCACCCGCTCGGGCATGACAGGATGGAGGAGCTGGAGAGCGATGCGTAATGCCTCGGCGGCGTGGTAAAGAGATTCGCCGGAAAGTTTTTTGTTGGTCTTGATACTCTTCCAAGGAGCTGTCCATTCCAGGTAGTTATTGATGAGATTCACAAGTTTCATAATCTGTTCAATGGCGGTATGGATGCGCATGTTTTTAATTAATTCGCGCACATCAATCGGCGTTTGAACAGCCATCGCCCGAATTGTCATATTTGTACCCTGTTCATCCTCCTCACGCACAAGTATTGCAGCCTCAGGCACCCGCCCGTCAAAGTTCGCCCGAATAAACTTCGCCACCCGGTTCACCAGGTTCCCCAGGTCGTTGGCCAGGTCGGCGTTGTAGCGCCGGACAAAGCTGTCGGCGGTAAAGTTGGCATCCTGCCCCAGCACCATATCCCGCATGAGGTAGTAGCGCACCGGGTCCACCCCCACCTGATCTACCAGGTCCAGGGGCCGCACCACGTTCCCCACCGATTTCGACATTTTCTCATCCTCCATGAGCCACCAGCCGTGGGCGAAAATGGTCTTTGGCAGTGGCAACCCCGCCGCCATGAGCATGGTGGGCCAGTAGACGGCGTGGGTCGTGAGGATATCCTTGCCGATGAGGTGGATGTCCACCGGCCACCACGTGTCAAATTCCGAGCCATCCGAACTATAGCCGATGGCCGAGATGTAGTTGGTCAGGGCGTCGAACCAGACGTAGTTGACGTAGTCGCTGTCAAAGGGCAGCTCGATGCCCCAGCTGAGCCGCGATTTGGGCCGGGAGATGCACAAATCCCCCAGCGGTTGCCTGAGAAACCCCAGCACCTCGTTGCGCCGGGAATCGGGCTGGATAAAGGTCGGGTGCTCCTCGATGTGGGCCACGAGCCGCTCCTGGTAGGCCGACATGCGGAAAAACCAGTTCCGCTCCTTGACCTTCTCCACCTGCCGGAACTCCCCCGAGTCCACCTCCTTCTGGGTGACGAACCGCTCCTCGGCCACCGAATACAGCCCCTCGTACTCGTCCAGATAAAGTTCCCCCTTGTCGTGCAGGTCCTGCAACAGGCGCTGGACCACCACCTTGTGGCGGGGCTCGGTGGTGCGAATGAAGTCGTCGTGGGAGATGTGCAGCCGTTGCCACAGCTCCTGAAATCGCTGGACGTACTCGTCGCAGTGGGCCTGGGGCTCCACCCCCCGGGCCTGGGCCGCCTGCTGCACCTTCAGGCCGTGCTCGTCGGTGCCGGTGAGAAAGTGGACATCATCCCCCAACGTCCGGCGGTACCGAGCCAGCACGTCCGCCAGGATGGTGGTATAGGCGTGCCCCAGATGGGGCTGGTCGTTTACGTAGTAGATGGGTGTGGTGATGTAGAATTTGGACATGGGACGCTACAAAATCTAATGGCAGAAATTTAGTTAATGGCAACCTGGACAGCGAGGGAGGAAACCAACCTATCCATTATCCTTAAGAAAAAGATCTATAAAATCTCGGGGCTTGAAAACTTCGATCCCACGATAGCCACTCACCTGAATCAGGTGCTGGTCGCCGCTGACAACGACACCCGTGTTGCCCGCAAGGGCGCAAGCCAAAAACTTATCGTCGTCGGGATCGTTACACACCTGTTCAGACAGTTTCGGCGCTTGAATAAGATCTGCTTCCCTGGCCACAAGGCCAAGGATAGGGGCCAGATCTACATCAGGAAATTGGGCGGCCAGAATATCACTCACTCGACGGTATTCGGCCAGGATTTCATCAGAAATTACCAGTTGAAACCGGCCATCGCGCCAGGCTTCTAGTATTTGGGAGGGTGGGCCACTGAAGAAAATACCCGAGATTAAGACATTGGTATCGAGAACTATCCTCAATTGCGGCGGCGATGGCTGTTCACCGCGGCAGGGACATCAGATTGCTTTAATCCCGCAATTCGGGCTTGCCGCCGGGCTTCGGCGATCAACTCATCGAATTCGTCCAGCGATGGCGCTGTAATGGTCTTCAGGATCACCGTGTCCTTTTCGCCCAACACCACGAACCGGTCGCCGGTTTTCAATCGCAGACGCTTGCGGATTTCCTCAGGAATCACGACCTGGCCTTTGGAAGACATTTTTGCTGTAGCCGGTGCTGCCATTGTGTGCCTATAAACGCTGCTAATCTTACCAGTAAGAATTTAAGCTACCCCTCCCAAGGGTCAAAGAGAAACCGGCCAGCCGGATGGTGGTGCACGCCTGCCCTCGGATCGTAGCCCTACGGGCATGCCCCTGGTGGGGCCCTCAGGCCGTAGCCTTACCCTGGCCGTCCGTCAGCCGACGGCCCCCCGCAATAACATGCAAGCTTAGGGTGAGGCCCCGCTCCGGTGAGCGGGGTATAAAAGCTAGGAACCTCCCGGTTTTTTCTTCAGCTCTTCCTCGGCCTGGGCCAGGTTTGCCTTGAAGCTACTCAAGGCGGGGTGGCGGCTTTTTTTGCCTAGGGCAACCGCCTGGCGGTAGCTCTCGATGGCCTTTTCAAGTTCCCCAGCGGCCTTGTAGCTGTCACCAAGACTATCGTAGGCGTTGGCGGACTGGGGGAAACGCTGGATGTTGGCCTCGAACAGCGCCACGGCTTGCTTCACGCGAGTAAAGTACAGGAGCCGACCACCCATCTCGTTCACCGCGCCTTCCGGAGCGAAGGGGCTGGTGCCGAAGCGGGCGGCCAGACCGGCGTAATAGGCATCAAGAGCCGCCAGACCCTCATCCCGAGTGAGTAAAAACAGCTCAGGTAGCAGCAGGTCCATGTCGGCAAAGACCAGCTCGAGGCCATCGTAGACACTCTGATGAACCACGGAACTATGTTCTTCCAACGGATATTGCTTAAAGCCCCACCTGAGGCCACTCGGAGCATGTTCCGCTATGTAGGTTCCGTATTCTGCTAGAAATTTTGTATGCATTAGATTAACTCTTTGCCAGGGTTTATCATATTTTTCAGCCAAATCATCATCGCCTGGGGCATCGGATACAAACAGGGTCTTGCCCAGGTCTGGATGGGCCTTCAGGTAGGCTTTAAAATCCTCCAGCGGTGCCCCATTATTCCACCATAGACTGGGATCCACGGCCACATAGGCCTCGAACAGGTCCGGTCTGGTTACCAGGGCATGAAACGCAAAAAGGCCGCCGAAGGAGTGCCCCACCAGAATGCGGTAAGGGGTGGTGCGGTAGTTTGCATCGATATAGGGCAGCAGCTCCATTTCCATGAACTCCAGGAAGTGGTCCGCGCCCCCATTGCCGGTAAAGGTCGAATCTTCGGGAGTCTGGGTAGGCGGCGTCAGGTCCCGGGTCCGGTTGGTATTGGCTACCCCCACCACGATGACCGGCAAGGCCTTGAAATTGGCCGCCAGAAACTCGGTGACGCCAGTGACGTGATGAAAGTGCCACGGACCATCCAGAAGAATGAGTACGGGGTAATGCCCGGTGGCCGACTCATAGCCCTGGGGCAGGTGCACCTTGAGGGTGCGCTCCTCTTCCAGCACCTCGGACCGGAGGGTGACGGTTTGGCCGATAACAATGGGCTCCCCTTCTTCTGATGAGGTACAGGCGGCCAGGGATAAAAGGCCGATAGCAAGCAACAGAACAGTGATGATATGCCGGAGGCGCAGGTGGCTTTGCATGGTGACTTCCCCCCTGAACGGTGACGGGTGCTTGAAACAAGCAGTGTGCATTAATGTAACTATCATGAAAGATAAATACAACAGTCGAATTGGCCAGCCGGGGGACTCCCCGTAATGACCAGCGCCTTTATAGTCATCACGAGGGCGCAGTCCGTGGTGATCTCGCCCGCTGTGGCGACATCTGTAGCGAGATTGCCACACCCACCTGCGGCGGGTTCGCAATGACAGTACATGGGCGAACGGGGTTTCACCCTCCGTCGTCCCCAATGACTCTAGCTAACTCCTGATGTGAGGCCCCCAGCGCCAACAGCGAGCGCACCAACAGATCCAGGGACACGGTTGGATCGCCCCCCTCCATCTTGGCGACCCGGGATTGGCTGGAATTGATGCGCCGGGCTGGGTTGGGAGGTGAATTCTGGCTTATTGCTTCACGCTCCACGCTCCACGGCCAACGCCTCCCCCCTCACCGCCCCCCGCTTGTCATTGCGCGGTCCCTCCCTAAAGAGCGGGCAGGAGTACGATGTGCCGAGGAAGTGCGTCATCTATCACCTCACACAGACCGCCCCCGCTCACTTAAATTAGGCTGGTATCTCATGGTTGAGTGTTACCTATGAATAAATACGGTCATACACGCATGGTGCCGGTCATACTCATCATGCTACCGCTGATGATGGCCTGCTCGCCCGAAGGCCCCACCGGCAATAATCATAGCTCCAAAATCTACGACTTTCCCATCGACACACTCGCCACGCCTGAAACTGTGGCGCTGTTCACCAATCTTAAGAATATTTCCGGTGAAGGCGTGCTCTTTGGCCACCAGGATGACACGGCCTACGGTATTGACTGGTGGGCCGATTCGGGGCGATCCGACGTAAAGGCAGTTATTGGCGATTATCCTGCCGTGTATGGGTGGGATTTAGGCGATATCCATCAAACAGCTAACTTGGACGGCGTGGATTTTCAGCAGATGGCTGGCTGGATTAAGGAGGCCTATGCCCGCGGCGGCGTCATCACCATCAGCATGCACCTCGACAACCCGGTGACCGGTGGAAACGCCTGGGATAACACGCCGGCCGTCGCTGCCATCCTGCCGGGCAAATCCCATCACGGGCCGTATTTAGCCACCTTGGCCCGTATAGCCGGCTTCCTGAAATCCCTCAAAATGCCTTCGGGAGTTTACATCCCGGTTATTTTCCGTCCCTATCACGAGCATAACCACACCTGGTCCTGGTGGGGCCGGAGCAGCTGCACCATCGAAGAGTATAATGCCCTGTGGCGCATGACCGTCGACTATTTCAGGGATGACCAGGCCATACACCACCTGCTCTATGCCATTTCACCACAGGAAATTGCATCGGCTGAAGAGTATTTCGAGCGCTATCCCGGGGATGATTATGTCGATATCCTCGGCCTGGACTATTACCGGCTCAGCACACCAGCCGCCATATCCGACCTGGGGGCAACCCTCCATCTTCTGGCCACCCTAGCCGAAGAACGTGGCAAGGTGTCGGCCCTGACTGAGGTTGGTATCGAGAAGGTGCCCATCACCAACTGGTGGACGGGTTATCTGCTGGGGGCCATCAACACCAGCGATCAATCGAAAAAAACGGCCTGGTCCCTGGTATGGCGCAATGCGTCAACCGATCATCATTTCGCGCCCTATCCGGGCCATGCCAGCGCGCCCGACTTCCAGGTCTTTTATCATGATCCCTTCACACTATTTGAAAACGATCTACCGGATATGTATCAGATCCCCTGAATGATCGGTCTCACGGCGGCGGGCTTGAGGCTTCCTTCACGGATGCCGCACAATATTCAGGATAACGATGGTCTGCTTCCGGCTGGAATGATAATACCAGAAAACGCGGTAAGCACCGGGGGTGTGTTGCTGGGCATAGGACTCGAAAACCCTCTCCCCATCGGGACCTTTCAGGCTGTGATAGCGCTTGCTCTGGAGGCTGTTGTGGCGGGGATCGATCTGGAGGAATTGAAGAGCCTTGGTCACTGCCTTGAACGGTGCCGCCAGGGACTTATCCCCCTTGAGATGGGCTAACTGGGCCTTGCTCTCATCGGTAAACTCAAGGGTAAACAAATGCGGCCAACGGGCTACAGGTCCTCAAGGAAATCATCGAGGTTATCTACCGAAGTGGTTTTACCGCTTCGAGCCTCAGCCAACGCTCGGGCGAAACTGTTGCGGATATCCTCAGCCTGCCAGATCCAGGCCTCACTGACGGGAATATGTGCCATGGGCCGCAGGAGAATATAGCCCTCGGCACTGAGGAAAATATCCATCGACCTGGGGGAGGATATGCCCTCGAGGAGCCGGGCAATCTTCTTCCCCAGGCTCACCCTGTATTTATCATCTAAAGTTTTGGAGTCGATATATTTAAAAACCTGACCGGAAACCTGAATATCTTGTGACTCTCCTGGTTGGTTCGCCCTTGGTTCCATGACACTTATTCCCTCTTTCATGACCACTTCGAGTATAACGGCGGCTGGCTGTGCGAGTCAAGGGAAAAGTGGGATATTCCCACTATGGGAAAAAGGGCGTCATGACGGCGAAAGCGCCCCCCTCGCCGCCGCCCGCACGTCCAAGATCATATTCGTCAGCGCCAGGGTGGGGTTGATGTTCCGCTCCAGATGCCCCAGTGCCTGCTCCACTGCGGCGGCGGCGGCGCCCCAGTCGGCGGCGGGGAACGCCTCCCCGTGGCGCTCCAGGTCGGCCAGCCGCTCGGCAAACACGACCCGCGACGGTTCCCCGGCCTTTTGCAGGACCATGAGGTCCCGGAGCCACAGCTGTAGCAGTTGCAGGCGAAAAGTAAAGTCCAGGGAGTGGCTCCTGCGCAGAAGGGCCAAATCGCTCACCAGCCGCTGCCAGCCTAACCCGTGGCCAGACAGGTCTGCCGGCCGGGGAGCCAGGAGGGCCCCCACCAACTGATCCAGAGCCTGCCCCTCTGGGCGTAGCCCAACGGGCGAACCTGAGCCTGGCGAAGAGGCCTGTAGCGGCCCCTCATGATCGGCGGCCAACAGGCGGGCTTGAGGCAGGTTGCCCCCCGTCACCCGCGCCAGAACGCGGGCATCGCCAGCCGCCAGGCCGGTATGCTGCTCCAGGTAGCCCGCCGCCTGATCGGTGGTCAGGGGGGGGAAGTACAGCCCCAGGCACCGGGAGCGGATGGTTTCGATGAGCATGTTGGGCCGGTCGGTTACCAGGACAAAAACGGTTTCAGGGGGTGGTTCTTCCAGCAGCTTGAGCAGGGCGTTGGCCGCGGCGGGGCTGGGCAGGCACAATTTTTCCGCCTCGAAAATCAGGATGACCCGCCAACCCCGCTCAGCCTTGCTCAGGTAGGCGCTGCGGCGCAGCTCCCGGATGGAATTAATCAGGATCGATTGGGCCCCCTCCATGTGGATTTTAACATAGGGGTCCCGGCCCTTGGCGGCCAGCTGCTCGGTCAGGTTTTCTATATCGGCGGGACGCAAGGCCTTCAGAGGCGGATCACCCTTGGCGATGGGGTTGCGCCGGGGTAGCGGCACGATGACCTGGATGTTGGGGTGCTGTAGCCCGCCGGCCTTGCGGCACGATGGACACTGCCCGCACGCACCATCCTGAATGGCTCCCTGGCAGTTGACCAGGGCGGCCAGCTCGATGGCGTGCCCCTCCTTACCGCTGCCGCCGGGACCATAAAACAGGTAGGCATGGGCCAGGCGATCCCGTTGAAATGCGGTGTGCAGCCGGGTCCATTGGGGAGCGTGGCGTATGAGGTCCTGATAGATCATAGAGGGGTGCTGCTGCTCAGCGCTGAGCGAAGCGCTTGACCAGCCAGTCCTCGGGGTTGCGCTTCTGCCCGTTCACCCAAACCTCGAAATGGAGTTTCGCGCCATCCAGATTCCCATTGCCCCCCACGTAGGCAATGATCTGGCCCTGGTCCACATAATTACCTTCGGCCACGTCCACCCGCTCCAAATGGGCATAGACCGTGTATAAATCCTTGCCATGATCGATGATCAGGGTGGTGCCATAGCCCCGCAGGTAGGTCACCGTGGTGACCAGGCCATCCAGAGCCGCGCTCACGGGCGAACCGGGTGAGGATTGGATATCGATGCCCGGGTTCTCAGTGACGGTGTTCAGCTTGCGGTTGCGTTGCTGGCCAAAGGAGGTGATGACCCGCCCATTGGTGGGCCAGGGCAGTTTGCCCCTGTAGAAGCTGATATCCGGCGCTATAGCCAGATCCCGTTTTTTGCGTATTTCCGCCAGCTCACCAGCCCGCTTGTCCCGGTCAATTTCCAGGTTGGCGACAATGCGTTCCAGCTGCACGGCGGCCTTTCTCTTCTGAACCAGGAGCCGTTCATCGTTACGCCGGTCGCGCTTAATTTTATCGATCTGGGTGCGCCGCTTGGCTTTGTCCCTCTGCAGCTGCACCTCCTCGTGTTCCCGCTCCACGAGTAATTTCTGCTTGCGAATCCGATCCTGGGCCAGCTGCTCCCTTTGCACCTGGAGCAGCTCGACCTCCACCTTGACCTTCTCCGTGAGATAGCGATCATAGTCGGCGGCCACCTTCAGGTATTTGCTCCGGTAGGTCGCCTGGTGCCAGTTCTGCGAGGTGAGGATCAACTCCAAAATCGACGCCCGCCGCTGCTTGTAAATATGGACAAACCGCTCGCCCAACTTGCGTTGGAGGGTGGCGATCTCCTCCTCCTCCTGCCGAATGCGCTTTTCGGCCAGGTTCATGGCGGCCTGGAGCTGATCGGTCTCGTTTTCCAGGGCCTTCACCAACCGGCTGGTGAGGGACATGCGCTCCTCAATCTCAAACAAGGTGTCGAGGGCGTCTGCCTCCGCCTGCTCCTGCTCGGCAATGCGACGTTCGTAGCGCTGAATCTCCTGTCGCAGACGTCCCAGTTCCCCCTGCTTATCCTCGATCTGCCGGTCCAGCCGCTTGAGCTCCGGCACATCCTGCCCGGTCAACGGGGCGAGCGCGAAGGCTATCACGAGCAGTAAATGGGTCCTGAAGGGGTGCATACGAGGGATAAAGTAGAAGGGGTATCGCCCTTTGGCAACGCTTTTAAGATGGAAACGCGCGGATGGCTCGCAGGTAGTGTCCGGGGATTAAAACCACACTTAAAGAGAAAAATCCCACACTACCTTCAGGAAATCGACGTGGAAAACACCATCAACACCTAACCAGATATATTGGTCATCCCACCCTTCGACCTCATTTCGCAGGGCTGGGAGCCTTAATACGAGCTAGCACACAATGGAGAAAGTTTAGAGCGCTGGTTGAAACAGCCTATCCTGATCCGGACAAGACGCTTGAACTCGAGTTAGGCTATCGTGGTGAGGAGAGCGAAATTTAATCGTCCTTTAATATCTCTTCGTGTTTCTTAAGATATTTATCACGGAGATAATATGAGCCTACTAGTAAAACAGATCCCCATGACATATCTGGATTATTGAATAGATAAATTTTGAGGGGCTTCATGATCTCTTCATCATATTTATCTACAAGAACATAGAAAGCAAGGGACTCAACCTCTTCAGCTGTATCTGGCTTACTTGTTTCCATCTCTGCTATGAGAGCATCTTGGTTTACATCAATGATCTTACCAATTCCGCTCTCCTGGAGAATTGCTTTCCCCTCTTTTGATGGCTTTTTTAGACTATGAGCCTTATAAAACTCCTCAGAGACTACCTCTGTCCAAGTTTTGAGAGTACCTTTAGGCGCAAGGTCCTTGTCTTCAAACTGTTCTAATACTCCAGGTAAAATCTTCCTTGCAAATGCATTCCCAGTAGATGCTAGTTTATTCACTGGTGTGAGCCATTTCCCCCGCCATGCTCTCCATGCCACAATGATTGCAATGAGTGAGGCAATACCTCCAGTAATAAAGAGAAACCCGCGTGCGTAATTTATAAATTCAGCGTATGTCATTGTTAGTAAACTACTTCTATATCTATCCCATCACTCTTATTTTACTTTGATTTGGAGACAATTGTTCCGCCCCCCCCCAGAGATACTCCAGGCAATATTTGCTCTAAAATGGTCATATTCTGAGTATTATTGAAGATTAAACAAGCGCCATAATGTACTCTCCTTTTCGGTATTTCGTAACAAATATTGATAAAGTTTTTATGAAGTGTGATCTTAAGCATATTTCGCCCAACCCCTTTCACATCTACCTTATATCTAGGACATTCCCGCGATCCTTGCCCATTCAAGGGTATCATGGCCGGACCCCAGCCCTCCGTAACTCGAAACTCGTAACTAGAAACCCACAACTACAAACCCCCAAACACCGGCAGCGCCCCCGTGCCCCCCGGTCCCTGGCCCTGGGTCACCAGCACCAGGGCCTTGCGGGCGTTGTTGCAGGCCATGAGGTAGTGGTTCTCCACGGCCTTTCGGAACCGGGGCACCGCCTTGCCCAGCCGCCGGTCCATCGTCTCCACCTTCTGGCTGCCCTTTAAGTGCTGGGCTGCTACCGTGCTGTCGATAAAATCCCGGCCCCCCAGGTAGCGGGGGAACATCATCCCCGGCCGCTCGGGGTCGAACAGGTCGCAGTAGGCGTCCAGGGAGTCCTCCCGGTCCTCGTTCACCGTCCGGTAACTGGTCCCCTCGTGGGTCTCCTCACCGGTGCCAAAGACCTGGTCCTTAAAATATTGCAGCACCACCACGTCGGGATGAAGCCGGGCCAGCCGGCGGACCTCGCTGCGAAACGGCTTGGCATCGATGACGAAGCACCGGCACCCCATGGCCGTAATCAACGCGGACATCTCCTTCACCATGCGGTCGGCGCTCACCTCTTCCAGGCGGATAAACCGTAGCCGGTCCCCAGCCAAGTCGGCGAAGGCCACATGGCAGGTGTCGCCGACATCGGCGCCGCCCACGGTCCAGTCGGCCTGCCCCTGGGTGGGATACTCGCCCAGCACGCCCGCCAACTGCTCGGCGGTGATGCGCTGGCGTTCCCCGGCGTCGGGCAGGGCCAAGGTGGATGAGCGAAACTTGGCCAGCAGGCTCCGGCGCTGCTGGGCCCGCTGCCACCGGTTCATGATGTAGTCCAGGGATATCTGGGGAATGATCAGCTGGGGGATGCGATACCCCGCCACCTCCCGGTCCGGGTAACGCGCGACCCACCGCCCGTGGGCCTGGACCTCCAGGGGCTTATGGCAGGCCACGCACACCCGCTGCCAGCGGTCCCCCCGCCGCAGCACGCAGGCGGGAAACAGTTCCTCCAACACCTGGTCGTCTCTGCCGCAGGCCACACATCGCACCACCCACACCTGCTGGCTGGAGGCCTGGTAACCGGCGTCCATGCCCATGCCGGGATTCATCCCGACGGAAAAGTACAGTTTTTGCCCGTAACCGCTGGCGGCGATGCGGTCGTCCGCCCAGGCCATGTTCTCCTGGTTCAGCACGTCCACCTCATCAAAGATCAACGCGTCCAGGGGGATGGAGATGGCGTCGGTAAGGTTCTCCATGCCCAGCATGTAGAGGTGAGCGGATGTCTCCCGGCCCCCCAAGCTGCGACCTGACACCGTCATGACCCCCACGTTCGCCGTGGTTTGCGCGGCCGCCTTCAAAAGGGGGCTTCCGGCGGCGACCGCCTGAAACCGGGTCTTGAGGAACCGGCCGGCAAAGGTTTTCGTCGGGAGGGCGTACCCCACATGATAACCCCTGCCCAGGGCCAGGTAGAGACACCACCCGATGGCCAGCGTCGACAGTCCCACCTGGGCCCCCTTGAGGATCCACGCCTCCGGTAGGTCCGGCAGCCGCCGGGCGATCTCCAGCAGGGGGCCGTGCCGGTCGAAACTGTACAGCCCCTTATCGGTGCGGATGGTGGCGGTCAGGAATTCGACGAAGTCCAGCGGCGCTCCTTTGTCCCGCAGCTGCCGCGCCAGGAGGACCCGGCTGACACTCTGCATGATAGCACCTTGGCTCAGGCGGTCCATGGGGGACGTTACGCTGGGTAGGGGTGTTTGTCTTTCGCTGCTTACGTTACTTGCGCTACCTGCGTTACCTGCGCCACCTGCGCCTCACGGCCATGATAGGGGGATGCTATGTGAACGGGCCGGCGTTGGCGAATGCGAGAGGCGGGGTGGCCGTGGCTAATCGCTGCCGGCTGGAGGCAGGTAACCCGTCACGAAGACCTACGCCCGCTTGCGGCGACGGGTGAGAATGGGTTCGGCCCCGGCGGTCAGCACCCGCTTGGTGATGACGCACCGCTCCACCCCCTTGAGGGAAGGTAGTTTATACATGATGTCCAGCATAGCCCCTTCCAGGATGGACCGCAGAGCCCGGGCGCCGGTCTTGCGCTTCATGGCCAGGCGCACCACCTCTTTCAGGGCCTCCTCTTCAAAGAGCAGCTCGATGTCTTCCATCCTGAACAGCTTCTGGTACTGTTTGAGCAGGGCGTTGCGCGGCTTGGTCAGGATGGTCAGCATGGCCTCCTCGTTCAGGTCCTCCAGTGCATAGATCACCGGCAGGCGGCCCACCAGCTCGGGGATGAACCCGAACCGAATGAGGTCCTCCGGTTCCACCTGCTGGAGCAGGACGGATGTGCTGACCGACGCTTTATCCTTGACGGGGGCGTTAAAGCCCATGCTGGTGGCTTCGACCCGATGCTGGATGATGGTTTCGATGCCATCGAAGGTGCCGCCGCAAATGAACAGGATATTGCGGGTGTCGATATTGAGCAGGTCCTGCTCGGGATGCTTTCGCCCGCCCTTCGGCGGGACGCTGGCGACGGTCCCTTCCAGGATTTTCAGCAGGGCCTGCTGGACCCCCTGTCCCGACACATCCCGGGTGATGGAAATGTTGGATTCTTTGCGGCTGATCTTGTCGATCTCATCGATGTAGATGATGCCCCGTTCGGCCTGGGGGATATCAAAGTCGCTGGCCTGCAGCAGCCGCAGCAGGATGTTCTCCACATCTTCCCCCACGTACCCGGCCTCGGTGAGGGCCGTGGCATCGGCGATGGCAAAGGGGACATTCAGGAAGCGTGCCAGCGTCTGGGCGATGAGGGTCTTGCCGGTACCGGTGGGGCCCACCAGCAGGATGTTACTCTTCTCGATTTCCACATCATCCTGCTCGTCAATGTGGCTTGTGATGCGCTTATAGTGGTTGTAGACCGCCACGGCCACGGTCCGCTTGGCCCGCTCCTGCCCGATGATGTATTGGTCCAGCTCGGCCTTGATCTCCTTGGGGTGGGGGACCCGTTCCAGAACCAGGCCTTTCTGCTGACGATACGCTTTTTGGACAACCTCCGCAGAGGACCAGACACATCGGTCGCAGATGAACGTCCCTTCCGGTCCCGCTACCAACACCTCCACTTCAGGGGCCGGGCGGTGGCAGAAAGAACAGACCTGGGCCGGATCAGGGGGCGTTGGTCCCGGGTGAAGATCGTCAGTTCCGGCCACGGGTCAGCTGTGCTTGTGGAGCACATCGTCGATGAGGCCATAATCCCTGGCCTCATCAGCCGTCATGAAATAGTTTCGGTCCGTGTCCTTCTCAATCCGCTTGAGGCTCTGGCCCGTGAGCCCGGCCAGGAGCTTGTTCAGGTTCTTTTTGAGTCTGATGATCTCCGTCGCATGAATCTCTATATCCGATGCCTGGCCTTCAACACCGCCCATGGGCTGATGGATCATGATGCGGGCGTTGGGCAGCGCCGACCGCTTGCCCTTGGCGCCGGCCGCCAACAACAGGGCCGCCATGCTGGCCGCCTGGCCCATACAGATGGTGGCCACCTCAGGCTTGATGAAGTTCATGGTATCGACAATCGCCATGCCCGAACTGACCACGCCACCGGCACTGTTGATGTACAGGAATATATCCTTTTCCGGTTCCTCAGCTTCCAGGAAAAGCAGCTGGGCAATGACCAGGCTGGAAACGGCATCGTTGATGGGGGTGCCGAGGAAAATAATGCGTTCCTTCAGCAGCCGGGAATAAATGTCGAAGGCCCGTTCGCCTCGGGAACTTTGTTCGACAACCATGGGGACGAGTACGCTGTTCCGTTCGTTCATATCAGACTAACTCACCTTCCTTAATTCGCTAGAGGGCTTGTGGATGACTTTGATCTTGGCATAGCCTTTCAGCAGGTCAAACAACCTGTCTGATAGGATATCCTCTCTTAAGGTCCGCCGATTTTCCGGACGCCGATAGAAGTTCTTGATCTGCTGGGCCTGATCCTCGTCCTGTGCAGCCAGCTCCTCAATGCGCTGGTCCACTGCGGCGTCATCGATGGTAATTTCTTCCTCTTTGATCAATCGCTTGCGCAGCAGGTACCACTTGATATTCCAGATAACGGACGCTTTATGTCGCTCGACCACCTCCGCCCGGTCAATGGAGGCGCCCTCATACCCCTCTCGCTCCATATCGGCAATCAGGTTATCGATATAGTTATCAAACATGGAGGTGGGAACCTCCAGTTGGGCATTGCGCACAAAATGATCGGCAATCTCGTGCGTAAGGTTCTTGTTCCCCTGGCGCTCGAAGGAGGCGCTTATCCTCTGGCTTAGATTCTCTTTGAGCTGATCGACGTTGTCGGCCTTGGCGTCTGCCTCCCTGGCAAAAGCGTCATCTATATCCGGCAACAGCCGTTTGCTCACCTGCCGCACCGTCGCTTCAAAATGGGTGGACACCTCTGATTCATCGGTGAGAACGACACGGCGCGTGTCCCCCACCCGGGCGCCACGCAGACTGGCCATGTTCTCACCCCCAAACGGTCCGTTGGGGTCAAGATGAACATATTGGTTCTCCATTTTCCGGCCGATAATAGGGGTCCCGTTCTCATCTACCTCCTGGAGATCGAGCAGCACGAAGTGGTCTTCCTCGACCCCACCCTCCACGGTCTGCAACTGAGCATGTTGGAGGCGAAACTCCTCAATGGCCCGGGCCACATCCTCCTCATCGCTATCAATGAGGATCTGCTGGAACTTCATGCCCTTGTGATAGGAGGGTAGACTCACTTCCGGCTCCACCTCGAAAGTAGCTTCGAAGCGCAACGCTTCCCCTTCATGAAAATGGACCCCTTGAATGGTGCCCTGGCTAATGGGCTCCCGGCCCGAATCAGTCACCGAGCTCAGATAGTACTCCTGAACAATGCCCTCGGCGAACTCGGCCTCTGCCAGGTTACCGTATTGCCGGCGCACGATCTGCGCGGGCACTTTTCCTCTTCTGAACCCAGGCAGCTTGATTTTCCTGGTGAATTTCTGGAGGAAGGCCCGGTACTTGTCTTCCAACTCCTCCCACGGCACTTCCACTGTCAGGCGCTGGGTGAAGCTGTTGATATCAGTGAGCTCGTTATGCAAGGTTGCTACCATTAATGGTTTGGGGTCAGGTACGACGATTGAAAATTACGACTGCGGCCGCGTCATATGCAGCCTGATTCATCGATCAACCCCGCTCAGGGGCCTAGCTGGCGCCCATGCGGTAGAGCATCCAATAGATCATCACCCCGGTCACCGAGACATACAGCCAGACGGGCAGGGTGAGACGAGCGATTTTTCGGTGGCGGGCGACCTGTTTGCCCAGCCCCCGATAGAGGGTCACGGCCGCCAACGGGACGATTGCCGCAGCCAATACCGTATGGCTGATGAGAATCGTAAAGTAAAAGATGCGCAGCGGCCCGCGCCCCTGGAAAGGCACGGAGCCTACCTGGTAGTGATAAATGAGGTAGGAGACGAGGAACAGGGCCGCCACGGTCGTTGCCGCCAGCATGGTGTTCCGGTGGGCGATGACCTTCTTCCGGCGGATGAACAGGTAGGCGGTTACCAGCAGCACCGCGCAGGTAGCATTCAGGGAAGCGTTTAACGCCGGCAGGGATGAGACCGACATTAAAGGGTCGTGAGGAGCTGCTGAATATGATCCACCAGCGATTCGAGGGTCTGAGCATCGTTGCTGTCGTAGTAGCCGCGAATGCGTCCCTGCCCATCCACCAGGGTGAAGACCGTGCTGTGGTAGACCGGTTCTTCGACAGACCCCAGGTGAAACCCGTTCACCGCCACATCCTGGATGCCCGCCGGGCTCCCGGTCAGAAAGGTCCAGCGGTCTGGCGCCGCGCCGTACTGCCGTCCGTAGGCCAACAGGACCTCAGGCGTGTCGTATTCGGGGTTTACGCTGAACGATACCAACCGGAATTGCGGCTGGGGCTGAAAGGTCCGTTGCAGGGCAGCCATCTTCCGGCTCATGAGGGGACACGGGCCGGCGCAGGTGGTGAAGATAAAATCGGCCACCCAGACCTTTCCCGTCAGGTTGTCCAGGCCAAAATTCTCACCCCGTTCGTTAACGAAATCAAAATCGGCGAGGCTGCCCAGGACCGGGAGCTCGGTCGGCGCCGCCAGCCGATACCGGTAAAAACCGGCAACCAACGCGACATTGGCCACCATGATGCCCAGGAAAAGGAAGAATCCGTAAGTCGAAAGGAATTTTTTCATCTGTATGCTTGATGCTCGGGTCCCTCACCGGATCAGCGCCTCCTCACCCTCACGCCGCCATCACCACCAGTCATCATCCCCCGCTTCTTCTTGTTGAGCGGCCGCCCGTTCAGCCAGCCAGGCGTCAAACTCTTCCTGCGTTTCCACCGTGAGAAAACCACGCATACGGTAGTGCCCCAGGCCGCAGAGCTGGGCGCAGGCAATCTCCGATTCACCGGTTTTGTTCGGCTCGAACCAGACGGGAATGCTCATGCCGGGGATGGCATCCTGCTTCACCCGCATGATCGGCAGACCAAAGCTGTGAATCACGTCTTTGGATGACAGGTGAATGATGACCGGTTTATTCACCGGCAGATGGAATTGGTTAATGGTAGTGATATCGTCCGCGCCATAGGGGTCGCTGCGGTCCAGGCCCAGAGGATTGGTTTGAGTATCCAACAGGTCCAACGATGTTTTACCGAAGATGCCGTCCGCTCCCGGATAGTGGATGTTCCAGGCGAACTGCTCGGCCACCACCCGCACCACGGTGGCTTGACTCTCGTCCGGCAGATCATTTTTCACCATACCCCAGATGGGCATGGCGATGCCGATCAACAATATCGCCTCAAACAGGGCCACCCCGCCCTCGATATAGCTGGAGTAGTGGGATGTAACCCCCACATAATCGGCTTTCGGTTGCCTGGCTGCCCGAAAACGGATCACGGTATAAATAAAGTATATTCCCCAACCGACAAACAGGACCGCCATGAGCCAATGGACCCAGCCGATGAGCTGATCGATCCCGGCCCCGTGGACTGAGGCCAGGGGCGGCAAACCTAAAAAATTTTCCATGTAACCCATTCCCTTTTCATTGACCACCTGCGCGTGAGATGCTTCATTCGCCGACGCCGGATTCAGGATAAACCCCGTGAAGGAGCTCCAATTTTAATGGCCCGTCAATCGGATTTGATCCCGGCTGCAAGCGATGCCTTCGATTTCTTATGCAGGTAGATAAAGAAGCTGGCGAACCCTCCCAGGACGCTACCGGTGACCCCCAGCATGCTGAACATCGCCACCTTGATCCCGATGACGGCTGGGTCGTCGGGAGCGCCAAAGCAGGTGGAACAGGCCTGGGCCAGGTCGGGCACGACCAGCCAGGTGCCGGCCAGCAAGACCGCGTAGTTGAAACGATTCAGGTGACGACGCATAGTCCCCTCACAGTGTTTTGAGTTTCTGAAAGACTTTGATGCCATACACGATCAGAACTGCACCGGCGATAAACGCCAGGAGTCCCAGGACCAGGTTGGTGCCACCGCCTTCATGCTCGATGTAGGAGTGCACACCCCACGCGCCAAAGCTAAAGCACAGCAGGATTGAAATGGTGATAAAGAAAATGTGGAAGTGTTTAAGTGACATTTGGCGTGCCCCCAAAATCATAGTATAAGGCGATGATCAGGATAAAAAGGACCAGTAAAAAGAAGAAGGTCATCAGCAACAGCCAGTAGATCATTTTCTTTTCCGAACGCAGGTGCATGAAGACGCTCGCCACCAGCGACCCCTTCAGACCGGCAATCAGCAGAGCCACCACCACAGCCGCTCCAATGGGCAGGCTCAGGTAGCCGATGGCCACCGTGATCACCGTCAGGACCGCCAACGCCCCAAAGATATACAAGTAGAGTTGCGTGTGCTTGCTAACGTCCTGTGCAGTACTGTTCATAGTCACTCCTACAGTAGGTAAAAGATCGGAAACAGAAATATCCATACGAGGTCGACAAAGTGCCAGTAAAGACCGGCGATCTCGATACGGTTGGTAAAGCGTTCGGGGTCGGTGGCCCACATTTTACTTCCGGCCCCCAAGAAATAGCCATTCACGATCAGGCCGCCGATAATGTGCAAACCATGCAGACCGGTGATCGTAAAGTAGATCGCCAGAAACGTGCTGGTTGAGGGATAGAGGTGGTGCGAGAATTTTTCGCTGTACTCAAACCCCTTGGCCATCAGGAACACCAGAGCCAGGAGAATGGTGGCCCCCATATAGAGGCGGTACCGGTCGAAGTTCTTGGTCATCAGCGAGGCCCACGACATGACCATGGTCACGCTGGAGCTGATCAGCACCAGGGTGTTAAAAGTGGCGATGGGCACGCTGAGGATGGAAGAGCCCTCGGGCCAATCGACGGCGCCCAGCCGCAGGAATATGTAAGCCGAGAACAGCCCGCCGAACAACATGACTTCGGAGGCCAAAAAGAGCCAGATACCCAGTTTGGCATTGTTCAGACCCGTGTCTTCACGGATATCAACGGTATATGGGATCATCTCCATGGACAACTATCCCTTCTCTGGTTGATTCTGGGGCAGGAACTCTTCTTCATGACCCGGCACATTGTACTCATACGCGGCACGATAGACTACGGGTGGACTGGCGAAATTACCGTGTCCCGGCGGCGAGGAAGTGGCCCACTCCAGGGTGGTCGCTTGCCAGGGATTATCATTCTCCACTTTCCGCCCCCTGAGGCTCCGGATAATGTTATAAATAAACGGTAGTTGGAAGACGAACAGCAACCAGGCAGAGATGGACATCCACTCATTGGTCCACAAGACGCCGCCGGCATGGGCATACTGCTCACCCGCATCCCACAGGCGCCGGGAGACGCCGGCCAGCCCCTGAACGAACATGGGCATAAAAATACCGTTCATGAACACCATGGAGCCCCAGAAGTGCACCTTGCCGAGAGATTCACTCAACTGCCGGCCGGTGATCTTGGGGTACCAGTGGTAGATACCGGCGAACAGGGCGAAAATCGTGCCCGGCGCCACCACGTAATGGAAGTGCCCGATGACATAGTAGGTGTCATGCAGGTGAATATCGGCCGCCGCCAGCCCCAGCGGCAGGCCGGTGAGCCCCCCAATGGCGAACATGGGCAAGAAACCCAGGGCGAAGAGCATGGGGGTGGTAAAGCGGATGGAACCGCCCCACAGGGACAGCAAAAGTGCCGTCAGAATGACCACCGAGGGGATGGAGATAATCATGGTCGTGGCCTGGAAGAAGCCGCTGATGATGGTCCCCATGCCGGTGAGGTACATGTGGTGGGCCCAGACGACGAAGGACATGAATCCCAGGAAAACCGTCGCATAGACCATGGACTTGTAACCCCACAGCGGCTTACGGGTGTTGGTGGCGATCACCTCGGCCACAATGCCCATGGCCGGCAGGATGAGGACGTAGACTTCCGGGTGGGCTAAAAACCAGAACAGGTGCTGCCACAGGAGTGGGCTCCCGCCACCGGAAACCTCCAGGGCCTGGCCGCTCACCACTAGGCCGCTGGGCAGGAAAAAGCTGGTGCCCACCAGCCGGTCCATCAGCTGCAGCACGCCAGCCGCCTCCAACGGGGGGAATGCCAGCAGCAGCAGAAAGGAGGTCACCAACTGAGCCCAGACGAAAAACGGTAACCGCATCCAGGTCAGCCCCTTGGCCCGCAGCTGGATGATTGTGGTAATAAAGTTGATGGAACCCAGCAAAGACGAGGTGATCAGGAACACCATCCCAAGCAGCCAGAAGGTCTGGCCCATGGTGGCAATGTCAGCCAGAGGTGGATAGGAGGTCCACCCCGAATTGGCCGCCCCGCCCGGCACGAAGAAGCTCACCACCATGATCACGCCACCCATGAAATATGACCAGTAGCTGGCCATATTGATCTTGGGAAAGGCCATATCAGGGGCGCCAATCTGCAGCGGCACGAAGTAGTTGCCGAAGGCGCCTACCGCCAGGGGAACCACCCCCAGGAAGATCATGATGGTGCCGTGCATGGCCCCCAGCTGGTTGTAGAATTCCGGCAGTATGATGCCCCCCGGCGCGTTATCCTCGCCCATTAGGCCGCCGATGAAGGGCAGCGGCTGACCGGGATAGGCCAGCTGCCAGCGCATGATCATCATCAGCGTAAAGCCGGTAAGCAGGAAGAACAGGGCCGTGATGCCGTACTGCAGCCCAATGATTTTATGATCCTGGGAAAAAATATATTTCCGCCAGAAACTCATTGCTGGGTGATCACTGTGGGTGCTCAAACTAAATGGCCTCCTTCATCGGGTTTTCCTACCTTTAATAAAACAGTTCCATATCCGCCACCATCAGGGCCAGCAATACCGGCAAATAGATAATGGAGGCCCATAAGAGTCGTCGCGCGTGGAGGGTGCCGGTGTGCCGGGCCGCCTCGATGCCAAAGCCCAAAAAGCCCACGCCCAACAGCCCGGCCCCGACGAGATAGGGCCAGCTGGTAAGGCCTAAATAGGTGGGAACAAGGCTGCCCAAAAGCAGGGCTATGGAGAACCCGATGATGTGCCGGGCAACGGCGCGTCCCGTGGGGTCCACCGTCGGCAGCATCCTCAGTCCACCCCGGCCGTAGTCTACCCGATAAATCTTGGCAATGGCCAGAAAATGGGGGATCTGCCACGAGAAGAGAATAGCAAAAAGGACCCCGGCCCCG
Source organism: uncultured bacterium (assembly GCA_964543925.1). Taxonomy (GTDB): domain Bacteria; phylum Fidelibacterota; class Marinisomatia; order SCGC-AAA003-L08; family TS1B11; genus JADFNF01. The sequence goes on from CAZJBG010000016.1 coordinate 27,126, forward strand.
GCAGTAAACTGGCCGCTGGCAGCGATCCATCCACCTACCGGTGGCAGCGCCCCCGGCACCGCACCGATGATGGTGTTCCAGGTGGTCCGCGTTTTAAGGGGCGTATAGATAAATATATATGTAAAAAGGGTGAAGGCCGCCAGAAGACCTGTGAGCGGGTGGACCGTGCGGCCCAAAATAGTGACCCCGACCACGGAAATTGTCACGCCAAAGAACAGGGCTTCCCAGGGGGCTAACCGGCCCGAAGGCAAGGGCCGGTGCCGGGTGCGCCGCATCCGGTGATCGTTGCGCCGCTCCCAATACTCATTCAGGCTCGCCACACCTCCCGAGGAGAGGGCCGAGCCGATCATCAGGCGTAGAAATTGCCAGCTATCCCACCCGGCGCCGGTCGATTTGGCCGCCATATAATATCCCAGGGAGGTGGAAACCAGCACCATCATGGTGATATTCGGCTTGGTGAGTTCCCAGAAGGCGCCCAACTTCGCCCTGATGCGACGAGCGCTCATGCGTGGGCCGGGGCAGTGGCCAGGCTGGGGCCCCGCGACAAAGGATAGAAGTGATAGACTCTGAGGGTGGTCAGGAAGCTCAGGCCCAACAGGGCAGCACCCGTCGCCACGTGGGCAGTGGTGATCGTCGCCTGCTTCAAACTGAGGACGGTGAAGGCGCCCAGGGCAACCTGCCCGATCAGCATCATGAGCATCGCCCCGGCCATCGGTCGCAGGCTGCGGATCAGTTCCCGGTCGCGCCAGATTTTCACCGTCGTGGCCACCACCGCCAGGGCCACACCCAGCGCTCCAAGCCGGTGGGTAAAATGAATCAGCAGCTGCCCACGGGTGACGCTGGGCAGTTCCAGCCCCCAACGGCGCCAGTTGATTTCCTCGATCAGGTCAGTGCTGAAAGCCAACCAGTAGCGTCCCCCGGCCAGGGGAAAATCGAAGTAAGCCAGACCCGCGCCGGTATGGCGCATCATGGCCCCGAGCAGCAGTTGGAGGAAGATCAAACCGGTGGTGAGGGTGATCCAGCGCCGGATATCCGGCGCAGCAGGGGGCACAGGCGCCCCTTGAGCCGCTGAGGCAAACTCCTTCGAGGTGACATAAGCCAGGGCAATGACCAGCAGGAAAAAGGTTTGGGCCAAGACGGCGTGGAAGACCGAGACAGGGGTCGGCAATAGGAACAACACCGTGATGCCCCCCAGCAGGCCCTGGGCAATGACTGCGGCCAGCGCGATCCATCCCAGCCTGCGGACCCAGCCCCGCTGTTCGGTTCGCCATAGCCAGAATGCCAGGATCACCATGAGCATACCGACGAGGCTGGCGATCATGCGGTGGCCATGCTCATAAAAGATACCCCCCACCATATCCGAAAGGGGGAAGGCAAACATGAACTGGCCGTAGGTATTGGGCCAATCGGGAACTGAGAGTCCCGAGTTGGTGCTGGTTACCAGTCCTCCAGCGAAGATCAACCCCAGGGTGGCCCAGCCGGTGACCAGGGCCAACAGATGTAGGGGCCGGTTATGTGCCACGGCTATAACCGCTGCCGGGATACAAAATCAGAGCCATGTCGACCAGTCGGATCAGGATTAGCGCTGACTAGTTCCTTGTGGGCACTTCAAAGGTAAAATCCAGGGTAACGGCCTCACCCTCTTTCACCGTCACCGTCTGGGTCAGGGCCGGGAGGCGTTTACTCTCATGCCAGGCCCGCACCGTGTAGGTTCCTGCAGGCACATCCTTAAGGGTAAAATCGCCCTGGTCATCGCTGACGGCAAAAAAGGGATGGCTGAATATACCGACCCAGGTTTGCATCCAGGGGTGAACGTCGCATTTGATGGAGAAGACATCCTCGGGCTTATCGAAAACTTTGTCCTTCTTCTTGACGATCTTGGGCATGGCCATATTGAACGCGCGATTGACCTTGGAGAGGCTATGGACGTTGTGCAAGGTCCCGTCGCTGTTGCGAATTTCCACCGTCTGACCGGCCATGGCGCCCCAGACGTGGGGATCGTACATACAGCCCTTCTGGTCCAGCACGACCGGTTCCTCGGGAACGGGAAAGGTCTGACCCTCAAGACCCGACTCGATACTCACCAATACATATTTAAGCGTGGCGTTATCGTTAACCACCACCGTTTGGGAGTAAACCGGCTCGGAATGGGCAACTTTGCAAACGGGGTCGGCCTCCATCTGGATGGTCCTCGGCTTGGGACCGGAGCCTTTAAAATTGATTCGGCCCTTGATGTCGCTTCCAGCCCAGAGGGCCTGGGAGGCAAGCAGCAGGACAGTCAGTGTCATCACCAGGTTGATTAATTTCCGCATTAGTATGCCCTTTTTACTTTTAGCCTCGGTTTTTCAAACTAAACCCCATAGGGAAGTTGTTAATCAGTGCCCACCGCCGAACCACCGACTGCGCCCGTTTGCGCCACTTGCGCCCGATCCAATTCCCCTGGGTCAAGCTGGCCCCTCCGTCAAGTCGGCTGGTTAATGATTGCGGGTGAATAGGGCAGGTAGGGTTGGGGAGAGTTTTCCAATTCAGTGCGCTGGTTCCCATAGCAACAGTCTAAAATTCATATTTACTTCCGCAACAAAAGAACACCCGCGGGAATCCGCAACAATGTCCGTCCTGATGTTCATGCTCCCGTGGATCGGCCGCTCCCTCGGGCCTCGTTCCTTCTGCGGTGTATACCAAACTCGATGCCAACTTACGATTGCCAGGCCCAACAATTCAACCCATATTCGCCCCATGCTCCTCACGGCGCCGGTTCACATTCGAGGTCCTGCGATGCCCGGATGTGCGGCTACAATGGGGGCTGCTCTGAACGGTGATGATGGGGGAAGTTCATACGGATGAAAAATAGAAGAGGCAGAGGTCGGTGGTCCTACTTAATGATGTAGGCCAGCTGATGTCCCCCTGCTTCCTCAACACCGTCTGCGGGCAGCCGGTTATCCAGCAGCTATGGCTCCGCCGCTATTCTTCATGGTGCTCAGCAGGCATGATCATCATGGAAAATGACATAGGACTATTATCACTCGAAAGCGTGATCCCCGTGGGCGTTTCAGCCACCAGGTTGGTGCTATCGGCATTGTAATAGCCAAAGATATGGTCACCAAGAGCGTATATCTCACCTCCGCCGACCACACCTACATAATAGGTCTCACCCTCGATGAGAGCCGTGAATTTCGCAATGACGGTCTGGGCGGCGATGGTGGTGTCCGCCTCGGGGATATCGTGCGCATGATGGCTGGCAACGACCGCGGCCGCCGCAAAGGTCTCACCGGCCCAGAGGTGGATCATCACCCCATCACCAGCGTCCTTTGCCGGTAAGTCGCCATGCTCATCAGGCATGAACATGACAGACGCCTCGATGGCCCCTTCAAACGGCTCATCGCTGCAGGCCCAACCGGCCATGGTCAAAGTCATTATGAAAATGGTGGCTGCGATTTTCTTAAACATCACTGATGCCCTTTCTCTACAATGTTGATTAAAGATTACCGGTTCAGATCAGCGCGGTGCTTGTTCACCGGGCTGCACAAACTCATGTGCCAGATAGTCCACCAGCTCCCAGATCTGATCGTCGGTAATGATCCCGTCCAGGGATGGCATAGCACTGCCGGCAATCCCGGTCTTGAGGGTTCGGAATAGATCCATGCGCGTGTTTCCGCCGATAAACAGCCACGGCTTGCTCAGATCAGGGGGCGTGATCTTATGGCCCTGCTCATCTCTAAGTGCCGCCGTACTGGGTCCATCACCATGGCCGGACAGACCATGACACTTCCCGCACTCGATGCCGTCATACCAGCCCTTCCCCAGGCGGATGGTTTCCGCCGTCATGGGTGGCGCAGCAGCCGGAAAGGAGATGACCTGCGGCGACTCATCGGTGGCAAAGCGGGGATACAACGACTCGATATAGGCCAGGACCGCCTCCCGGTCATCGCCGCGCAGATAGATCCAGGCCGGCATGGTGTTCCGCTGACCCATTCCCTTGCTGAGCGTTGTATACAGGTCCTCATGGAGCGGCACCTCGCCGTTGACCGTGGTCTTGATCTTGTACTGGCCCAGGGTAAAATCACGGGGCTTGACGTACAGGTTCGCCGCCGCAATGCCGTCCCCCTTGCCGGTAATCCCGTGACAAGGCGAACAGCTCTCCAGGTAGACCTTGCGTCCCCGCTTCAGATCGACATCCTGGGCAGCGACGAGAGACGGCACGGTGATAAGTAATGCGATTCCGATAAAGCGTCTCATCCTTCTACCTCCCTAAAATGCGAACATGACCATGAACATGAGCCAGCTCGAGTCGACACTCACCACCCGGCCCATACCGGCCGCCCAGCTGGGGTTATACATCCTCTCCGGCGGTTCAGGGTACCCGAATAGGTTGTCCTGCCGGCCGTATTCCAGCATGAACGCCACCGGCTGGATGGGGTGGAAGTGCAGCTGCACCACCCACCGCGTGATGCCGGTCTCGCCTCCGGTCATGTTACGGGGCATGATGTCGGAACCGGAGAGGGTATCTTCCTCCACCACATAACTGTTGTTCTGCCGGATATATGCCCCATCTACCCTGTCGGCCCACTGGTTGGTCACGTTCACCCAGTCAAACCGGGGAGAGAGGTACAGCTTGGCAGGAATGAGGATCAGGTCAGCACCGATGAAACCGCCGGAATAGTCAAAGGGACGGGTGATCCACTCGATCCCTTCGCTGGCGGGTGTCAGGGCTTTGTGGACGTGGTCACCACCACTCGCATCGCCGCCGCCGCCACCGGCAAAGTAGGGCATGTGTTCATCGGTCATGTCGATGTCGTCATCATGACCCATGAGGTATTGGCCAAAAAAGTTCAGGTGGTAACCGAACAGCATCAGATCGATGGAGGCATCCACGCCTAACCGATTAAAATTGACATTCTCCGGATCGGTA
>CAZJBG010000017.1:0-28487 GCA_964543925.1 uncultured bacterium
CCATTTCGGTTCTCACCGACGAAAAATATTTCGGCGGCCGGTTGGACCATGTGGCAGCGGTGCACGCAGCAGTCGATGTACCGGTCCTGCAGAAAGATTTTATCCTCACCGACTACCAGGTTCACGAATCCTACCACACCGGGGCCGATGCCCTCCTCCTGATTGCCGATGCCCTGGATCAGGCCCAGCTGGAGCGACTCTACGGCCTGGCGAGCTCCCTGGGGCTGCATGTGTTGGTGGAGGGCTACGGCGATGATGCTCTGGCACGCATCCGGCGGCTGGGACCGAACATCGCCGGGATCAACGCCCGGGACCTTAACACCATGGTCATCGATCTGGCGACCATGCTCGAGCGCCGTTCGCTGCTACCCGAGGGCGCCATCCACGTGGCCGAGTCGGGCATCACCGGCTCCCATGATCTGGCCAGGGTGGACCAAGTCGGCTACCACGCCGCTCTCATCGGCACCGCCCTCCTGAAAGATAGCGATCCCGGGCGGAGCCTGGAGCATTTTCTTGCCGGCGTACCCTCCATGAAGGCCCAGGGATGATTCCCGTGAAGATCTGCGGTATTACCCGGCTCCAGGATGCCCAGCTCGCCGTCCAACTGGGGGCGGCGGCCCTCGGATTTATTTTTTACCCCCCCAGTCCCCGGTATATCGCCCCGTTCCAGGCCAGGGCCATCACCGACGCCCTGGACCACCCCATCAAGAAGGTGGGCGTGTTCGTGGATGAAACCCCGGAACGGATGAACGCCGTCATCAGTGAAGTGGGCCTCGACCTGGTGCAGCTCAGCGGCCATGAGTCACCGGCTGTCTGTGAGGCCATCGCCGTACCGGTGATCAAGACGTTCCACGTGGGTGACGATTTCGACCCGGCCATCACCCATACCTACCCGGTGCGCGCCATCCTGCTCGATACCCGGGGGCAAAACAGCTTCGGCGGCACGGGCCGGGCCTTCCCCTGGTCTCAGATTGATGCCGCCGCTCTGGCGCGGCCGCTGGTCCTCTCCGGCGGACTCAATGCGGACAATATCCTGGAAGGGATCGCCGCCTTCACTCCCCAGGCGGTGGACGTGAACAGCGGTGTGGAGACGGCCCCCGGATTGAAGGACCCGGTAAAAATGGAACACCTGTTTTCAACCCTCGCCCAAACGCAAGCAAGTCATGACCGCATCTTCTAAAAGCCGTCCATTGGCCTACGCCCAGCCGGACAGCCGGGGTCACTTCGGCCAATTCGGTGGGCAGTACGTTCCCGAGACATTGCTCCCGGCCCTCAAGGAGCTGGAACAGGCCTATGGCGCGGCCCAGGCCGATCCAACCTTCCGGGAGGAACTTGACCGCCTGGCCGAGCACTATGCCGGTCGGCCGACACCCCTGTATCACGCCGCCAGGATCAGCGCTGAACTGGGCTTGGACCTCTACCTCAAGCGGGAGGACCTGGCCCATACCGGCGCCCACAAGATCAACAACGCCTTGGGACAGATTCTCCTGGCCCGGCGCATGGGCAAATCCCGCATCATCGCCGAGACCGGCGCCGGGCAGCACGGGGTCGCCACGGCCACCGTGGCAGCACGGTTCGGCCTGACCTGCGTGGTCTACATGGGCGAAGAGGACATGCGCCGCCAGGCCCTCAATGTCTTCAGAATGGAACTGCTGGGGGCCGAGGTGCGGCCGGTGGGGTCCGGCAGCAAGACCCTCAAGGATGCCGTCAACGAGGCCATTCGTGACTGGGTGGCAACCGTGGAACAGACCCACTACCTCATCGGATCGGTGGTGGGTCCCCATCCCTACCCCCTGCTGGTGCGAGATTTTCAGACGGTCATCGGACGGGAAACCAAGGAGCAGTTCGCCAGCCAGGTTGGCGGGTTGCCGGACCTGCTCATGGCCTGTGTGGGCGGCGGGAGCAACGCCATCGGCCTTTTTTACCCCTTTTTAGATGACCAGGTGCCCATGGTGGGGGTGGAAGCCGCCGGCCGAGGCCTGGAATCAGGCGCCCACGCCGCCACCCTCACCAAGGGCGACAAAGGGGTGCTCCACGGCTCAGCCAGCTACCTCCTGCAGACCACCGACGGCCAAGTGCAGCTGCCCCACTCCATCAGCGCCGGCCTCGACTATCCCGGGGTGGGACCGGAACACAGCCTCCTTAAAGACTTGGGCCGGGTCACCTACCTCTCTGTCACCGATGAACAAGCTTTGGCCGCCTTTCAGTGGTTGACCGAAAAGGAAGGGATTATCCCCGCCCTGGAATCGGCCCATGCACTGGCCGCACTCCAGCAAAAAATGATTAAATTACCGGGGGGCAAAGTGGTGCTCTGTTTGTCAGGACGTGGAGATAAAGATGTCAACACGGTAGCCGATGCCCTGGGAAAGTCCCTTTCATGAGGCGCATCGGCCGACTGTTTCGTACACCGGGCAAAAAACTGGTGCCCTTTATCACCGCCGGTTATCCCGACTTGGGCAGCACCGTTCCGCTGGTGTTGGCCGCCGAAACCGCCGGCGCCCATATGGTGGAGCTCGGCATGCCCTTCTCCGATCCCCTGGCCGATGGTCCTGTCATCCAGGAGACCAGCCAGGTAGCCTTGGATAACGGCGTCACCATCCCCTGGATTCTGGAAACCGTGGCTCAGTTACGCAAGCAGTCCAGCCGGATCCCGATCGTTCTGATGGGGTACATCAACCCTATTCAGCGTATGGGTATCGAAACTTTTTTGGAGGAGGCTCGCGAGGCCGGTGTCGATGGGCTTATCATTCCCGACCTGCCCCCGGAGGAAGGGACAGCATTTTTCGACATGGCCCGCGCCAAAGGGATCAGCACCATCTTCCTGGTGGCCCCCAATACGGAGGGCGAGCGCATTCACCAGCTCGGATTGCAAGGGGAAGACCTGCTCTATGCCGTGTCCATCCTGGGCGTGACCGGTTCATCGACGCCCGCCCGGCAGAGCCTGGATCGGTACTTGGACCGGGTGCGAGCCAGCACGAACGTCCCTTTCGTCGTGGGATTCGGTATGGCATCCCCCGATGATGTGCGCCGGGCCAGTGCCCGGGCCGACGGCGTGGTGGTGGGCTCGGCGCTGCTGACCCGCCTGAAGCAGGCCCGGGACCCGATCGCCGAGGCTGGCCGTTACTTACAGACCTTGGTCGCCGCCCTGCCCGATGCCGGGTCAGTGGAACCGGCCGGAGAGACAGCATGAACAGCCCCACGATAACCCGCGTCGGAATCCAGGGTGCTGAGGGGAGTTTCTGCGAGGAGGCGGCAGAAGAGTTTTGCCGGCGGCACGGCCTGAAACAGACGGAAATCGCCTATCTCATCACCTCCGCCCGGGTCCTGAAGGCCGTTGATGAAGAAGAGGTGCAGTATGGCATCCTGGCTATGGAGAATGCCCAGGGAGGTGTGGTTATCGAAAGCATGTATGCCCTGGCGGAATACCGGTGCGAGATCGTGGAAATGTTCCATGTTCATGTGAACCAGTGCCTCCTGAGTAAACCCGGCCTCTCCACAGGCGATATCACGGAGGTCCACTCCCATCCCCAGGCTTTGCGTCAATGCCGAAACTATCTGGCCGACCATTTCTGGACCCGCCCGCTGATTGAGGAAGATGATACGGCGCACGCGGCCCAACGCCTGGCCAATGGAGAACTGCCGGACACCGTCGCCGTGGTTGGGAGCCAAAAGTGCGGGGACCTGTACGGCTTGGCCGTGCTGGCCGATGGGATTCAAGACTTGAAAAATAATCTTACATTATTCCTGGGAATCAAGCGATGGTCACCGCAAAAGGGAAAGTAAAGGTCGGCATCATCGGGTTCGGCCGCTTCGGACCGGTCCTGGCCAGGTTGCTTGCCCCAGGCTACGAGGTGCTGGCCCATGATAACCAGGATATCACCGGGCGGGCCGCGGCCGTTGGGGCCCAGGTGGTGAGCTGGGATCAGGTGTTGACCGCCCAGACGCTCTTCCTGGCGGTACCCATTCGCCACTTTAAAGAGGTCGTGGCCAAGTTGGTACCCAGCATGAGGCCGGGCATGACACTCTTCGACGTCTGCTCGGTGAAGGTCTATCCCGTCACCGTCCTGAAGGAGTATCTACCCCCGGAAACGACAACCATCGCTTCCCATCCCCTCTTTGGCCCCGACTCCAGTCAGCACGGATTCGACGGGCTTCCCATGATGGTTTACCCGGTGTCCCGGCAAACGGAGGTGTATGACGGCTGGGTGCGCTACTTTCAGGATCAGGGGTTGAAGATCCTGTCCATGTCCCCCGAAGAGCACGACCGCCTGGCGGCCCGGAGCCAGGGGATCACTCACTTTGTCGGACGGGTACTCGAAGCTGTCGGCATCGCTCCCACTTCGATCGATACGGAAGGCTACCGGGACCTCCAGCTGGTGGTGGAACAGACCTGTCACGATAGCATTGAACTGTTTCATGACCTGGAAAACTTTAATCCCTACACCATGGACATGATCGACGATCTGGTCAAGGCCGTGGAAAAGGTGAAACAAACGATATTACGGAGAGATTAGATGATCGTCATTTTGGACGTCCATGCTACGGAAAAAGATCTTGAACGGTTGAACGAGCGCATCAGGGAACTGGGCTATACACCTCACACCATTCGGGGGGATGATCGCCTGGTGGTAGGCATCACGGGTAACACGGGAACCGAGGGCCGCATGTACCTGGAAGGATTGCCGGGGGTGCTGCAGGTCATCCGGGTAACCAAGCCGTACAAGCTTGCCAGCCGCGAAACCAAGCCGGAGAACAGTGTCGTCGACGTAGCCGGTGTCAAATTCGGTGACGGCGACCTCGTGATCTGCGCCGGACCCTGCGCAGTGGAATCCCGGGATCAAACCGTGCGCATCGCTAAGATCGTCGCTGACAGGGGAGCCCACCTGCTCAGAGGGGGCGCCTACAAACCCCGCACGTCCCCCTACGCGTTCCAGGGTCTGGGTGAAAAGGGGTTGGAGATTCTCGCCGAGGCCCGGGAGATTACCGGATTGCCGGTGGTGACGGAAGTTGTCGACCCTGGTACGGTCTCCCTGGTGGGCCAGTATGCCGACATGCTCCAGATCGGCACGCGCAATATGCAGAACTTCTCCCTACTCCAGGCGATAGGAAAACTGGGTATGCCGGTGCTGATGAAACGCGGCATGAGCGCCACCCTGGAGGAGACCCTCATGTCCGTCGAATATCTCATGTCCCACGGTGCTCACGATGTAGTGGTCTGCGAGCGGGGCGTGCGGACCTTCTCAAGTCATTCCCGTAATACTCTGGACGTGAGTGTAATTCCAGCCTTCAAAGCGCTGAGTCATCTGCCCATCATCGTAGATCCCAGCCATGCCGGCGGCAACCGGGAGACCGTCATTCCACTGGCCCTTGCGGGGATCGGGGCTGGCGCTGACGGCCTGCTGGTGGATGTTCATGACGATCCCAATCACGCCCTGGTTGACGGTCCCCAGGCCCTGCTACCCGAGGGCTTCCAGGACCTTGTGGATGTGGCGGAACGGGTGTCCGCCGCCCTGGGCAAATCGATCACTTCCCATCAACCAGCCGTAGCGGGAAAGGCCTGAACCAATGCGCATGTCTCTCCCAGGTGATAAGTCACTCTCACACCGCGCCCTGATGTTAGCCGCCCTTGCCCAGGGGACTTCAACCCTCACCAATCTCTCTCCAGGGGAGGATGTGGCCGCTACCCGCCGCTGCCTGGAGCAGTGCGGTATCCCCATTAAGGATAAGGGGAATAAGGTGCTGATCGAAGGCGGCGGTAGCTTTGAGGCGCCCGAGGATGAACTGGACGCCGGTAATTCCGGCACAACCGCCCGTCTGCTGATGGGGCTCTTGGCGGGCACCGGCATCCAAACCAGGATCGTAGGCGATGATTCCCTTTCCAGGCGGCCCATGGGCCGGGTCGTTCGACCCTTGCAGGAGTTGGGGGCTAAAATCCATATCTCGGCCAGGGAAACCCTCCCCCTGGTCCTGTATCCTGCCGAACTCAATTCATTGGACTATACCATACCGGTGCCCAGCGCCCAGGTCAAGTCCGCGCTGCTCCTGGCGGGCCTGGCCAGTGAAGGATCGGTCACCGTAAAAGAAACCATTCTGACGCGCAATCACACGGAACTCATGCTGCAAGCTCTGGGGGTGGATATTCAGACGTCCGACAAAAGCGTCACAATCGGGTCGGGCAAACAGACTATCCCTCATTTTACCATGGTGATGCCGGGCGATCCTTCCTCGGCCGCGTTCCCAGCGGCACTGGCTACTCTACTGCCCGATATGGAGATTACGTTCGACGGCCTGCTCCTTAATCCCACCCGTCTCGGATTCTTCCACGCCCTAAAGAAAATGGGCGGCGACGTTACCTGGAAAACAAAGAAGCATGTCCTGGGCGAAGAGGTGGGCACACTCACCGTCCGCTCAAGGCCACTCAACGGCATCCGGATATCGGGGGACGACATTCCTGCCCTCATCGACGAAATTCCCATCCTGGCGGTTCTGGCAAGTCAGGCCAAGGGGGAGACCGTCGTGCGAGACGCCGGCGAGCTGCGCCTTAAGGAGAGTGACCGTATTAAGTCCATTTGCGAAAACCTCCGGCGAATGGGTACCCGTATACAGGAACTGTCCGATGGGTTTCGTATCCTGGGACCGGCACGTCTAAGGGGCGCCGCCATCACCACCTACAGCGACCACCGCATTGCCATGGCCTTTGCTATCGCCGGCAGGGTCGCCAGCGACAAGACCAGACTGGATAACCCGGAGTGCGTGGAGATTTCCTTCCCCGGTTACCATAAGCTGATGAACCAAATCGCGCGATGAACACCTTTGCCATCATCGGTTATCCTTTGGGGCACACCCTCAGCCCGACCTTGCACAATTACCTGTTCGACCGCCTGGATTTGGACGCCCGCTACCGAGCCTTGGAAACGACCCCGGACGAACTCGGCAAGATCGCACAGCAACTACGTCACGGCGAGCTCACCGGCATCAATATTACCCTCCCACATAAGACTGCTTTCCTGGCTTACCTGGACAGGATAGCCCCGGAGGCCCTTCCGGTGGGCGCGGTGAATTGCGTCGGCATGGACCAGGGCGAACTCGTGGGCACCAACACCGATTTGGCCGGCTTGAACTACGCCCTGGCAGGCGCCAACTTCCCCATCGCCGGGAGCAAGGTCCTACTGCTGGGTGCCGGTGGCGGTGCCCGGGCGGCCCTCACCGCCCTGAGGCAGCAGGGTGCCGCGCAGATCTGCGTGGCGGGTCGCAGAATGGCCGCCCTGCAACAATTCATCGGTTCCTTCCCCCCCGATGGCGGAACGACCACCTTGAAGGCTGAACAACTGGACGCGGCCCTCGATACCACCCCCTACCAGCTGATCATCAACGCCACCCCTGTAGGCATGTGGCCCCAGACGGACGCCGCCGTCCTCGAAGAGGACCAGTTCCATGAAGGCCAGACCGTATTGGACATGGTCTACCGCCCGGAAAAAACCCTGCTCCTTCAGCGGGCCAAAGCCCGAGGCGGCCGCGTGATCCCCGGACTGGAAATGTTCATCGGGCAGGGGTTAGCCTCGCTGCAGCACTGGTTTCCCGGGGTCCTTGTTCACAAGCACGAGCCTGGCAATATTTCCCCGGACATTCAAGTGCCGGCCATTAAAGCTATGCTCCTGGCCGCCCTGGAAAACCGTGCGACAGACATGAAGGCGACCCCGCTCCCGGAAGACCGGTCATGATGAGAAAACTCCGCTGGCTAACCGCCGGTGAATCCCACGGCAAGGGGCTGATCGGCATATTGGAAGGACTGCCGGCGGGCCTGGAAATCTCAGAGGATTATATCGCTCGACATCTCGCTCGTCGACAGAAGGGCCACGGCCGGGGTAAACGCATGGAGATCGAATCCGACCGGGCCGAGATCTTCACCGGCGTGCGTCACGGCCAAGCTCAGGGGGCGCCCATCGCTCTGATCCTGCACAACAAGGATTGGGACAACTGGAAGCACATCATGTCGGTGGAGCCTGCTGAACGGGCCGTCAAGCCGATCACCCTGCCCCGACCAGGCCATGCCGATCTGGCCGGGGTGAAAAAATTCGGTTTCGACGACATCCGCAATGTGCTGGAGCGAGCCAGCGCCCGTGAAACGGCCATGCGGGTCGCCCTGGGTAGTCTGACGCGTAAATTTCTCCTGGAACTCGGTATCGAAGTGGGCAGCCGGGTGGTGGCAATCCACCAGGTTAAGGATGACTCGCAGCTGCCACCTGATCTCGCACCCGAAGCCCTCAATGCCCTCGTGGATGCTTCGCCGGTACGGTGCTACAACCAGGAGGCCGAAAAGGCCATGATGCGCGCCATCGACGACGCCAAGGAAGCCGGCAACAGCGTAGGGGGTATCTTCGAGGTCATCGCCACCGGTCTCCCCTATGGCCTCGGCAGTCATGTCCAGTGGGACCTGAAACTGAGGGCGCGCCTGGGCGAAGCGATCATGTCCATCAACGCCATCGAAGGTGTAGAGGTGGGCCTGGGATTTGCCGGGGCTCACCGGCTGGGCAGTGATTTTCAGGATGAAATTATCAAGGATGAGGGAACCGGCAGGCTTGCCCGGGCCACCAACAACGCCGGGGGTATGGAGGCCGGCATGAGCAACGCCCAGCCGCTGGTCGTTCGAGCGGTGATGAAACCCATCCCTACCCTCATCAAAGCTCTCCGATCGGTGGACATCGATACGGGTGAACCCGGTCTGGCCCACAAGGAACGCACCGATGCCTGCGCCGTACCGGCAGCTTCCATCGTAGCCGAAAGTATGGTCTGCCTGGTTCTGGCCGACGCACTGCTCGAAAAATTTGGCGGCGATAGCATGGATCAGGTGAAGGCCCACATGCAGGCCACGGCCCAGTACTGATATTGAGGTAGCAGATGGCAGGCAGTCGCCAGCGAAACAATGCCAGCACGACCGGCAACATCTGTCTGGTCGGTCTCATGGGCAGTGGAAAATCTACCGTTGGCCCCCTACTGGCCAAGGAACTGGGCTTCACCTCCGTCGACCTCGACGATAACATATCCTCCAGCCTTAAGCGGTCGATTCGAGAGATTTTCGAAGAACAGGGCGAGGAACGATTCCGCGCCGAAGAGAGCCGGCAACTGCGACTGGCCTGTGCGAAGGGCAGACAGGTCATCGCCTGTGGAGGCGGCGTAGTACTTAGCCCGGAAAATCGGGGCTTTCTCCGCCGGCGGACCACTGTCTACCTTAAGGTATCGCCAAAAATCCTGGCGCAGCGGGTAGGGGCCGCCAAAGATCGTCCTTTGCTACAGGGTGCAGCATCCCCGGTTCAGCGCCTGGCCACCCTCCTCATAGAGCGGGAGCCACTGTATCAGGACTGTGCCCGCATAACCATTCTGGCGGAAGGCAAAGATCCCGGTGCTATCGTAGATGAGCTGTTGACCAGACTACGCGCCGAGCAGAGGCCGATGACACCGTGACCACCCTCACCGTTGACCTGGGGTCCCGGAGCTACCCCATCTTGATCGCCCAGGGGCTCCTTTCATCGCTGACCAAGCCCCTTGAGCAGCTGGAGATCACCGGACGGGTCGGTCTGGTCAGTACCGACCACATCCATGGCCTCTACGGCGGTGCGGTTGAATCGGCGCTCACCGGCGCAGGGTGCCAGGTCACCACGACCCTGATTCCCGATGGTGAGCCGGCCAAAAACCTGGCCACCGTGTCAAAGCTTTACGACACTTTCCTGGAGGCGGACCTGGACCGCAGCTCCACCCTGATAGCCTTAGGTGGGGGTGTGGTCGGCGATATGACCGGCTTCGTGGCCGCCACCCTCTTCCGGGGCATCCCCTTCATCCAGATCCCCACCACCCTGCTGGCCATGGTGGACGCCTCCATTGGCGGGAAAACCGGCGTGAATCACCCCGGCGGCAAGAACCTGATCGGCGCCGTGCACCAGCCCAAAGCCGTCTGTATCGATCCCGACCTGGTCAAGTCCCTCCCCCGCGGCGAACTTACCTCGGCCTTTGCCGAAATTCTCAAGGCCGGGGCCATCGCCGATGGCAATTTCTTTCACCACCTGGCAGCCAACGTCAAGGCCATCATCGACTTGGCAGACATGGCCTTGCTCGAGGAGGCCATCACCCGTGCCTGCCGCATCAAGGCCCAGGTCGTCTCCACGGATGAGCGGGAGAACGATCAAAGACGAATCCTGAATTTCGGCCATACCCTGGGACATGCCCTGGAGGCGACCCTGGGCTACGGCACCCTCAGGCATGGTGAGGCTGTGGCTATGGGCATGGTGGGCGCGGGCTACCTGAGCACGCTGATCACCGGATTCCCCCCGGACGATCTGGACATCCTCACCGCCGCCGTGGAACAGTTGGACCTGCCAAAACTGCCTCCGGTGGACCCGCAAACCGTGCTGACCTTCCTCCGCCGCGATAAGAAAGTTCGCCACGGCGTACCCCATTTCGTGCTCCTTGAGTCCCTGGGCCGGCCGGTGGTGTCATCCCAGGTCACCGATAACCAGATCATGGCGGCGCTGGACAACCTTCAGCGAAGGTTCGCATGATCTTCCTGGTCATTCACGGGCCTAACCTGAACCTGTTGGGCAAACGTGAGCCGGACATATACGGCACCGAAAGCCTGACTGATATTAACGCCTGGCTCCAGTTCCACCAGGAACTGGCCAACGACAAGCTCACCTTTTTCCAAAGCAATCACGAGGGTGAGATCATCGACTTCCTACACAAACACCTGGGGGTCGTCGATGGCGCCGTCATCAACCCCGGCGCCCTCACCCACTACAGCTACACCCTGCGGGACGCCATCGCCGCCGTGGATTACCCGGTGGTGGAGGTGCACCTGTCGGACATCGATAACCGGGAAGATTTCCGGAAGGTATCGGTCACTCGCGAGGTATGCATCAAGCAGATTTCCGGGAAAGGCAAAGCAGGTTATCTGGAAGGACTGATGACCCTGAAATCGATCTAGGCCGTTGTCGGCCGGACCAAATCCCTGGCCGAGCCCTTGGCAGCCTTATGACTCGCAATATCAGGAAATCCACATTTATAGTCCTTGCTTCATCATTTTCGGACTGATAAAATCAATGCAATTAAGGTACGAATGTCCTCCAGACAGGAATTAGCCAGCCCCCTCTTGATAAGGTCACCTTTAATCATGAAAGGGAACTTTAATGATTGAAAAACGAATCGCTGGGGACAGACGACAGGAGAGCGACCGGCGCGTCCTTTCCGACAGACGCATGAGCTTCATTTACTATGAGGGGCATGACCGGCGCCGGCGCACAGGCACGGATCGACGGAGCGGAGATCGACGCCAGATGCAGGATCGTCGTGGTGGGGGCGCCTAGCTCAATGACCTGGATCGCTAGTTTACCCGTCAATGATCGCGTAAGGGATCGTCGCGGCAGAGGTCAGTTGACCGCCGCCGACCTCCCACAGTCCGTGTCCCTGTAACCCTGTTCCCACCGAACAGGGATTTTTTTTGCCTCCATGCCGCTTCAAGCGGTCACCGATTCGGTAAAGCAGCTCCGGGTGCCCTTGTGACAGGCCACGCCCACCTGCTCCACCTTGATCAGCAGCGTATCACGATCACAGTCGGTGGTGATAGACCTGATCTTCTGGATATGGCCGCTGGTTTCACCCTTCCGCCATAGCTCCTGGCGGCTCCGGGACCAGTAGCACGTTCGGCCCTCATCGAGAGAAATTTTCAGGCTTTCGGCATTCATGTAGGCCAGCATGAGCACATCGCCGTTCTCCACATCCTGGACGATGGCCGGAATCAGTCCGTCCGTGTTGTATTTCAGGTCCGCCAGGTTTTCGCGCTGTAGGGTCATTCTGCTGCTCCTGTTAGTCGTACGGGAATGCCTTCCCGGTGTAAATATGTCTTAACCTCATCGATGGTGAAAATGGCCCGGTGAAAGACCGACGCCGCCAGGGTAGCATCGGCCCGGCCACCTTCCAGGGCGTCCTTGAAATGGTGCAGTTGACCAATCCCGCCGGAGGCGATCACCGGCACCGATACGACCTCGCTGACCTGCCGGGTAATGGCCAGGTCCACACCGGCCTGGGTCCCGTCACTGTCGATACTGGTAAGCAGGATCTCGCCCACCCCCCGATCCACGGCTTCTTTGGCCCAGGCCACGGCATCCCGGCCGGTGGCCCGCGTCCCCCCGTGGGAGTAGACCTCCCAATGGTCCCCGGTGCGCTTCACATCTATGGCCAGGACAATGCACTGGGAACCAAATCGGTTGGCGCCCTCAGTCAGCAGCTCCGGCCGTCGCAACGCCGCCGTGTTGACGGCAATCTTGTCGGCCCCGGCCGCCAGAACTCCTTCGATGTCTTCAATTTCCCGGATACCGCCGCCCACAGTGAAGGGGATAAATACCTCCCTGGATACCCGCCGGGCCAGCTCCATGACATGCTTGCGAGCCTCGAGACTGGCTGAAATGTCCAGGAAAACCAACTCATCGGCCCCCATATCGCTGTACCGGGCGCCCAACTCCACGGGATCCCCTTCCTGGACAAGGTCGACGAACTTCACCCCTTTTACCACCTGACCATCCTTCACATCCAGACAGGGGATAATGCGCTTGGTCAGCATCGGGCCAGTTCTTCCAAGGATATGCGCCCATCGTAAAAAGCCCGGCCCACGATCACATCCGTCACACCCAGCGGTTCAAGGCCGGCCACCGCCTTGATGTCGTCCACTGAACCGATACCACCGGAAGCGGTGACGTCCATCTTGGTGGCCTGAGCCACGGTGCGCAGCTGGGCCAGGTTGGGTCCCTCCAGGGTGCCATCCGTGGCGATATCGGTGTAGATCATCCGGTCGAAACCCAACGTCTCCAAACGCCCCATAAGCTCCAGACTAGCTATTGAGGTTATCTTCTGCCAGCCCTGCACCGCCACCTGGCCATCCCGGGCATCCACCCCGGCCACCAGCTTTCCGGGATAGGCCGCCAACCATTCCGGTAGATCATCCCAGTTAGCGAGGAGGGTAGAGCCAAGGATCACGCTTTGAACCCCCTGGCTTAGAGCCTGTCCAATGTGCTCCCTGGTGCGAATACCACCCCCCAGCTCGATGCCGATGCCGGTGCCTGCAATGGCCTTCACCGCCGCCAGGTTCACCGGCTGGCCGGCCCGTGCGCCGTCCAGGTCCACCACGTGCAGCCAATCCAGCCCGACCTCGAGAAACTGCCGCGCCAACTGCACCGGATCGTGGGGATAGCTTGTGCTGCGCTGATAGTCCCCCTGATAAAGGCGCACACACTGGCCGTCCATAAGGTCGATAGCCGGTATGACCCTAAAACTCCCCACGGGCAAACCTCATTAAAATATCCAGACCATAGGTCTGCGACTTTTCAGGGTGAAATTGAATGCCCAAAATGTTCCTCTGCCGGATCACCGCCGCGATGGACCCGCCATAGAGGGTGCTGGCCACGATCGCCTGAGGATCGTCCAGAACACAGTGATAGGAATGGACGAAATAGCCATACCCCGCTTCAGGGACCCATTTGTTGGGGCCCAGGGGAACCACCTGGTTCCAGCCCATATGTACATCCCGGGGCGCACCCTGGATTTTTTTGACCTGGCCTTCGATCAGGCCCAGGCCGGTGTGGTGCCCGCGCTCTTCACTATCGCTGAGCAGCAACTGCATCCCCAGACAGATGCCCAGCAGCGGCTTGCCGGAGGCGGCCCACACCCGGAGAAAAGGTATCAATCCCGATTGGTCCAGACGGTCCATGGCCGGGGCAAAGGCGCCCACACCGGGAAGAATCAGGTTCTCACAGCGGGCCAGCTCGCCCGGGTCGGCGGAGAGGACAAACGGCAGGCCCAGGTAGTCGAGCACGTTCCCCAGGCTGCCCACATTCCCCACCCCATAGTTCACCATGCCGATCCGTCCGTCGGCGCTTCCGCTACCCGCTCGGTTTCGTCCAGCGTTCTGACTCAAAGAACCCCTTTGGTGGAAGCCACCCCGCCCTTGCGCGGGATCAGTGCCTGACGCAGCGCCAGACCCAGCCCCTTGAACAGGGTCTCGATGATATGGTGCGCGTTCTCCCCGTAGAGACTGCGCACATGGAGCGTCAAACGCGCCTCGGTGGCAAAGGAGCGAAAGAAGTGGCCGGTCATGGCGGTTTCGAAGGTGCCTACCCGTTCCACCCCCAACTGGGCGTCGAAGACCCAATAGGGCCGTCCACTCAGATCGACCACGACATGGGAGAGGGCTTCATCCAGAGGCACCCAGGCAGAGCCAAACCGCTCCACATCATTGGCGTCGTCCCCGGCTGGTCCAGCCACGCGGGCCTGTGCAAAAGCCTGTCCCAGGGCCAAAGCCACATCCTCCACCGTGTGATGGGTATCCACCTCCAGGTCCCCCTTACAGGTCAGCGTCATATCCCACCCGGCCCAGAAGGCCAATGATGTAAGCATATGATCAAAGAATCCAATACCGGTATCCACCTGGATTTTCCGCTCGCCATCCAACCGGAGTTGAATCTCAATGTCCGTCTCCTTCGTGGTGCGCACAATCTTAACCTTCTCTCGCGTCGCCATAGGTCACCTCAACAGTTTGCAGCTTCAGTCACGTTTGAGAACACCAGCACCCAGCGAAGACGCCGAGGCTGCCCCTACTGCCCGCTCAAGGAGTGCGTTCAGCTCCTGAGAGTCATAGGACATGTTGGCCGCCACCGGCCGCATTCTCGCCGACAACCGACGGTAGCCCCACTCGCAACGCCGCAGGGTCTCCTCCCACCCGTTACGTTCGTAGTAAAGGGGCAGATTCACATCGAAGTAAGAGATGGCATCGGCGTCCTTGATAAGGTCGGTGCGTGGGTCGCCGCCCACTTCATGGCGGCACACCAGCCGATACACCTCCTCCTTGATATCGCCAATCACACCGCAGGCGTCCATAATCTCGCTGAGCATGATGGCGCTGTTGCGGGCATGGGCGGCTTTGAAAGCGTCGTAGTCCGCGAAGTCGGCACGCTGGACCTTGCGGGCCTCAACGGCCCGGTCGATGTCGTGCCCCAGGGCCGCCATTTGCAGCGCCTCATCGGCGTCAGGGTCGAGTCTGAGCAGCCATTCCACCGTGTTTTCGGCATGGCGAGGGTCTTCCGGCACTAGGGAACCGGCGATTACCGCTCCAATCTTCTGCTTGGCGCAGTCGATGCTATCCACGGTCGCGGCTAACCCATATACGACGGACAACCTCCCCATTCATCAGGGCGGCAATGACCACCAGTGTCCCAAACGGCTGGTTGACCAGGGCCCCCAGGAAGACGAGGAACACCCGAATATCGCGGCCCATACGCCAGCCTTTACCGGCAGCGAAGCGGGGACGCATCAGGCGATCATATTTATCAGCGGTGTAGCTCAGCATGAAGGATCCGATGATCGCCAGGAAACCGATGAGCAGGACCCATTTATCGACGCTGCCGGCCAAGGTGTGCCAGGTCAGGCCAAAGAGCAGAAAGGCATCGGCATAACGATCGAGCACCGCATCGAACCAGCCGCCGTAATCGCTCTCCAGGAACTTGAGCCGCGCCACCTCACCATCGCAGCCATCGATGATGGAGGCCAACTGAGCGAGCACCCCACCAGCTGCCAGAGCCGGGTAGCCGCCCATGGCGAACAGCACCGCAGCCAGGGAGAAACCGAAAAACGACAGCAGCGATATCTGGTTGGGCGTTATGGGGAGCCGTACCAGGTAGCGAGAGAGCCTCACCGATAGCGGGCGGCTTAAGTACCGGGACACGGGGCCATCGTTAGGCTTGTCCCGCAACCGGGCCAGCAGAGCCCGCTCCCCCTTGGCCAGGGCCGTGGGGTCGTCTACATCAAGCCAGAACCGACCATCAATGCCCAGGACGTTGACCTTTCCCTCCCCTGCCAGGAGGCGCACAGCGCCGGACAAACTGGTATCGCCCTGGCTAGCCGCACTGCGCTCCAGCGCCCCAAACAACGCCGGGGTGCACAGAAACAGGCCGGTATCAAACCCGTTGAAATCTGCAAGACCTTTGCCGATAGCGACAAGCTTGCCGTCCTCGTGCTGCACCCGGGTGACATCGTCCATATCGACGAGCTCGTTGGCCATGTTGCCGTCGACGGCCAGGGTGATTTCACCCTGGTTCGGGGGTTGGTTGATCAGCTTATGCAGGATATCCGGATCGAACAGATGATCGGCCATCATCAGGAGGAAAGGCTCGCTCAGGTGCTCCTTGCCTTTGAGTACCGACAGCCCGTTGTCCTGTTCCCAGTCATCGTTGATCAGGTGAGTAACGGCGATACCGCAACGCAGGGCCAGCCCGTCCAGAAATGGACGCACCCGATCACCGTTGTAACCGCTCACCACGTAAAAGTCTTCGATTTTCGCCTCAGTAGCGGAGCGGATAACCCGCTCGATGATGGGGATCCCCAGCAGGGGAACCAGGGGCTTGGTGTTACCCCTCCGCCAAAGTCGGCTGCCCTTCCCGGCGGCGATAATCAGGCACTTCATCCTGCTCCTTTCCCCTCGTTTCATGGATAAAGGCCTCCATCAAGCTGTAGGCTTCGTCATCGGAATATTGCCGGGGCGGATGCTTCATGAAGTAGGCTGACGGCGGGTAGAGGATACCACCTTCCTGCCGGTCCAGCGCCAACTTGCAGCAGCGAATGGCATCGATGGCAACGCCGGCGGAATTGGGGGAATCCTCTACTGAGAGACGCAGCTCCAGGTTCATGGGCACGTCCCCGAACAGTTTGCCTTCCATACGAATGAAGCACAGCTTGTTATCCTTCTGCCAGGGCACATAGTCGCTGGGCCCGATATGGATGTCGTCCTCCTCCAGTCGTTGGGCAGCCACCGACTGGACCGCTTCGGTTTTCGACTCCTTCTTGGATTCCAGGCGGCTACGGTTGAGCATGTTGAGGAAATCGGTGTTGCCGCCGGTATTGAGTTGGTAGGTGCGCTCCAGTTTGACGCCTCGTTTCTTGAACAGATCGGTGAGCACGCGGTGGGTGATGGTGGCACCCAGCTGCGCCTTGATGTCATCACCGATGATGGGGATATTCTTTTCCTCGAAGCGTTTAGCCCAAGCCGGATCGCTGGCAATGAAGACCGGAATATTATTGACCAGGGCCAGACCGGCATCCAGGGCGCACTCGGCATAGAAACGGGCGGCCTCTTCCGATCCCACCGGCAGGTAATTCAACAGAATCTCCGCCTTCGACTCCTTGAGCAGGCGAACCACTTCCTCCCGGTCAGGCTCGGGCGCATCTGCCGGGATGAACGTATGTCGATCACTGTAGTCCCCCATGTGATCGGAGATTCCGTCCATGATGCGGCCCATCTGGACGGCGGTCCCGGTCTTTGGAATCTCACTGCAAAAGACGGTGGTGCAGTTCGGCTCTGCAAAAATCGCCTGGGCCACATCCTTGCCGACCTTGCGCGTATCGATGTCGAAGGCCGCCACAACCTCAATATCGCCGGGACGGTAGCCACCGATTTTCCAGTGCATCAAGCCGATGGCCTCATCCTCGGTCTTAGCTCTGTAGTAGTGGATGCCCTGAATGAGTGAACTGGCGCAATTTCCAACTCCGACAATAGCGATCTTAATATTCTTCATCCCTTGTTCAACTCCTCATTATAATATTTATCCCGGATTATACCCGATATCATAGAACCATCGAACAGCTTATATGCATCGGCTGCCCCCCGATCAGGAGGCACAACCGCCCCTCCACCGCTACCGAGATGGGCGGTTAAAGGCAGTCAAATTCTCAGAACAGACATCTACCACGGAGACAGCCTCTCCCTTGAAGACCCCGGCGCATCGCGCCTGCACAGTGAATGGATTGGGGTAAGGGTTTTTACCGATAGCTCGTAAATTTACAGGTTAAAAGGCTAACGGACAACAACCATGTCCTGGTTTACACACAACTTCCCCTTCGTGCTGGTACATTTCAAGCCCGGTGAAACACCGTAGCCCGTGGCAAAGTGATTCACGCCTCATCATGGGTCACCTCGACGTTTTTCAGCAGTTCGGTCACATTAGTGGCCATGATCTCAACCCCTGGCCAGGGACAGGGGAACGGCCCTACGTACCCGAACTGGAGCTCGCCATTCCAGTTCGATTGGGCATTGCTCACCAACTCCAGGTCATCCCTGGTGTCGCCCACCAACAGGGCCTTCCGACTCTGCATGCGACTGAGCATGGCCACCAGCTTGTCAGGGTTCGTCTTGTCGAAAGCCGGACCGTCGGCCACTACCACCTGTTCCGGCGGGGGCTGCCAGCCGAGCAGCTGAAAACCTTGCTCCATTTCCGCCCGGCTGCGGCCCGTGATAATCCCGATCCTTGAGATCATCGGCTCGGCCAGCTGCGGCCCGAGCAGGGGCACCTCCGTTTGCCAGCGCCCCACCTGTCGGATCGACTCCGGCTCGAAACCATAGAGCTGCCGGCAGGCGGAAGTCCCCCCATAGGACTCCTGCGCCAACCGGGTGATACGGGTCTCGAACTCGGTTGTCAAAACGCGACCCACTATCTGCCTGAGGCCCGCCAGCCCGCCACCGGCCCCATCAATAGCCTGGGTGAACTCAGGAAAGGAATGACGGTTTCCGAACTTGACCCACGCCGCCCCGGCAATGGCCACGTGCCAGTCGTTGTTAAAGCCGTTGATAGCCTTCAGCTGGGCCGCTTCGCGGGTGGTAAAGCGGTCCGATCCGGTGGCCACCGACACCGCCTCCACCGCGGCGGCAGTATAGGACCCGCCGGTATCCAGCAACACCCCATCGACATCAAAGATGATGGCATCGACTGTCATACCAACTTCCTCACAGCCTGGAAAAGAGCTTCGTTCTCCTCCGGGCGCCCCACAGTCACCCGCACCAGTTCCGCGCATCCCCTATAGGCGGATACGTCCCGCACCAGAATGCCCGCCTGGGCCAAACCGGCAAAGGTCTCCCTGGCACTCAGGGGCGTGCCCAGGAGGAAAAAGTTGGAACGGGATGGCCAGGCTTTGACCCCCGGCAGCTCATTCAGGCGGGCGATGAGGCCGTCCCGCTCCTTGATGATCGTGCGGGCATGGTCCTCCACCCAGTCAACATGATCCAGGAGCACGTCAGCCGCCACGGCCGATGGCAGATCGATGTTAAAGGGCAGCAATCCCTTTTGCACCTCCACCGCCAGGTCACGGTGCATGATCCCGTAGCCAAGGCGAAACCCGGCCAGGGCGAAAGCCTTGGAGAAGGTACGGGTGATCACCAGGTTGGGATGCTCCTTCAACAGGGGCAACGATGTCACCTGGGAGAAATCGGCGTAGGCCTCGTCGACCACCACGACTCCCCCGGCTCCTTGGATCACCCGGGCAATCAGGTCACCGTCCACCAGGTTTCCCGTCGGTGAATTGGGACTGCATAGCATCGTGAGCCGGGCAGCTGCGCTCTTTGAAAGCAGGTCGGTAGCGTTCACCTGGAATGCCGCGGATAAAACCGATTCATCCACCCGGGCGCTGCATTGCTCACCCAGGAGCCGGTAGACGGCAAAGGTGGGCGTCACGGTGCAGAGCGTATCCCCCGGACGAAGCGTGATGTGCGCCAGGGATTGCAATATTTCGTTGGACCCCTTCCCCACCACGACCTGATCTGGTGAGACGTCGTGGGCCGTCGCCAACTTCTGTTTGAGCTGCGTCGGGACGAGCTCGGGGTACCGGTTCCAGTCGGCCTCGGCCAGCCGGCTCAGCACTTCCTGTTTCAACGCCTCAGACCAGTCCCAGGGGCTTTCGTTCTGGTTGAGTTTGATGCGGTGGTCAACGGTCCTTACCTGGTAGGCCGGCTGGGCCAGGACTTCGGGTTTCACCCACCGATTGAGGGGCAGATCAAGCATCGTCCCTCCTTAAGGTGATGGACAGGGCGTGCCCCGCCAGCCCCTCCTTCTCGGCCAGGGTCATCACCTGCGGGCCGCTGGAGCTTGTCGCTGCCGGGGTCGCTTTAATCACCGAGTAGGGCACCAGAAAGTCGCTCACCGACAGAGGTCCCCGGAAACGGGCCTGCCCGGCTGTCGGCAGGGTATGATTTGGGCCCGCCCAATAGTCGCCCCAGGCCACCGGCGTGTCGCCGCCCACGAAAATGGCCCCGGCCTGCACCTGGTCCACCTGTTGCTCTGGCTGGTCCGTTTGCAGGCACAAATGTTCGGGCGCAATGGTGTTCACGACCGCCAGGCATGCGGCCCAATCTGATCCCAAAAAGACCAGGCCATTTTCCTGGAGGGATGCCTCGGCGATTGCCCGGGTGGGCAGGTCTTTCAACAGCTCGTCCAGGTAACGATTGACCTCACGCCCAAGGTTCGGGCTGTCGGTGACCAACACCGGCCAGGCCTGGGGATCATGCTCGGCCTGGGAGATGAGATCGCCTGCGACCCAGCGGGGGTTGGCGGTCCTGTCGGCCAAGACCACCACTTCCGTCGGTCCGGCCAGCATGTCGATGCCCACCGTGGCCGATACAAGCTGCTTGGCCTGAGCCACATAGGCATTCCCCGGTCCGGTAATCTTGTCCACTGGCCGGATGGTTTCCGTGCCGTAGGCTAGCGCCCCTACAGCCTGGGCGCCCCCTACTTGGTAGACCTCTTCGATCCCCAGTAACGCGCAAGCGCCAAGGATCGCGGTGGAAGGATATCCCGCCCGGCCAGGGGGCGTGCAGACGGCGAGCTCCCGGACACCGGCGACCTGAGCCGGGATCACGTTCATCAGCACCGTCGACAGCAGCGGGTAGCGTCCACCGGGGATATAGACCCCCACCCGGTTTACCGGCCGCCAGCGCCAAGCCACTTCGGTCCCGTCAGGCTGGATCAGGCTCGTGCTCCGGGGCCGCAGGGCTTCATGAAACCGCCGGATATTGGCGGCGGCGGCGGAGAGGGCGGCCTTGAGCTCGTCAGACAGTTCAGTCTCCGCCTGCGCCAGGACCGACGCCGGTACCGCCAGTTCGGTAATCTTGATGCCATCGTATTTTTCGGTCAGCGCTCTGAGGGCCGCGTCGCCCTGCTCACGGACCTGGGTGAGGATAGTCTCCACCGACGGGGCCGTTGCGGCCAGACTTTTGCGGCGCCTGACCAGCCGCTCGGCCAACTCCGCCTGGCTCGTGATGACCGGCAGGTTCATGGCTACTCAATAACCTTGTTCAAGGGATACTCAATGATGGCCGTAGCTCCTGCTTTAATGAGGTCCGGGATCATCCGCCGCACGGTAGTCTCCTCCACGATCACTTCGACGGCGGCACCGGAGCCGTTGTACAGTTGACTCACGGTGGGGGCTTTCATGGCCGGCAGGATGGCCATCACCGCCTCCAACTTATCAGTGGTGACGTTCATTTTCAGTCCCACCCGGCTGGAAGCCACGATACCGCTCTGCAGCAACCGGGCCATGTCCTCGATTTTCTCACGTTTCCACGGGTCTTCATAGGCCGCCGGGTTGGCAATCAGCCTGGTCGTCGACTCCTGCACCGTGTCGATGATCCGCAGCTGATTGGCCCGCAGCGACGCGCCCGTTTCGGTCACCTCCACAATGGCATCCGAGAATAGCCGGGCCTTGGCTTCGGTGGCCCCCCAGGAGAATTCCACCTCGGCCTTGACGCCGTGCTCAGCCAGATAACGCCGGGTAATGTTCACTACCTCCGTGCTGATGTGTTTGCCTTCAAGGTCTTTGACCGTCCGGATGTCCGACTCCTCTGGTACCGCCAACACCCACTGCACCGGGCGCATGGAGGCCTTGGCGTACACCAATTCGCACACTTCAACCACCGTCGCACCATTCTCCATAATCCAGTCCTTGCCGGTGATGCCGGCGTCAAATATTCCCTGCTCCACGTAGCGAGCCATCTCCTGCGCCCGGATCAGGAGGGCGTCGATCTCCGGATCGTCACAGTAAGGCACGTGGTTTCGGCTGGAGAACACAAAGTTCCATCCCGCTTTCTTGAAAATGGAGACGGTGCTCTCCTGAAGAGAGCCCTTGGGCAGTCCCAGTTTAAGTATATTCGCCATCACTTGCTTCCTTTCATAAAACAAAAGCCCCTTGGAGAATCCAAGGGGCTTTCTAAATGTTGCGCTGGTAGTTCCAGCTACACGTCGGCCTCCCTCGAACTCCCCTCGGGATCAAGTTGGTGATCATGGTGATGATGGATGAACCACGTAAGCATACGCCGCCAACTTAAGCTAGCGAGACAATGTAAGCAAAGGCAAAATGGGCGGGGCCTGCCCCTTGCGTTGATCGGGGGCCCACACTGCGTCCTGCCCTGATGTTTACATCCATTATCAGGATTCGGCTATAGATTACCGCGGCGCAGTGACCTATGTGCCATGATTATCGACAGCCTTGAACAGACTTTTAATGGTTTCATGGGTTTCGATGTGAAGGCGGGTAATCGTGTTCAAAATGAAGCCGATGCCGAGGAACAACACCGCCAGGATGACCAGGGCCGTGGCCAAGATGGCCAGAGGCACGTGGGATACATAACGGGTGGTCAGGTAATCTGAAATGGGAAACCAGCCCGCCGCCAATCCAAGGACAAACGAGAGGACGCTCAACCACGAAAAAAAGACGAGGGGTTTATAGTCCTTAAAAATAAGGAAAATCGCCTTGAATATCTGCAGACCGTCCAGAACGGTGCTGAGCTTCGATACGCTCCCTTCCGGTCGATCTTTATACCGAATGGGCACTTCGTGGATCATGTAGTTTTTGATGAGTGCCTGGAGAGTTAGCTCGGTCTCCACCTCAAAGCCACCGGATTTGAGATAGACGTTTTGTACGAAATTTTTCGTGAATACCCGGTATCCTGATAAGACATCATTTACCTTGAAGGAAAAGAGAATGGAGATCAGCCTCGAGATAAAACTGTTCCCAAATTTGTGCAGCAGCCTGAACGCCCCATCTGTATAATCGCTTAGCCGCATGCCAACGGCCATATCGGCCCCAGACGCCTGCAGGGCATTGATCAGCTCCTCGGCCTGGTCGGCCGGATAGGTATCATCGCCATCCACCATTACGTAGTAATCGGCCTCGATCACGCGAAACATGTGCCGTACAACATGCCCCTTCCCCTGCCGGGGGGACTTGACGACGGTGGCGCCGGCCTCAATCGCCTTTTGGGCCGTATGATCGGTGGAATTGTTATCAAAGACGATGATCCTTGCCTTCGGTAAGGCCCTTGCGAAATCGGTTACCACCCGACCAATGGTGACTTCTTCATTATAGCACGGTATGAGGACGGCAACAGAATTGTTGCTCAATTCCTCCGTGGGGCTTTCTCCGGGGAGAATGGTCATTCTGCTCTCCCCGCCACCGGCCACAGGGACAACCCGTCCCGCTCATGTTTCGAGCTGATGGGTAGGAAATCCAAGCTGGTCAGATAGAGTTGGTAAGCACTGAGAGTGCCAGCATCAGTGGGAAGATATTCTTGCCTGGAAAGCAGATAGATGGGGCCTTCATGTTCCTCAATCAGGGCACGCATGTCCGCCTGCATGCGGTTGGGACGGCTGGGATGGGTAAGATTGCCACCGATTCTCATAAATCGCACTGGCTGTTGGAAAAAAGGAATCAGGTAAGCCCACGGTCGACCTCCGGCGATAATAACGATTGTATTTTCCGGGTCTTCAAACTGCGGTGTCTCAACCTCAAAGAAGGTCGCTGACCAGGGAAGACGTTGGAATATAGGCGGCTCAACAACAACAACAATGGCAAGAAAGGCAGCACCAACAACTATGCCTTGCGCCTTTGGTCTATGGAATAGATGGCGAACAAGCATAAATATAACAATGGGGCTTATTGCTTCCAACGGTGCCACATATCGGATGATAGAGAATTTTATCTGCCAGGTGATATAGGAAATAATAAAAAAGGCCAGAAGAAATCTTTCCCGGACGTCGACTTGCGGCCTTTTTTTGCGCTCCTTTTTACTGAGATTAGGCTCAAAGGCCCAGCTGATAGATAGGCGAGTAAAGTGTAGAATAATAAGAATGTAGATCACGGCATAGCGGCTGTCTCGGAAATCATTAGACAGGTAGGTATAGTCTGTGCGTGTTAAAAATTGGAAGGGATAGGTCAAGCCCTCCAGGAGTGATTTCGGCATATATCGTGACGCGTTGAATTCAACCAGATCGTAGAAGGGAGACTTAAAAATGGTATTATAATAGGGAAACACCGGATTGCCGTAAGTGGACCACATGGTCGCCATCCAGTGCCCGTTGGAGATAAGGAGGCCGATCATGACACCTACCCCTAGGACGATCACCATGCTAGCTCTGTCCTTCCATTTTTTTTCTACCAGCAGGAGGGCTAAAGTGGCACCAACGGTATAAATCATCACAGTGAGCTTTAGCCCAACTCCGATACCAAGTAAAATGCCCGCTGCAATCAGAGCTTTGCGCCCATAAGAGGATACAAATGTTCCCTGTAGGGTCAGCGTTCGAGTAATAATGAAAGCCGACGCAAGAACAAAAAGTGTGGTTAGCGTATCGTTCTCGGTCGCCCCAAACTCAGCAATGAAAATTGGACCGTACATACCTATCGCAGCAAACAAGACGGCTATCCCCAACCGTACCCTATAGGTCATTGAAGAAAGAACCTGATATGCGATGGCAAATATTAGTCCAAAGTTGAGGCCTTGAACGGCACCCATTGAAAAACCAACCAACACGGGCTTAAGGTGAGTTACAAGGAAATAGAATGGCAAGTCAAGGATGGGATTTGAAAAAGTTTGCAGCTGGGCCGGTGCGAAATCATATCCGAGTCGTCCATTAAGAAATGCATAGGGATTATAGAAGTGATAATTTCTCAAATCCCAGTTATTATCTTGCCCCAGCAAGACCGCCACAATACCATATATGAAAAAGCCAAGTACGAAGATTATTGCATGGACATATCCATGATTCTCTTCTTTAAATATATTACTCCATATTTTAGATATATAGGAACGCATATGGAGAATTTAGACTTTCGAATTGCCTATCTATAACGAGTAATACCTACAGCCCGCTTGTGCGCATCATCCAATGATTTGGAACAGAACATTCTCAACGTCACTATGAGCGTCACCGTTTTCTACCTACATAAACGGCAAAAAAAGACAATGTCTTCAGTTTATTAATTGGCAGGTATTTAATACCACGCGTCGAAAAGGAATCCTCCATTTTCTTAATTATTGCATCTGCTGTATGATAGTGATCAGTAGGCTTTTTAACGTTTAGCATTAATCTAGCAAACCTGTAGAGCAAACTTTCAGTCGGTACTGATATAATAATATGACCATCATTTGTCAATAATCCATGCAAATGCTCAATTACAGTCTCTAAATCAAAAATATGCTCCATGACATCGTTCGCTATAATTAGATCGAACTTAGCCGTGGGGTTATAGTTAAGTATATTATCTTGCACTAATTCTACATTGTCCAAGACCATAGCATTTTTCACTGTTAATGCATCTTTAATATTTATGTCGATTCCCACTACTCTTTTAAATGTCTTTGATAAAGTCGGTATAATGAGTCCACTACCGCAGCCAAATTCCAACACATCTCCCTCAATATTATTTTTATAAACATAGTCGATTGTTGTCGTTAATCTCGACCAAAATAATCTTCCTACTAGTGAATGAGGATCCTTATATATGTACTTGGTATCAAGCACATCAAAGGATAAAGATTTTAATACATCATCTGGCAAATAGTGAAAATTATTCACTTACTCTTCCTTTAAACCAAAAATATTAAATTTGATAGAGGTCAGAATTGGGGTTCAACTCACAAGCACATCCTGGTGCCTGCCCCCTTGTGTCGAGCAATTTAACCGATTTCAAAGGTGCGGACAAACAGGAACCTGTTCGACGGATACCGGTTTCAGGTCGTTCCCTGATTCTACACGACGACTCTCGTCTGATCCCTGGAAGGCACCAATGATCACCATTACTCCGTTTCTTCCTCAAAATACTGATCAGGGATGCCTTCATTCACCCGGTAGTCCGAGAATACGACTGTGGCTTCGCCCACCAGCGAGGCGTTCTCCTCCAGATCGATGGTATCCCGGTCTCCCATCAGCTTTCTTGCCCCACTAGGGAGCGGTACTCCCCTCATTCCAGTTAAAAATTGCTCGCTTATGTCAAAC
Source organism: uncultured bacterium (assembly GCA_964543925.1). GTDB lineage: Bacteria > Fidelibacterota > Marinisomatia > SCGC-AAA003-L08 > TS1B11 > JADFNF01. The sequence goes on from CAZJBG010000017.1 coordinate 26,127, forward strand.
TCAAGATGCGTTTCTTGTGGTAAATAAATCCCAGGGATCACTTCCAGATAGGCGCTCTCAATACGGAATATCTCCTCTCCATCCAGATAGGTAATTATCTCCGGCACAACCCATCGTTGGGTATCTACCACCAATTCCACAACAATGATCGCTTCACCTTCAACCGGCTGGACGCCACGGATCACGATGGCAGGGAACCCATCGAGGTGCCGCGCTCCCACGACGGTTGGTTCCAATAGTCCCTTAAATAGCGAATCGGGTGCCAGCATGACGCCCCGTCGCGGAACAATGGCAAAGCCTCTCGCCTCAAGGTGTAGCTGATCCGGCTGCTTAAAGCTGAGGGTCATCTTTTTTTGCGGCATGCGCAACAGGGGCATCCTCAGGCTCACCTTAAGGTCGACCTGATAGTCTTCCACCCGTGAGAACTGTTCCCGGAGCTGTTCCAGAATCTCCGCCACCTGAGCGGAATGACCAGCCTGGGCAGGGAGCAATACCGGTGCCCATAAGGACAGGACCAGGAGCCATGCCACCGACCGGTGCGGCCCGGCGGTATGGGGGCCGGCTGCCCTCACGTCAGCCCATCCTTCCTTTTGAACAGCGCAAAGGCCAGGGCCACAAAGACCGACACGTCAGCTCCCAGGTTAAGACCGGATCATCGTTAGCAGCAGCTTGAATTGCTTGGGCGCCCTGAGAGCATGTGGCTCGTTGGCCGGCATGATGATCATCTCGCCAGCTTTCAGGTGGTGGGCTTTTCCAGAAATCACGATTTCGGCTTCCCCATCAATGATCTGGACCAGGGCATCGAACGGCGCGGTATGCTCGCTCAGTTCCTGGCCCTCATCGAAAGCGAAAAAGGTGACCGATCCGGCTTCCAGCTTGATGAGCGTCCGACTGACGACGGACCCATCCTGGTAATCCGCCAGGCCGGCCATATTCACGACTTTGGCCGCGGCGACCCCGGGTTTGGTTGATGCTTGTCCGCTTGCCATCTACATCCCTTTCTACATGGCTGAATTTACCCCAGACGTCTGTGGGAATATTACGTCAGCACATCCTTCCGCTGAAACAGCACAAAGGCCAACAGCACAAACACCCCCGCATAAAGCCCCAGGTTCACCAGGCTGTTCACCACCTTGTCCCAGGGAATGGGGTCGTGAAAGGCGTACTGCCACAGGACGAAGTGGCTGGTAAACAGGTAGCGCTGGAACCAGGCAAAGGCGTCGATCTCAATGACACTGAAAATCCCGCTGATAAAAATAACGGCCATCGTCCCTACGATGGGGCCAATGGCATTGGTGACCATCACCGAAAACAGGAAAGTGAGGGCCGTAACCGTGAACATGGTATAAAAAGCAAATAGATAAGCAAGGCCAAATCGTGCCAAGGCCATATCCCAGGGGAGGATCAGAATTCCCTGCTCGTCCAGAAGCAATACATCCCCCACCCCCAACCACCCGTTGCCCAGGCCCAGGCTGAGCACCCCCAGCCAGGCCACCAGGACGGCGGAGTAGGTGGCGGCGGTCAGGAGTTTGGCCGTGAGTACCCGGACCCGGCTCACCGGGCGGGTCAAGTAGATACGAAAGGTACCGGCGGTTCCCTCGCCGGCCACCAGGGTAATAAGAAACGGAATGTGAACAAACAGTGTGTTCATGAGGATGTGACTGACCAACATGCCGTTAGCGAGGTTGCCGGTCGTAAGAAATTCATCGCCCAACCATCTGGTCAAATCACGCTGGATAGCGGAACTGCCTACGCTAAATCCCCAAATGACCAGGATCACTCCCACAGCGATGGCCCCGAAACCAATCATGGTACGCCATTGGCTAAAGGCCTTAATCATTTCGTTTTGATAGAGCCGCCACACAGTTGTCAACCTTCCTGCCGAATAATCAAGATATTTCCTTGTTTTCAAATAGTGAGAGGAAATAGTCCTCCAGGCTGGAGACAGGCGCCAGTGAAAAAACCCTGATTCCCTGTTCCGTCAAGACCTGGATGACCTGCGGACGATGTTTGTGATCCACCCGAAAGCGTAGATGCTGCTGATGTGCCACTACCGAGGTTACGTTTGCGAGGCTTTCCAGAATGGTCTTGGCGCCATCCATCGGCTCAGCCTGCAGCTCCGTGAGTGAGGCCGACTCCGCCGATAGGATTTGATCTACCTGGCCAACAACCAGGAGCTGCCCTTCCCGAAGAACGGCCATGCTGGTACAGATTTGCTCCACTTCACCCAGCATGTGGGATGACAGGAATACGGTCATACCCTCATCCCTGGCTAGGCGGGTAATCATTTGCCGCACCTCATGCATGCCCTGAGGATCCAGACCGCTGGAGGGTTCGTCCAAGATCAGCAATCGGGGCCGG
>CAZJBG010000017.1:28497-29028 GCA_964543925.1 uncultured bacterium
GTGAAGGATAGCTTGGGCAATCCCCAACCGTTGCGCCATGCCATGAGAGTAAGTCTTCACGCGGTCATGGGCCCGATCCTCCAGACCCACCAGCGCCAGCACTTCCATGCAGCGTGCCTCGTCCACCCCCTGATGCAGGCGTGCCAATAATTTTAGGTTAGTGAGCGCTGACAGGTTGGTATAGAAGTCGGGTTTTTCCACCAGAGCGCCAACCTGGTTCAAATATTGAGGATAATTTCCCCTAATCGATTGACCAAAAACGAAGGCCTCACCGCCGGTGGGACGAATGAGGGAAAGGAGCATGCGTATGGTGGTGGTCTTCCCGGAGCCGTTGGGGCCGAGGAAACCGAAGATTTCCCCTTCCCCAACCTCCAGGGAGAGGTGATCCACCACTAACCGCTGGCCGAAGCGCTTGGAAATATTTTCAGTGGCAAGAACCGGCGGTGCCATGGGACAAATGTAGGGATAGGAAAAGTTAAGGTCAGCCCATTTATGGCCTGGGCCTATCTCCTGACCATCAACCCATTGTTG
>CAZJBG010000017.1:29038-30487 GCA_964543925.1 uncultured bacterium
CCAATTTATGCCTGACGCTATCCCCTGACCCGTCAGCCCGTTGTTACCTCATGGCCACGGGTGCCCACCAGGCCCTTGACCTACCGCCGAACATACGGTTACCCGGTCGGCTCGGGGTTTAACCAATCAATAACAGTTCGCCGGTCAGGCAGCGCTCGGCTTTAAGAACTGGAAATAACCGTAACCCAGCGCCAGCACGAGGTAGATGGCGACGGACAGCCAGCCCAGGGTATTTACGACGCCGGCCAGCTGCCCCATGAGCGCCACGATAAAGCCGACGGCATTGCCGACAAAGAGTGCCAGCACGATGGCCTTCAGCGCTTCGGATTCGGCGGCGTTTTTTGCCAGCCAGGTCAGGACACCGATGGAAAGGAGCGCGGCCCCGAAGAGCTGCACGATATATTTCAATGTCTCGTCAGGAGCGAGGCCATAAAGCGACCCGGTTGCCGTGGGCGCCAGGACAAAGGCGATCCCGAAAACCAACGCAACGATGGCATTGATGATCATAATGAGACTGAGCTTCATGTGATATTCTCCTTATTGATTGATAGGTCGTCCACAACGTCGGGTGGACAGATTTTCGGGCCGCCATGGCGTGTTGACTGCCCAAATCGATCTCGGGTTGATGATGTATAGGCTGCTCCTTTCTGTCACTGGGGCGATGATAGCCGTTAGACACCGAGGGTCGACCATGACTGTTTTTGATGTGATGAAATCGCGTCACAGAGAGGGTGCCCCCGCCAAAGATGGTTTGCCGAGGCCTGACAGTTCAGCGATGGAATCGACTGAGTCAGGCCCGCCGTGGCAAGGCCAACGTAAGAACAAGATAATTAAGAATCAACCGAAATCTATCGCGCCAGCGAGGATGGAAAGTGGCACACAGGACGCCGGATGCCCCGCGCCGGTCACATCCGGGGTGGCCCTTTAGACTTCCAGGGTAAGTTCCAGGACCTTCGGCTGCACCAATCGTTCAAAGTCGTGATAGGGGAGCTTAATGAGCTCGGTATGCGTCCCGGCATTAAAAGCAATCTCCTCATCCTCAGCGAGGCTGGCAGCTACGTAAACCGGCATGTCGTAAAGATTGCCAAAGGGAGGCATGGCACCGATCTCACAATCGGGAAACAGGTTCTTGAACTCCCGTTCGTTGGCCAGTTTTACGTGCTCGGCTCCGGTGGCGTCTCTGAGCAGCCATAGATCCACGTCGTCCGTGGCCGGCAGGACCACCATGGCCATGTCATCGTCGATCTTGACCATGACCGTCTTGGCCATTTCTTTGCCGGGTATGTGGGCTGTGGCCGCGATTTCCTGGGCCGTAAAGGCCTGGGAATGGGTGCAGGTCACATACTTGATTTGGTGAGAATCGAGGAATGCCTTCAGTTTCTTGGTGGGCATGATATCCTCCTGCGGGTCTGATGATGATCAATACTACTGCTACTATTATAATACGGT
>CAZJBG010000018.1:0-3131 GCA_964543925.1 uncultured bacterium
CCCAGGTCATGAAGCGCATTGCCGCGCCCATGGTGGGCGGCATGGTGACCTCCACCCTGTTGACGCTGCTGGTTATCCCCACCATTTACTACATCTGGCGTTCCTATTCGCTCCCGGAAAAGGGGGAATCATAGCGAATGACTTATCGACGTATTTGTTCAGACTATGAATCTAGTGCCCTGTCCTGCAATTTCATTTGCCTTTCTGTCATCGCGAGTTCCGCCAAGGGCGGGACGTGGCGATCTGCGAAGCGTCGCGAGGGTAAAGCCCGTGGCGATCTCCAGGACCATTGGGTTAATCCCACTAGACTGCCACGCTACGCTCGCAGTGACAGATTGCTTCGAGCCTCGCCGCAGGACTCACCAAGGCGGGACTCCCTCGCAATGACGGCTCCTTGTTTCTTTGTGATCTCCCGAAGAGGTAAAGTAAAGGATTTAACAGACCGAGAAACTAGAATTATAAATGAAGGGTAACAAGATGCGAACATTCATGCCATTTATACTCCTGCTGCTGCCGCTGTTTCAGCTCGCCGCCGCGGATGCGGGAGCCGTCTCCCAAGTCCGTAAAGCCCTCATGTGCACCTGCGACACTTGCACGATGGTGCTGGATGTTTGTGAATGCGGCACGGCGGACGAGATGACGGCCAGTATTCGGGGCATGCTGGATGACGGGTTGAGCACGGATGCGGTTATTCAAGCCTATGTGGCCCGCTTTGGCGAGTCGGTCCTGGCGGCGCCCACGAAGGAAGGATTCAACCTCCTGGCCTGGGTGGTGCCCTTTGCCCTGTTGGGGATTGGCTCTGTTTTCGTGTCACTCCTGATCAAGCGCTGGACAGCGAACGACCCGGGGGACGGCCCGGCAACAGATGGCCGCCGGGAAAGCCGGAGCACCCTGGATGAGACCGTTCTGGCCAGGGTGGAACGCGAGATGCAGGAACTGGGTATCTGACCATGGGCGGCCGGCAACCCGTCGATATTCATATCAAGAATATGGTCTGTGACCGGTGCATCCGGGTTGTGCGGGATGAACTGGAGCAGTTGGGGCTCAGGGTCGACCGGGTTGAACTGGGGAAAGCTACCCTTGCACCTGCCAGTGGGATGCCGGACCTGGAAGCTGTGAAACAGATGCTGAAGGCCAACGGATTCGAATACCTGGAGGATCGCAAGGCGCAGCTGGTGGAGCGGCTCAAGGGACTCATCCTGGAGCTGATCCGTAGCGGCCAACTCGAGCACATGGACACGACATTGTCCGTGCATCTGGCCAACCGGTTGGGAAAGAACTATGCCTACCTGAGCAGCCTGTTTTCATCGGTTGCGGGCATCACCATCGAACGGTTCATGATCCTCCAGAAGATCGAACGGGTCAAGGAGCAGCTGGCCTATGACGAACTTTCCCTGAGCGAAATAGCCTATCGTCTGGGCTACAGCAGTGTTCAGCACTTGTCCGCCCAATTCAAAACGGTCACCGGCCTCTCCCCCAGTCATTTCAAGGGCCTGCGGTCCCCTGCCAGGCGGCCGCTGGACAGTGTCGGGTAAATTTAGCGGGTGAAGAAGATGTACATATTACTCATCAGGATGTAACGCATCGGGAAGCCGGATTGAGCACCTTGGACCGCTGCCCGCAGGCAGTTAAGGATCAGGTTCAAATCATCAGATGCTTCCAACGAGCGAGGATACTATGTTAAACGACCCCATATGCGGCATGACAATTACCGAGGAAAAAGCGGTGGGCACCCAGGAATGGGAGGGGGTGACCTACGGCTTCTGCTCCCAGCATTGCCAAAACACCTTCGCCTCCGATCCGGCCAAGTCTATAGAATTAGCCAGGCAGAATTACCCGCACTTCTTCGGCGGCGATGAGGCTATGGTTGCCGCCCATGATGGCCACGCACACCACCAACATGCAAGTGGTGAGGCGCCGATTGAAGGCCCGACCTACGTCTGCCCCATGGACCCGGAGGTGCGGCAAGCCGGGCCCGGTATCTGCCCCAAATGCGGCATGGCCCTGGAGCCGGAGACCGTTACCGTCGAGACCGGCGAAGTCTACACCTGTCCCATGCACCCGGACGTGGTCCAATCGACCCCGGGAGCGTGCCCCATCTGCGGGATGGCCCTGGAGCCGCGCACCGTCACTCTGGAGGAGGAGGCCAACCCCGAGCTGGTGGACATGAGCCGCCGGTTCTGGACCAGCGCGGCCCTGACCCTGCCCCTCCTGGTGCTGACCATGGGTGAGATGTTCACCGGAGCGCCCCTGGTGAAGGGGTTGTCCGGCGCCCTGGGCAACTGGCTGGCCCTGGCCCTGGCCACCCCGGTGGTGCTGTGGGGCGGGCGGCCTTTTTTCCAGCGGGGGTACGCCTCGATCATTCGTCGCAGCCTGAACATGTTTACCCTCATCGCCATGGGTACCGGTGTGGCCTATGGATACAGCCTTATCGCCACCCTGTTTCCCGGTATCTTTCCAGCCGCATTCCGGGGGCCGGATGGGTCGGTGGCCAACTATTTCGAGGCCGCGGCCACCATTACCACGCTGGTGCTCATGGGGCAGGTACTGGAGCTTCGCGCCCGGTCCCGCACCAGCAGCGCTATTAAAGCTTTACTTCAACTAGCGCCCCATAATGCCCGCATTATCAGGGATGATGGTACCGAGGAGACCCTTGCCCTCAGCCAGGTCAAGGTCGGTGACCGGCTGCGGGTGCGCCCCGGTGAAAAGGTCCCGGTGGATGGCGTGGTGCTCGATGGCGCCAGCGCGGTGGACGAATCGATGGTCACCGGCGAATCCATCCCCGTAGCCAAGGAATCGGGGGACCCGGTCACCGGGGCCACGGTGAACGGCACCGGCACCTTCATCATGGAAGCGAGGAAAATCGGGAGTGACACCCTGCTGGCGCGCATCGTCAAAATGGTGAGCGAGGCCCAGCGCAGCCGGGCTCCCATCCAGCGCCTGGCCGATGTGGTCTCCTCCTATTTCGTCCCCCTGGTTGTGGGGATCAGTCTGGTGACCTTTGTGGTCTGGGCCCTGGTGGGTCCCGATCCGCCCCTGGCCTACGCCCTGGTGAATGCCGTGGCGGTGCTGGTCATCGCCTGTCCCTGCGCCCTGGGACTGGCCACCCCCATATCCATTATGGTCGGTAC
>CAZJBG010000018.1:3141-11098 GCA_964543925.1 uncultured bacterium
TGGTCGGAACCGGCCGCGGCGCCACCGCCGGTGTGCTCATCAAGAACGCCGAGGTGCTGGAGACCATGGAAAAGGTCGATACCCTGGTGGTGGACAAGACCGGCACCCTCACCGAAGGGAGGCCCCGGCTGGCGTCCATCGTCAACGACTCCGGGCAGACCGATAATGAACTGTTGCAGCTGGCCGCCAGCCTGGAGCAGGGGAGCGAACATCCCCTGGCCGAGGCCATCGTGGCGGCCGCCAAGGAGCGGGGCCTGACCCTCAGCCCGGTGGAGGATTTCCATTCCATCACCGGCAAGGGGATTACCGGCCGGGTTGACGGGCAGGCCGTGAGTCTGGGCAATGCGGCCCTGCTGGACGCGCTGGGCATCGACTCCGGCGCGTTGGGCCCGTTGGCCGACGAACACCGGCAAAAGGGCGAAACGGTGGTCCAACTGACCATTGACGGCCAGCCAACGGCCCTGCTGGGGATCTCGGACCCGGTGAAAAGCACCACGGCCGGGGCCATTGACACCCTGCACAAGGACGGCCTGCACATCGTCATGCTCACCGGGGATAACCCCATCACCGCTCAAGCAGTGGCCGGGCGGCTCGGGATCGACGAGGTCGTGGCGGAACTGTTGCCCGACCAGAAGAGGGCGGTGGTGGAACGTTTGCAGTCCCAGGGGCGCTTCGTAGCCATGGCCGGTGACGGCATCAACGACGCCCCGGCTCTGGCCCAGGCTGAGGTGGGCATTGCCATGGGCACCGGCACCGACGTGGCCATCGAGAGCGCCGGCATCACACTGGTGAAAGGCGATCTGCGGGGGATCATGAAGGCCCGGCGGCTCAGCAAGGGCACCATGCGGAACATTCGCCAGAACCTGTTCTGGGCTTTTTTCTACAACATGATCGGGGTACCGATTGCCGCCGGGGTGCTCTATCCCTTTTTCGGGCTGCTGCTGAGCCCCATCATCGCCGCCGCCGCCATGAGCTTCAGTTCCGTGTCGGTCATCGGCAACGCCCTGCGCCTGAGGAAACTGGCCCTGTGACAGCCGCCCGATGATGGCTGGCATGTGGGACTGGGGAGACGGCCACCGATGACGGCGTCTTCTGCACGTTTACAACCGAATAACAACGAGGTCTGACTATGCATAAATCCACCCTATCCCTGCTCACCGTCTCTCTACTTCTGGTAGGGGCCTGCGGCGGCGGTGATCAAAAAGCCGCCGATACCAATGCCCACAACCAGGCCATGCAGGCCTCCGGCAGTGAGCCGGTGATGAACCAGGACCATGATATGCCCATGGCGGCCAACCAGGCCCATGCCATGGTCAATCTGCCTACGATCCAGTGTGACACCTGCAAAGCGGCCATTGAGGGCGGTCTGATCAAAACCGCCGGCATCCTGTCGGTCATGGTGGACCTGGACGGGAAAATGGCCCACGTCAACTACGATGGCGATGCGCTGTCCCTGGACGACGTGGAACAGGCCATTGCCGATCTGGGATACCAGGCCAACGACAGACCGGCCGATCCGGCAGCTTACGCCAGCTTGCCCGATTGCTGCAAAGTGCCCGAGTAAACCAAGGATGGGCGGCGGAGGGAGCCGGGCTTTCTCCGCCGCTGCACCCCCAATCATTATTGAAAGTGGTGATACTATGACAAAAACACAAATGAAACAACGTAGCAGAGGGCAGAATACACTGTCAACGATATTGGGCGTTACCCTCCTGATCCTGCTGGGGTTTGTGGCCGGTCTGATCGTAAACCGGACCTCCACGCCCTCGTCGCCCCCACCCAAAGCCGTTGTAGCGCCGCTCTACAGCCCGGAAGTCCTGGCCATCGCCAGCAATTTCATCTGTGCGTGCGGCCAATGCGGTGAACGCGAGCTGGTCGCCTGTACGTGCGACACGGCCATCAGGGAGAAAAATTATATTCGGGATTTATTGAACAAGGACTATGACCGGGAGACGATCGTGACGACGCTTAAGACCATGTTCGGCGGAAGCAAAACTTGACGTTCGCCATCACTCGGTGACCGTCACCGGCAATGTCCCGCGTCGGCTGGCGCTGTAATGCCCCGGGGAGTAAATAGATGGGTCCAGACCCCGAAGCGAGCTTTATATTCCTATCGACTCAGCCACAGGTATTGATCCACATCATACGAAAGGGATAGATCATGGGAGCTCATACTCATCTGGCCTTGGCCTTTATCCTCATTGCTCTGGGGGTTGGCTACTGGGTCCTGATTCAGGCCGGCAAACAGGATGATGCGACCCTGAAAAGGGTGGGGACCATCCTGGGATATTTTATCACTGTCGTGGCTTTCCTCGTAGCGTTGATCACTATATACCAAGCCATTCGGTATCATGACGACGGTCACGGCGGCAAGCATGGCGGTTACGGCATGATGATGCAGGGTCATAAAGTGAGCGGCATGCGGGGCAAAATGATGCCCGGTTACATGCACGCCGATTCCCTGAAGGGCAAAATGGACCACGACGGTCGGTCTGCAGACGACAAAGAATAATTTTTCGCGGCCCGCGCGCACGACCGACCGCTCGCCACAATCAGGACAGAGCACGAGGACCATCATCTGGCCCAAGCCGTTGGTTTGGTGCAACTTTGAACCTATCTGAGGAACGCCGTGCCCGGCTTTGATAACACGCTGACCATCCACCCCCTGTTCGTCCACTTCCCCATTGCCCTGACCCTGGTGGCGCTGCTGTTCGAGGGGTGGTACTGGGTGCAGAGGAAAGACCACCTGCGGCAATCCGCTACCAGCTTAATCTACCTTGCGGCCCTGGCGGCTGTGGTGACGGTGCTCACCGGTCTTCAGGCAGCCGACACCCTTGGCCACGACAGTCCCGGCCATGACCTGGTGCACGTTCACCGGGATATCATGTTCTGGTATACGGGGATCATGGCGATTCTGGCCCTGGTCAATGCGGCCCTCGCCAGGGGCTATCTCCCAGCCGTGGCCGCTCAATGGCGCAAGTTCGGCCGTCCGGTCCTGCTGTTGACGGCAGCCATTATCCTGGTCATCGGCGCAGATCGGGGCGGGCAGCTGGTGTTCCAGTACGGCACCGGCGTGAAGCTGGAATCAAACGCCACCCCTGAGATCGATCAGGAGCACGAGGCGGAGCAGATGGTCCCCACAACAGATGCCGTTCCTGAAGGGCATGAGGGACACGATCACGAGCACTAAACGGGTCACCAGTCGGCCACATATCGGCCCATAGGCCCTCCGCGTCACGCGATGCCCCTGCCAGCGAAGTGGCCAGGACTGCCTCCTGGGCGTCAATTCGGGGAATCTTTTTGGGGGGCATGGCTGAAAATGGTTATATTCGACGACCACCAACCGCTGAAAGGACAAACCACGATGAAAACGATTCTCACCAGCTTGCTGGGTCTGGCGATGACTGTTGCTGTCTACGCCCAGGAGCATCCGACCGAGCACCCCACGGCCACTGACGCCAGCGCTGAACACCCCACAACCGCCACCCGAATCGATAAAACCATCCTGGCCGCATCGATTGAACACTTTGTGATGCATGATTCCGCCATCAAGGGGGGATCATTTCTGGTGATGGACGACAGGACCGGCAAGGCCCTTAACCTGAGGCTGGAGAAGGTCCACCAGGAGCGCCTGTCCAACGTTGGCAACGATACCTACTTTGCCTGTGCAGATTTCAGATCCACGACGGGAAAAACCTACGATCTGGATATCTTTATGACGGGCCAAACCGCCGATGACCTCAAAGTGACGGAGATCACGGTACATAAGGAAAACGGGCAAGAGCGGTATACGTGGTCTGAGACTAGAGGCGTCTGGAAGAAAAAGGCGGCCAAATAGCGCGACATCGGCTCCGGGTCAACGCGACTGACTTAGCCCAACTCCTTGAACGTAAAGCGAGTGGTATAATCGGTCGTGACCCGCTGATTACTTTTCACATAGGGATAGATGAAATAGTTGACGGCCTCACCGGGCCCACCGTTCGGTAGGGGGATATCCCGCCCGATGGTAAAGTCCACGCGCCGCTCATCCAAACGGCCATAGTAGTATGCTTCCCGGCGGGGATTTTTATCGGCCTCGGAAATATCCACCGGCACCCATTCGCCATCGAGGTAAAATTCGGTCCAGCAGTGGTAACCGGCGATGATGCCCCCGTTGCCGGCGGGGATGGAAAAGCCTATATGAAACCGGGCGGGCAGCTCATGGCTGCGGACCACCACATTGAACAGGCTGTGGTAGTCGGTGCAGTTCCCCTTCCCCACATCGCAGGCATAGTTGGCGTCGCCCTGCCCCCAGCCTTCACCACTCTTGTCATAGGTCATATGTTCCAGGATGTAGTCGTATACCCCCCGCCCGAAATCAGGCCTGTGGGAATCGATGCTGTCGGCGATAGCGTGAAAACGGTCATCCAGAGGCACCCGCTCATAGGATGACATATGCAGCTCCCTTTCCCGGGCTGACAGCCGCGCCGGAACGCTGGAGGCCTCTACCCGGGTGACGGTGAAGCTGACCGTTAACCTGGCACGTGGTTGGTCCAAACAGGTATTGATGTAGAGCATCTTATTGCCGTACAGAGTGTCGGTCACCATCTGGTAGGACAAGTCGGTTTCGATGCGCAGGTCAGTAATGGTCTGGAAAGGATCTGACCGGGGAATCGGTATCCAGGCCTCCGTTGGCCCCGTGGTATGGAATTCCACCGCGTACTCGAACGCAACGATCAGCGGATCGGACGCTCTGTTTTGCGAGCAGCCGATGATCAACGGCAGCAAGATGAGGAGCGAGTGGCGATATTTCATATGAAATATTACGATGAACGGCGTCATAAGGGAATTTGAGATCATCTGAATGCCAGCAGGTGGACATTTTTAAGGCATTCCGGATTTGAAGAACCGGCGCCCTGGTGTATAACGGACTTCCGGCGAAAAGGTATTTTCAGGGGCATGTGCGGCCATGGAGAGCCATCTCACCACGGGATAGGGTGAGAGCGGCCTGCCGAAAGATCATACCTGCGTCAAGGCCTTGAAATAGCGACTGTAGCGCCGGACATAGAAGAACCAACTGGCCAACAGCAGCAGGGTAGCCACCAGGAGCACCCACAACCCGAGGGTGGTATATTCAAGGACATAGAGGGTCATGGCCAGGGCGGTGACGGCGACAAACCACTTGCCGGTTAAGTTGCTCTCGAAGACTTCAGCCTCCCGGTCCATGAGGTAAGATGCGATGATTGAGATGGTGATGTCGCGAAAGCCCAGTAGCAGAAAGAAAAAGATGGGAAACCGTCGAGCGGGATCCAGAATAAGAAAGATCATTACCGCCAGCATAATGAATTTGTCGGCAATGGGATCCAGGAGTCTGCCGACGTTGGTAATAGCATGGGCCCGTCGTGCCAGATAGCCGTCAAAATAGTCTGAGAGGACACCTAATACAATGATCAGCAGGGCCGCGTTCATGCGATCCAGTTCCAATACCCAGACCAGGGGGATGGTGAGCAGCGCGCGAAAAAGGCTCAATGCGTTGCTGATGGTAAAGATGCGGTCGCTTGCTTGAGTCATAAGCGGCCCCTGGAGGTCCCGCCCGGCCCGAGGAGATTACGTCCTTGAGGACGCTTAACGGGACAGCAGCTAGCCACCAAGGATGGCCTGCAGGGTTCTGGCGGTGGCCCCTAAATTATCTTCGATGACCCTCAAGGCCGCGCCTCCAGCCTGTTGGCGGGCCTCCTCATCCTCCAGAAAGGTCGTCAAGTGACGCTGGAACTCGTCCTTGGATGAGACGGAGAAGGCGCCTCCGTACTCGATGAGCTGCTCGGCCTCGTGACTGCGGCTGTACCGGGGACCGAACAGCACCGGAATTCCGGCCGTGGCCGGTTCCATCACGTTATGGACGCTGGCGCCGAATCCACCCCCTACGTAGGCCAGGATCCCACGACTGTAGAGCTCGGCGAGGTAGCCGACGCCGTCGATGATCAATACCTGATCGTCCCGAAAGCGCCCTAAACGTTGTCCATAGCGGTCCCAGGAGATGCCTGCGGCGGAGAGCTGTCTGCCTATGGCGTCGATGACGGCCGATTCCGGTTCGTGGGGCGCCCACAGCAGCCTGATGCTGTCATCCGCGCGCAATCGGTCCAGCAGGGGCGGGACAATCATCTCTTCATCTTCCTTGTGCAGACTACCCAGGACCACCACGCGCTCGTTCCCGTTCCGGCGGATGGAATTTCCCCGATGGTTCCGTTCCCTGACCCGGTCGTACCGGGGATTCCCGAGATTCTTGACCACTGTGGAACTGTGATCGCTCAAGATGGCCTTCACGCGGTGGTGATCGGCCTCCGACACCGTATAGATGTACCGGATAGCCCCATAAATTTGCTTGTAGAAATTGGAGATGACCGGCCACTGCTTGGTGCTGCCGGGGACGATGCGGGCGGCAAACAGGGTGGTGGGAATACCGGCCTGTTGACAGCTCCAGATGAGGTTGGGCCAAATATCGTAACTGGCAAATACAACGCGATGGGGCTTAAGCAGCCGCAGAAGACGGCGCATAACCCAGGGAAAATCCAGGGGAAGGTAGAATTTGAAATCAACCGCCTCGTGGTCACAGTTTTCGTACCCGGAGGGTGAAAAGAAGCTGACCACAATGATACTGTCGGGGGAGACTTCCCGCAACCCCTCGATGACGGGCCGGGTTTGCTCGTATTCGCCGTGGGAGGCCACGTGGAACCAGTAGAGGAGACCGAATCGATGGTAAAGGGTCTCCCGAAAATGGGCCACTCGACGGAGGGTCCTCCGGCGGCCACGGAGCCCCCGCCGAACTTTCCGGTTAAATAGGACCAGGGAGTAGGCCACCGCCACCATGAACGGGAGGATCAACACATTATAGACCAGCCGCCAGACCCAGCGCATCAGGCCCGCCCCATGATCCGGTCGATGCTCACCCCTACCTGATCGACCGTCGTGCCCGTGAGACAATATCGCTCCCGGCGATAGCACGCCCGCCGGCCGTTCTGGCTGCACGGGCGGCACCATAAGGAGACCTCATGAACCTGGGAGGCAGGGTCATGTGTGTGGGCGCCGGTTTCCCGCGAGGTGGGCCCCAGGATCATTACGACCGGGACCCCCAGGGCTTCGGCCGCGTGGACCAGACCGGTATCCGAACCCACCACGCCGCGACTGCGGGACAGGAGCGAAAGTGCATCGGCCAGGCCCGTCTGGCCCTTCAGGTTCGTGATCCGGGCCCCGGCCAGTGAATCGGCAATCTCATCGCAAATCGTGTCGCGTGGGCCGCCCAGCAACACCACCCGGCCGGGGTGGCTGGCCAGGCGCTGATCAAGCAGCTCGATATAGCGTTCTTTCAGCCATGACTTTTGGGGCCATGCTGCACCGGGGACACACGCCAGGTAGCCCGGTTCCAATCCATAACGACGAAGGACTTCAGTCGTATCATCGGCGCCCAGGGACATGCGGGGCCGGCGCTCGGGGGCCGGCAGGTCAAGCCCGGCATAGCGCAAGTACTCACTCACCACCGAAAAGTCCGGCCCGAAGCGATTGATCCACAGGTTGAACAGCAGCCACCGCCTGAGGCGGGGCTTACGGTAGACGCGCAGCTGAGCTCCCGGGAAAAAGCGTCTGAGCAGCTTGCTGCGGATGGAATCATGGAGGTCGAGAACCAGATCGTAGTCGCCCTGGGCCAGCTTCCGGGCATAGGCGGGCAGTTGGGCCGCCTTGACGGTGGCCGGAAAGGGAATGACGCGCTGGGGCGGCGGATCGAAATGGCTCACCAGGGTCTGGAACTGCTCATGCACCAGATAGTCGATGGTAATGTCGGGATAGGTTTGTCGTAGCGCGTTGATTACCGGTGCCGTAAGAATGATATCGCCCATAGAGCTGAACCGGATCACCAGGACCCGGGTCACCAGGACCGTTGGGCATTAAAGTGAACCACATTGACCAGGGAGGCCTTATAGTC
>CAZJBG010000018.1:11198-12267 GCA_964543925.1 uncultured bacterium
GATCATATAGCTCAACGCCTTGGACAGAAAATAATCCCCGATGAGGACGGCCTTCTTGTTGTTGAATACCCGGCGAATGGAGGGCCAACTGCGCCGCAGGTCGGATTCGTCCACCACGTCATCGTGGATCAGGGTCGCGATGTGGAGCAGTTCGACCAGGGAGGCGGCCCGCATGCTATCGAGGTTAGCCTGGCCGCACAGGTGAGCCGAAAGGATCGTGAGGATCGGTCGCAGGTGTTTGCCCCGGTTGTGCAGGATATAGCGCACCATGGTATTGACCATCCGGACTTCCGACCGGAGGGCATGTTCAAACTCTTTCTGAAAAAGCTTGAGATCTTCGACGATGGGGGCAACGATTTGGCTGAGTTGAACCTTCACCGCGAGAACTTACTGGCAGCTGTCGGGCAAATCAAGTGAGCTCGGCCGGTTGGAAAATCTTGGAGATGAGGATGGACAGTTCGTAGAGCAGCAGGAGAGGCACCGCCATCATCACCTGGCTCAGTGGATCGGGGGGGGTCAGGATCGCGGCGAAAACCAGGATTGCTACCAGGGCATACCGCCGGTAATGCCGCAGAAAGGCCGGTGTCAGGAGGCCGATGCGGGTGAGGATCAGGGAAATGACCGGAAGTTGAAACACCAGTCCGGCGGCCAGCATCATCCAGGTCACGTAGCCCAGGTAGGCATGAATGCTGTAGTTGTTCTCCACCAGGTCACCCCCCAGGGAAGAAAAGAACCGGAGGCTGAAGGGCAGAATGACTTTATAGCCGAAGGTTACGCCGCCCAGGAAAAAAAACGTACCGAACAGTACCACCCCGATGGTTGTCCAGCGGGTGGATTTCCCCAAGGCCGGGTTGACAAAGCGCCAGATCTGGTAGAGCACCACGGGGCTGGCCAGGACCAGGCCGGTCATCAAGCTTGATATGAGGTTCACCATGAACATGTCGGATACCTTCAGCGCCTGCAGAACCACCGGTTGGTCGAGATTCAAGGCCGGTGCCGTGAGGAAGCCGACCACCCAGTCGACCTTGATGAAGGCGAGAACGGCGAATAGGACGATGGCCGATAATCC
>CAZJBG010000018.1:12277-13878 GCA_964543925.1 uncultured bacterium
GTACACGCCAACGGAGCTCTTCAAGGTGCTCCAGAAAGGACATTTCATTGGGATTCCCCTTGTGGCTGAAAAGTCGATCCTGTTCGGCGGCTTCCTCGGGCGGCTGGTCGGGGTTATCCGGGGGCTTAGCTACCATGTCAGCCACGGCGCAAAGGGCTCGGGATCCTCGACAAAGCGGCGTTTGAGTCCGGGCCGTTTGGGGTTGCGATCAGCGGTCGATGTTGTTGAGAGAATGTTCATCGTCTTTCATATAAGTAGGCTGCTTGTTACTGTTACGTCCGGGGGATCAGGAGGGAATTTTCCCACGGGGGTCCCTTCGGGAAATTCCGTGGGGCGACCTACCCGAAGAGGCGGGTGAAACTGGCGTAATCATGGATCGTGAGGCGACGACCGTCACGTTCCATCAAACCCTTGGCCTCGAGATTTTTCAGCATGCGAGAAACGGTTTCCCGGCTGGTGCCGGCCATATTGGCGATATCCTGCTGAAAGGGCAATTTTCTGATGATCACCTCCCCCATCCTGAAGGTACCCATGTCCTCGGCAATCCGATGCAGGGCGATACCGATACGGTGTTCGGCATCCGACAGGGAAAGGGATTTGATCTGCTCGTCAGATTTCCGCAGCCGCAAGGTCATCTCTCTGAGAAGCTGGATGGAAATCGACGGGAAGCGGTTCAGGGCATCGAGGAAATCGCGGCGTATGAGCGTAAACAGGACCGTGTCTTCCAGGGCCATCACGTTCGCCGAGCGTCCCTGCCCATCCAGCAGGGCCATCTCACCGAAAAATTCCGATGGGCCGAGCAGGGCGAGGATTACTTCGCGTCCATCCTCGTTCAGCCGGGTGATCTTGACGCTGCCCGATTCGATAATATAGAGCGTATCGGCCTGATCCTCCTCGATCATGATCATGGTACCTCTACTGAAGGAGCGCCGGACGGTCATCTCCATGATGATGTTCAAGGTTTCATCGTCCAGCTCGGTGAAGATGGGAACTTCACGGAGTATGCCCGATCCAGGTGACAATACCATATCAAAAACTTATATTAACATTACCATATAGGCAAATCTAATTGTAGGGGAAACGTTATTTGCTAAAGCTACCGATGTGGGCTAATTTTCGGGCTACAAAAGAAGGAACAGACAGGCAACTATGGATCGACACCCATCTACCATCAAGCGGCACCGCCAGTCGCTAAAACGCCGGGAGCGCAACCGGGCCGCCCGGTCCAGAGTCAAGACTCACATCAGGACTGTGGAGGAGGCCACCACCCAGGAGGCGGCCGAAAAGGCTCTGCAAGCGGCCGTCAAGGTTTTGGATACCTCGGCAGGTGCGAAGATAACCCATCCCAACAAGGTGGCCCGCATCAAATCCCGGCTGACCCGGATGGTGACCAGTCGCTTCGCTTCCTGAAGCCGCCAACTGACAGCATTTAGCCCGTAGTATGCAGGGGTGACTCAGTGAGTCGCCCCTGCTTTATTTTTGATCTACTTCAAAAGCACCAACTTGATGCTCTTCGTGTAAGCCGGGGTCACCAACCGGGCAATGTACAGGCCTGTAGGCACCGCCCGGCCGTGGACATCCCTCCCATTCCAAATGACCCG
>CAZJBG010000018.1:13888-20907 GCA_964543925.1 uncultured bacterium
CCCACCCGCTTCCCGGTAGCCATCATCGACCAGTCGCGCCACCTCCCGGCCCAGCAGATCATACACGACCAGGGTAACCTGCGCCGCCTCGGGCAGGTCGAACCGCAACGTCGTGCTGGGGTTGAAGGGGTTGGGGTAGTTCTGGTGTAGGGCGAAAGCGGTGGGCAAGACCGGTTCCCCCCCGTCCACTGACAGGATGCCATCAACGAGCCAGATTACCAGGGCGTCTCCATCGCCGTGGCCATAACTATTTGTGTTACCAGGTATGACAAACTTGCCATCGCTCGGGGCCACGGGTTGCCCAAAGCTTTCGCTGCCGCCGCCCACAAGTGTATGGGTCCAGAGCGTATCACCAGTGGCATCTGTGCGGACTAGCCAGCCATCATTACCGCGGGCTACAGAATAGATATATCCGTAGAGAAGAAAGCCGCCATCAGCCATGGGAACCGGGTAAAGGCTGGTCTTAGCTTGCTCGACCCCGTAGACGCGAGACCATACAACTTCCCCGTTACTCTTCATCTTAACCAGCCAAGAACCATAACCATTCGCCTCACCCCATACCAGGTACCCTCCATCTTCCAGAACGATAACATCGTTAAACCGCGCATAAGTGTAAGTTGTGGCCTGCCCCGTCATACTTTCTTCATACATACGGGTCCACAAGGTATTGCCATTGGCGTCGGTACGAACGAGCCACCCCATTTCATTGCCAGTAGCTTGAGACATGCCGACAATGATATACCCGCTGTCAGGCAGGACCGCCATACTCGAAAAACTATCTGTAGAATTCTGCTCCCCATAGATACGGGTCCACAGGGTATCCCCTTGGGTATCGGTACGGATCAGCATATCATCATAATCAAATGTTTGCAGATCATACGATTGACCACCAAACAGATAGCCGCCCCCGGGCAATTCAATCCCGGCATATGTGTCCCTTATATATGGGTACTTGCGGGTCCACAGGGCATCCCCCTGGGCATCAAAATTGACCACCCATGTACCCCACCTAAAACCGAAATTAAAATCACGGCAGATCACTGTAGCGCCACCGTTCTGGGTTCGGATAATCCTATGGATATAATTGGCCTCAGGCGTACCGTAGGTCTTCCGCCACAGAATCTGACCGGAGTCGTCCATTTTCTGGACCAATACAGCGGGCTCTCCTGCAAGATAAACAATAATTGTTTCTGGAGTGTAAGGTAAGCGTATCGTACCGATCGCAATATAGCCACCATCTGAGGTTGGCCAACCTACATTGAGACCTTCATCAAGTGAATCTCCCCTGGTCTGGGTCCATAGAGTATCACCCCTGGCATCTAAGCGAACAACCCAGGATTTACTGTAGGACTCAGTATCGGATGGCCTAGTTCTGCCAACGAGAAGATATCCGCCATCATCAAGGGAAGAGATGCTACTAATGTTATCATTATCGGCGCCTCCATAAAGTCTTAGATCGGTAATCGTGTGCCGGTATTGGACAGGTCCCGCCTCCACCTCTACGATTACTTGGGCCGTATCCCTGTGATATCCATCTGATATCACATAGAATACGGTGTCAGTGCCCTCGAAATTTAAAAGGGCCATATAGCTCAGGGTTCTTGAAGTGTCAGCCGTAGGCCAGGCACTGCCATACATGCTATGGATGCCCTCAACAATTCGTAGACTATCATCGCTGTCGCCATCGGCATCGTTGGCCAAAACGTCAATTATTTTCTCTTGGCCTGCCACAGCCGTGGTAGAGTCATCTGCAGCCATAGGAATGGTGTTACGATAGGCCGGCGTGTAAGTCTGGGTGTAGTAGCGCCCGCTTTTAAGGGGCGCTCCCACCGGCGTGTTGCCGGTCGGATCGGTGTTGATCTCTCCCAGGGCCAACAAGTAATAGTAATACGCGCCGCCGTGCTCGGTGGGTACCTCCACGTAGCTTATGGCATCAGGTCCCAACTCGGCGACCAGTTGGTAGCCATTGGGATTGTCATAACGCCCCGCCGCCCGCCAGATTTCAAAACCGGTCGGGATTTCCCCTGCATAGAGTTCCCAGCTTAAGGTAATGCCGTTGCTGCCCGATGTCACATCAAACCGCTGGGGCGGCAAGGGCGGCTGGGGAATGTTGAACCCCGACGCATAGTTGGCGATGGCCCGCTCGAAAGTTTGGAACAGGGAGTCTCTTGTCGTCAGTACCCACTGGTTCTTGGTCATGGAGACGCCGCTTCCGGCCGGCCATTCTATGGGCGTAATATCATCGGCGCCCGACTGCTTGTAGGTCGACCCGATCTGCAACTTGGCATCGGCGCTTAGTCCACTGACCCCTTCGGCCACCGCCAGGTTGACGCTCTCGCCCGGGGCCAATGTGTAGGGGCCGTATCCTTCGATGATCTCCCAGCCGCCATCGTCAAATACACCTTGAAAGAATGCGGGATTGGTCGTCGGTGTGGCAAAATTCTCGCCCAGGACATAGCCTCCATCGTCATCGGGCTCCATCTGATTGGCATGATGGGGCCACAGGCGGCCATTAGGTGCATTGCCCAAGGGGTCCGTCATAGAATAACCCGCCATTCGGACACCGCTTATCCAGTCGTACTGCCGAACCATGAGGTTCTCGTTGAATTCGTCAGTCACCAGGTTCGGATCGTCGCTACCTATGACGCCCATGGTCGAAGGCTGACTGATATCATCGACAATACTGCCTACCGTGCCGGGTGCAAAGAGCGTTACGCGACCCACCATCTGGGCCGCCGCCAGCCGCCCGGTAGTATCATCATCGGTCGACCACTGCGTGGAATGAAACATCGGTCCACCCATGGTATTGAAAATCACCTGATCAGGATTGAGGCCGGCCCAGGCATACTGAGCCCGGAAGTTGACCCCGTAGTCCTCATGACCATCGCCCACTGCATCATTCATGGTGAACTTGCCCCACGGCGCGCCGCCGCCCCGGGTCCAACTCGATCCATTATGGAGGGCGTAGCGGGAGAGGAATAAGACATAAAATCCGTTGAGGGTGTTACTCAACTCAATTTCAGCGTCAGCATCGACGTTGCCTGTGTTGGTGAAGGTGTATTCGATGATGTGATAGTTGTCGTGAAACTGCTGGCTGAAGGCGCTGATCTTCTGCTCCATTTCAACCCCCAGCCGGTTCGTCGTCACATTGAGGATCATGCGGTCGGCCTTCAGGGCGGGATCGACGACATCGATGGCGACCGGCTTGCCGAACTCGAAGGATTCAATCCCATCCACCGTTACCACCGGCGCCTCGAAGCGACTGATCAGGTCCATCTGCCGGGGAAAGTACTGCCCTGCCCCTCCCGGACGGGGACCCACATGCGAAACCTTTACGGGAAAGGTCCTGCCGGTCTCGTCGGTGAAGTTGGTGGCCGCCATCCATATGGCTTGGGCCCGGCTGTTGCCCGCGTTACGGTCAATGGCGGGCCATTGGAGCGCCGCATTCTCGAAGGGCTCCCCCTCCCGCAGGGCACCTGTCGCAGCGTATGGGGAATGGAGGGAGCCGACGTTCAGCCACTTTATTACGATTTGCGCCTGAAGGAGGGCGGTGGGCGCAGCCAAAGTGAGCGTCAGCAGCGAGATCGACAAAAACCGGGCGGTCCGATGCAAACGAGCCGGCATAAGTTATTCCTCTCATTGGATGAGGAAGAGGCATGGGGTGATGGTAAAGCCAAGTTAGGCAACGGATCAGGAATATGTCAAGCCTGCCGGACGGGAGGAGGCGTGGAAGGCGTCACATGCGGTCGGCTCGGGCGATGTCGCGTCGTCCGTGACCGGTAGTCCGGCGTTCGTAGAAAGCCGTCAGGCTGTTTGGTCCCGATGTTCGCGTTCTAGACAGCTGCGGCCACGACTCCCAAGCCCCTAAAAAGCTACTCCCGGGGCGCGGCGTAGTTGGGGGCTTCCTTGGTGATGGTCACATCGTGGGGATGGCCTTCGACGCGCCCGGCGCTGGTGATGCGTACGAAGGTTCGTCCGGCCTGCAACTGCTCGATGGTCTCCGCCCCGCAGTAGCCCATGGCAGCCCGTAATCCCCCGACGAGCTGGTGGATGGTTTCGCCGGCGCTGCCGCGGTAGGGTACCATGCCCTCGATACCCTCGGGAACCAGCTTTGAGGAAAGCATGCCTTCCTGGAAATAGCGGTCGCCGGAGCCTTCGGTCATGGCCCCCACCGACCCCATCCCCCGGAAGGTCTTGAACCGGCGGCCCTCGTAGAGGATGGTCTCGCCGGGGCTTTCGTCCATGCCGGCGAAGATGCTGCCCAGCATGACCGATGACGATCCCGCCGCCAAGGATTTTGCGATATCGCCGGAGTAACGCATACCGCCGTCGGAGATGATGGGGATACCGGCTTTATGGCCCACCTGGGACGCCTCGATGACGGCCGTGAGCTGGGGCACGCCGATGCCGGCCACGATCCGGGTGGTGCAGCTGGACCCGGCGCCAATGCCAATCTTCACTGCGTCGGCGCCCGCGTCGATGAGGGCCTGGACCCCTTCGGCGGTGGCCACGTTTCCGGCGATGAGGTCAATACCGGACAGGCGCTTTTTCAGTTCCTTCACCGTCTTCAGGACACCGGCGGAATGGCCGTGGGCGGTATCGACGAAAATGGCATCTACTCCGGCGTCCACGAGGGCCGCGGCCCGGTCGAAGGTGTCGGCTCCGGTCCCCACGGCAGCGCCTACCCTGAGCCGGCCATGTTCGTCGAGGCAGGCATTGGGATGGCGCTCTTTCTTGAGGATGTCCTTCACGGTGATCAAACCGGTGAGGGTGCCCTGCTTATCCACCACCAGCAGCTTCTCAATGCGATGTTCCTGAAGGACCACCTTGGCCTCCTCAAGGGTGGTCCCCTTGGGGACGGTGACCAGCTTTTCACTGGTCATGCAGGCGGTGATGGGCTTCTCCAAGTTCTCCTCGAACCGTATATCCCGGTTGGTGAGGATGCCAACCAGATGTCCCGGCGACCCGGAGTCGTCGGACAGTTTCTTATCCACGATGGGTACTCCCGAGATGCGGTAGCGGCGCATGACCTCCAGCGCCTCGCCGATGGTTTTGTCGGGCGGGAGGGTCACCGGGTCGAGGATCATCCCGCTCTCGGATCGTTTGACACGGTCCACTTCTGCGGCCTGGACCTTAACGGGCATATTGCGGTGCAACACCCCGAGTCCCCCATGGCGGGCGATGGCGATGGCCATGCTCCCTTCGGTGACCGTATCCATGGCGGCGCTGAGAAAGGGCAGGTTCAACTGGATACGGTTGGTAAGGCGGGTGGTGAGTGTCACCTCGTTGGGCAGCACGCGGGAATAGGCCGGCACCAAGAGCACATCATCAAACGTGAGACCGATTCGGAATTCTTCAGTCACCTGGCGACCACCCCCTTTCGGCAATTCGTTAAGTCCCCTATCCCGGTTCCTCGACGATCCAGTCAGGCACTACCGGGGCCGCAGCCTAAGCCCCCGAGGATCAAAGACCGGGCTAGGGGCCAAAATTTACATTCACGTTAGCCTTGAATTTAGGATCGGTACCCGGCCTGTAAAAGGGCTAAACCAGGCGGTAGCTCAACGATTATCTCAGGCGGAGCCCCGACGGGTTTCAGGCCGATTACCCTGAAATATAACCTGTCCCGCCAGGTTTGCGATGCGGTCGGCGTAGCGAAAGGGGACCGCCTCCACCGGCAGAGCATCCAGGAAAAGTTGCCCATAGCGGCGACGGGTAACCCGGCCGTCGGCGACGATGAAGATGCCCTCGTCGTAGGTGGTGCGGATGAGCCGCCCGAAGCCTTGGCGGAACCGGGTGATGGCATCGGGGATCTGGTACTCCATGAAGGGATTGCGTCCCTGCTCCTGGAGATATTCCATGCGGGCGGCCACCACCGGTTCGGTAGGGTTGGCGAAGGGCAGCCGGGCGACGATGATCATTTCCAGCAGCTCGCCCGGGAGGTCCACCCCCTCCCAGAAGCTGGACGTCCCCAGCAGAATAGCCCTGGGATTCTCCTTGAAGGCGCCCAGCAATGCCCGGCGGCTGGTACGGGAAAACTGGGTGAGCAGGCGTCGCTCCGTGCGGAACAGCCGGCTATGGAGGACTTCATGGACCGCCCGCAGCTGGGCATAGGAGGTAAACAGGACCAGGAGCCGCCGCTGAATCTGATCGGTGAGGCTGTCGATCAGTTCGGCCAACTCCTGGGGATATTTCGGGTCCGACACATCCACCGGGGCCTCCCAGCTTAAAACGACACACTGTTCGTCATACAGAAAGGGGGAGGGAAACTCGTGCTCTTCAGTCGGCCAGGCATCAAAACCGGCATCAAGACCGACTTCACTCCGGAAATAGTCGAAACTGGTTCCCACTTGCAGGGTGGCTGAACACAGCACCGTGCCGGGCCGTCGTTCAAAAAGCCGGGTCTGCAGGAAGTCTGCCACCGTGAGCGGCGCACTCTTAAAGACCACCTTCACCCCTCCCCCGGCGGCACGCACCTCGCGCCAGAGGACATCATCCCTGGCCGGATCCTCCAGGGCAATGCGCCGATAGGCCGCCTCAAGGGCCCTGGCCTGGGACAGGTCGGTCTCCAGCTCGTTCACCAGTGTCTCTCCCGGGGCCACATCCGATTGGGTGAGCAATTTATGGACCGCTGACAGCGTCTGGTTCAAGGTGGCCAGAGCCTCGGCGGCAGCAGAAGTGTTCGACTCAAGACCTCGAAACTCCGTGTGCGGATCGATATAGCGACCCTGCTGGGTGCTGTATTTCCAATCGGCCTCCACCTTCAGCTGGTACTTCAGTACGTAAGCCTCCAGGAGGTCGGCCGTTGCCTGCTGCAGGGCCCGGGCGGCCTGCTGCAACCGCCCGTAGAGATCCCCATCTTCCTCGATGATCTGGAGCGCATCCTGCAATTTTTTACGGAAGATCTGGCGATAACGGCTGCCGAGGTAATTCGCGGTGAGGTTGCGTACGGTCTCTTCCCCGAATTCCATGGTGAGCTGGTCGGTAGCGACCCGCTGCAGGTTATGAGCCTCATCCAGCAC
>CAZJBG010000018.1:20917-27877 GCA_964543925.1 uncultured bacterium
TCCAGCACCAACAGGTAATCGTCGGGCAGCAGCCCAACGTCATCGGCGACATCGGCCAGGAGCAGGGCGTGGTTGACCACAATGAGGCTGGCCTGTTTGACGGCCCGGCGGATCGGTCCCAGGAAGCAGCCGTTGTAGCGGCTGCACGTTTTGCCCAGGCAAAATCCACGTTCGCTGTTGATCAGGCGCCACAGCCTAGCACTCCACCGCGACAGGAACCCGGGACACTCGTCAATATCGCCGGTCTGGGTGAACTGTTCCCAGATGATGATGGGCAAAATCTTGTCACAGTCATCCGGGCTCAGGAGCCGATTGGCGTTGGTCAGGACAAAATCGAGCCGGGTGCGGCAGAGGTAGTTCCAGCGCCCTTTGAGCATGACCGCCCTCACCGGGGCATCGAGGGCCTCGACCAACCGGGGGATTTCATGGGTGAAAAGTTGGTCCTGCAGATGCTTGGTGTGGCAGGAAATGACCACCGGCGCATCATGCACGCAGGCGTGGTTCACCGCCGGCAGCAGGTAGCCCATGGACTTGCCCAGGCCCGTGCCGGCTTCGGCGATGAGTATGTTCCCCTCCTCGAAGGTCGTGGCCACGGCTTCGGCAAATTCAACCTGGACGGGGCGGGATTCGAACCCGTCCCACCGGGATGCGAGCAATCCGTTTTCACCGAAATAATCAACGGGCGTCACCGGGACATAGTTATCACCGGCCCCGTCGCGATCAAAGATCGCCCGGGTCACCGGACGCTCCACCGTCGAGGTGGTAAGTCCCTTGACCTGGCCCTTGGCCGACATGGTCTGCACAAGCTGCACATACAGGGATTTGTTGGGGATCGTCACGTGGTCCTGCACACCGAGGAGGGCCTGGATGATCGGCAAGGGGTAGCTGGCTGCTTCCTCGACCAGCTTGATGAAGAGATGCCCCGTATTCAAGGCATCGTGATAGGCCCGGTGGGCGTTCTGGTGGGCAATCCCGTAAAACTCGCACAGGGCCGAAAGGGAGAAGCCGCTGTGATGGTACAGGAAGGTGCGACCCAGCGGCAGGGTGTCATAAAGCAGGTTGGGGAGCGTATCGGGACGCCCAAGGGTGCGGCAGATGTTGTGGAGGAAGGCCAGATCGAAGGCAATGTTCTGGGCCACCAGGGGGCTGTCGCCGATGAAGTCCAGCAGTTCCTGGCCCACCTGGTCAATCGTCGGCTGGCCGGCCACCATATCGTCGGTGATATTGGTCAGGTCCACCACCTCCCTGGGGATCGGTTCCCCGGGGTTGACCAGCTGTTGAAACTCGCCCACCGGCTCACCCATCCGGAAGCGAACCGCAGCGGCCTCGATGATCTGACAGCTGCTGGGATCCAGGCCGGTGGTCTCGAAATCGATGACCACAAAATCGTCCAGTTGAAGGAGGGACAGGAGCTCGGCGGTGGTCATCAGCGGTCGGGGCGGATTAGGCTGATCCCCATAACAGCTCCTGGTCACCCTGGAAGGTAGGGTATACGACCCCGAATCGCCGCTGGTAATAGTACCGGCACAGGTAGAAGTTGAGCACCAGGGGTATAAAGAGCAGGGGATAGCGTGCGCCGACGAAGATGGCCACGATCAACAGGGCGTAGCGGACGGTGCGCGCCGTATCGATGTCGCGACGGTAAATGAGGGCCACTACGAAAAATGGGAGGATCAAAGCCGCGGCGGTGGAAACGACCGGATCACCATTCCCGTAGCCCTGCATCAATGCCCCCACGACTGCTGCAGTCGCTGCCAAAAGGGTGACCATGAGCCGCAGCGCACCCGGCCGTGAGCTCCCCGAGGGCGACGGGGCCCCGGATGAGAGGGTTACGAGGGCGCCGATGGCCCCGAAACCGAGGATATAGGGCAGGGCCAATGCCAGGCTGGCGGTAAGGGACGCACCGCTGGCGCCCCAACCGGCATAGAACAGGCTGGCGGCGGTGAGCAGGTGACGAGCGGTCTGCACCAGAGGATTAGCTCTCCAGATAGAGGGGATGGCGCTGTCCAACCCGCCCCACGCCAGAAACAGAACCAGTGCGGCCAGCACGCTTATGCCACCGGAAGGGAGGATCAATACCAGCCCCACAGCGAGATATATCCAGGCCAGTCTGCGGGCACGGTCGGGCGATAGGGTCCCCTTATCGATGACCGAGAGGGACCGCTCGGGGGACCGGGCCCCGGCCTGGGCGACCTGAGCCAGAACAAAGGCTGATCCGGAGAGCAGCGTCATGCCGGCAAACAGAAGCACGATCCAGCCGTTCCAACCGATGCGCCAGAACAACTCGGGCTCAGAGACCCAGTGGCCTACCCCCAACCCGGCGGCGGTGGCGATCCATACGGGGAAAAAGAGAGGCGGCCGCAGCAAGAACAGGCCGTCAAGAAAGGTCATCGCGCGGTCGATCAACAGGTCAAAAACACGGTTCATGCGGGTCTCATGATTTGGGGACTCAGGGGTGAACTGACGAACATTAAAGGGTTGGGTCGGAGGTCACTTCGGAGTCTTGAACTTCCGTCTCGAATATATCTTTGCTGTTGCTCTTTTCCAGCGCAATCGGGTACTTGCCGGAAAAACAGGCCGAACAGAACTGATCGCCCGGTAAATCCATACTTGAAAGCAACCCCTCGAGGGAAAGGTACTCCAGAGAGTCGACTCCCAGGTAGGCTTGGACCTCCTCCTTGGTGCGCTGCGAGGCAACCAGCTCCTCATCGGTGGGAAAATCGAGGCCAAAGTGGCAGGGGTAGCGGATCGGTGGGGAGGTGATCCGCACATGGACCTTTTTGGCGCCGGCCTGGCGGAGCAACCGGGCCAGGGTGCGCATGGTGGTGCCCCGGACAATGCTGTCGTCCACGATGACCACCTCTTTACCTTCCAGGACCCCCTTCACCGTACTGAATTTCAATTTAACGGTCAGGTCCCGGAGTTTTTGTTCGGGGCGGATAAAACTCCGTCCCACGTAGTGGTTGCGGATCAACCCAATTTCGTACCGGATACCGCTGCGGTCGGCATAACCGAGGGTGGCCGTATTACTGGAGTCGGGTACCGAGATGACGATATCTGCTGTCGGTGCGGGGGCCTCATCGGCCAGGGTCTTGCCGATCTTGCGGCGCAGTTTATCGACGTTGGAACCGAATATGCGGGAGTCGGGACGGGAGAAGTAGACAAACTCGAAGACGCAATGTTTGGCCGTGCGCTGGGGCAGTTGATGGACGGTTTGCAGGCCATGATCATCGATGAGCAGTACTTCCCCCGGCTGCACGGCACGGACCTCCTGGGCGCCGACGAGGTCCAGGGCACAGGTTTCCGAGGCCAGAACCCAGGTGTCCTTGAGCTGGCCGATGGCGAAAGGCCGCCAGCCGTAGGGGTCCCGGGCGGCGATAAGCCCTTCGGGCGTCAGGATGAGCAGCGAAAAAGCCCCTTCCACCTGTTCCAGGGCGGTAGCGACCCGGTCCACCATCCGCGCTCCCTTGGCCCGGGCCATGAGATGGATAATGATCTCAGTATCGGTGGTGGTTTGAAAGATGGCCCCTTGCTTTTGAAGCTCCTGTCGTTTGCCCACCAGGTTCACCAGGTTGCCGTTATGGGCGATAGAAACCGGCTGGTCCTCAACGTTAAACAGCAGGGGACCGACATTTTTCCGGTCGATGCCACCGGTGGTGGAATAGCGGGTATGGCCGATGGCCATATTGCCCTGGAGCCCATTTAAGGCGGTCTGATCCGGGTAGACATCAGAAACCAGGCCCTGTCCCATATGACGATGGACTGTCACGCCGTCCAGGGTGACAATCCCGGCGCCTTCCTGTCCCCGATGCTGTTGGGCGTAGAGGCCCAGATAGGCCAGGGTCGCCGCCTCAGGGTTACCGTAGATACCGATTATGCCGCACATGAGATTGTTCAGTCGCTCCGTTGAAAATGATGATCAGACAAAGATTTCCAGGACCTCATCAAACAGGATGTAGGCTACCACCAGAGAGGCGACCAGGAAGAAACCCCAGACCAGCCGTTGCGGCAGCTTGAACCAGACGCTACCCACCTGTAATTCCTCCATGAATTTAGGTAATCCCCAGCGCTTCAGCACGAACAGAGCTGTCAGCAGGCCCCCAATGGGGAGCAGGTATTTGGAGGACAAAGCATCCAGGAGATCGAAGAAGGTTAGGTTACCCAAAGGGGCCAGCACGTTGAATTTGCCCAGCGAGAGTGACGCGAAGACCCCGACGGCAGCGATAGTGGCCCCAAAGACGGTGGTGGCCCGGGAACGGCTCCATCCTTTTTCATCGATGAAATAGGCCGTCACAACCTCGAGGATCGAGATGGCGGAGGTCAGGGCCGCCACAAAAAGAAGGAAAAAGAAAAGCACCCCGAATACCGCCCCGCCAGGCATCTGCGGGAAGAGGGTCGGCAGGACCACGAAAATAAGTCCGGGACCTTCCGCCGGGTTCTGTCCCAGGGCGAATACCGCCGTGAAGATTGCCACACCCGCCAGAAGGGCAATGGCAGTATCCAGGACAATGACCGCCAGTGCCGCCCGCAGGAGGTCCGTATCACGGCGAAGATAGCTGCCGTAGGTGATCATGGTACCCATCCCCAGACTGATGGTAAAGAAGGAATGCCCGAGAGCCAGGACCACCCCTCCGGCGTCCAGGTCTTCCCACTTGGGGGAAAAGAGAAACCGCAGCCCCTCACCGGCGCCATCGAGGGTAACGCCCCTGACTACCAGGACCAGAAGCAGGACCAGCAGCAGGGGCATGAGGATCTTGCTCCAACGTTCGATACCACCCTTGACCCCCTTGTTGATGATGAGGATACACAGGCCCATAAAGATGAGATGCCAGAAGAGGGGCTGGATCGGGTCGCCGATAAAATTGTTAAAGACCTGGCCGGCCACATCGTTTCCCGATGAAAACGTGGAAAAGGCACCGGTGAGGGCCAGGTGGGTATATTTTAGGGTCCAGCCGCCCACCACACTGTAAAACGACAAAATAACGAAGGCCGCCCCCACACCCAACAGTCCCACCCATTTCCATTGGGAATTTCCGGACAGGGCCTTAAAGGCGCCTACCGGGTTGAGCTGGGTCCGCCGCCCAATGGCGAGCTCCGCTAACAGGATCGGGAGGCCCACCATGACGATACAGATGAGATAAACCAGGGTGAAGGCGGCCCCACCGTGCTGGCCGGCCATATGGGGATACTTCCAGATATTCCCCAGACCGATGGCCGACCCGGCGGCGGCGAGTATGAAGCCGATGCGACTTCCCCAGTGTTCACGTTTCTCGGTCATGGACGGTCCTCATTTGGCGCGGTTGGCGGGGGCGGCGACTGATAACTCGTATCGGGCGGGAAACCTTCCAAATGGGCATCCACATAGGCGTCCAGCATGCCCCACAGATAGACCAGGGCCACCCACCAGGCGTATTTGTTCCGTTTCTCAAGGTAGCGACCCTGGGAAAGCGGAAGGGTGTCATCAAAATCATTAAATCGATCCCGGTTTAACCGAAATTGATAGACATAATAACTTTCAGCAGCCACTACGATGAGGGCCTTGATCCAGGCCCGGTTGTAGACTTGTCCCCCACCGGGAATGAGTCCCAGCAGCAGGGCCGTGCGGGGCTGGGCGATGGAGCCGGTGCTGTCGGATAAGGCCTCATCCTCTGCTACGGGCGGGGCCGTCTGTCCCGGCAAAGAGCGCGTGAGGACCGTGACCAGCGCCCCAATCGTGAGCAGTTGAAGTGGGGATTTCACGCCCGTCAGGATCCCCCCTGGGCCGGATTCCGGACGATCCTAAGAGCCGAAGGTTGGATCTCCAGATCAAGCCTGGTTAGCTCGAGGCCGAGGACCTCCCCATCGACATGCACGGGCAGGGGCTGCTCGCTCTCCACGGTGATTTTACTCCCCGACAGCATGGTCACCTCTTTCAGTTTATGCATGGTCCCCGATTTAAGCCGGGGGAAATTCAACAGTATCTTCCACGGTGGGATATCTGCCGCGCGACACACCGACAACTGTCCGTCATCGAGGCGGGCCTGGGGGGTCAGTTTCAATCCGCCGCCGATGGAGGGGCCGTTGCCGATCCCCACAAGGTAGCTGGGCCCCGACAGGGACTCTCCGTCCACCGTCAAGGTCATGGGAACAGCCTGCCAGAAACGCATGGTGCGGAAGATGGCTACCAGGATCACCAGGGGGCCCTTCAGCCCCTTGATTTTCGAGGCCTCGTAGTTGGTGCGTCCATCGAATCCGATACCCACGGCATTGACGAAGTAACGCCCGTTGACGATGCCTACGTCGGTGGGCAGGGGCGTCCCCCGGCAGACCAGCTCCAGAGCGGGCTTTAGCCCCAGAGGAATGCCGGCGCCGCGGGCGAAATCGTTGCCCGTGCCAAAGGGGATGACCCCCAGAGGCGTGTCACCCCCCATCAATCCATTGGCCACTTCGTTGATGGTCCCGTCACCGCCAAAGGCCACCACCAGGTCGTAGTTGGGAGCGTTGACCCTGGCCAGCTCCGTGGCGTGCAGCGGATTTTCGGTGACCATGAAGTCAAAGCTGCACACCGCCGCATACTCCCCGGTGAGTCTTTTCATTTTTACCAGCTGTTTGGCCACCCCTCCCCGGGAAGCGGCTGGATTGGCAATGACCAGGGCCTGTCTCATGACCATCCTGGGACTAGAGACTTGGGACTGGAGACTTGAGACTTGAGACTTGGGACTCGTTGGCAGTGCCACTCGCCGCCTTGGGCCATGCTCAGGGCATGCCTCTGCGATTCAATTATCCAGCCTCTAATATCCAACATCTTGCCTCAAGCCCCTTTCCTGACGGCTACCGCGTCAATTTCCACCTGGGCGCCCAGGGGCAGCGCCGACACCTGCACCACCGAGCGCGCCGGCGGGTCCTGGGAAAAGTAACGCTCGAACACCTTGTTCAAGACGGCAAAGTTATTCAAATCGGTGAGGTAAACGGTGAATTTAA
>CAZJBG010000019.1:0-16061 GCA_964543925.1 uncultured bacterium
GCGGCGTCTTCGGGAGGGGGATCGGTGAGGGAACCCAGACCCACCTCAGATTCCTTCCGGTGACCGATACGGACTTTATCATCGCCGTTATCGGGGAGGAACTGGGTTTCTTGACCATCATGGCCATACTGATCCTGTTTGCCTGGCTGTTCCTCCGACTGCTGGATCGGGCCTCCACCACCCAATACCGCTTTGCCAGCCTGACCATCGTAGGCTTTACGACCATTTTACTGGTGCATGTTTTCGTGAATATGGGTATGGCTACCGGACTTATGCCGGTGACCGGTCTGCCTTTACCGTTTATGAGTTATGGGGGGTCATTCCTGCTGACCTGCCTCCTGGTAGTGGGCCTGACCAATTACCTGCTTGCCGGGGAAACCTGACCTGCTCTTTCCCGGATACGGGCCTGGCGAGGGGCAGCTTGGGCAGGTGTGGCTGCGTCGTTGCCGAACTCGCAGGAAAGTGTTAAATTTAGCCTATCTCATCGGATCGTGAGTGGGCCAATAATTACCGGAGCATGGATGAATCGCCAGCAACCTTTAGGTTTGGTACTGCTAGTTTTGATTGCCCCAATGTTCCTTTCACCTCTCTTGGCCGCGAACAAGATACACGCGGATGAGAGTCCGAGTCTTAATGGCAGTGCCAGGCAGGAGCGGACGACCCAGCGCGCCCGGCCTACCGCTGCCAGTCTGAGCCAGGAAATTCGGCGGATCAATGGGCGAGTGGCTGCGCTCAGGCGTGAAAATGACAGTCTCCTGGCGCGAATAGTTGTGGTGGAAACGAACTTCCAGGAAGTGACGGGGGTGATGCCCCAGCTAAAGGCCACGCTTCAATCTGCGGTGAGAGCCAAAGGGGCCATGGACAGCTCGGAGTTAGCCATGGTCAATCAGTTTAGCCTGCTGATGAATAAGATTAGTTTATTGGAGGACAAGGCTGCCTTTATCGACAGTACCAATTTCGAAATCTTGTCCCAGTTAGTGTTGATTGAAAACAAGATTGTATCGCTAACCCAAAGCTTTAACGACATCATGGCCGCCCGGCAACCGGCAGGCCTATCCGGTGCGCCCCGGCTATCCGATGATGAGTACCGTGGGCGCTACATCGAAGCGTTGAAGACCTATCAAGGGGGGGACTTTCGCGAGGCCGGCGACTTGTTCAGTGGCTTGATAAAAAATGGCGGGTCACACGAGTTGGCCGATAATTCCCAGTATTGGCTGGCTGAATGCTTTTACGCCACCAGTAATTTTAAGCGGGCCATTATGGAATTCGGGCGAGTGTTTGACTACGCCGGTACCGATAAGGGCGATGATGCCCAGTTAAAAATTGCCAGGAGCTACTGGAATGCCGGGAACCATGATCGGGCGCGGGCGGAGTATCAAAAACTTCTGGCCGAGTATCCCGGGACTGACCTTAGTGACGCGGCACCCCAGTATCTTAAATAGATATTTCTAACCTGAATTAAAAAGTTACATAAGCGGTATATAATGGCGTTAAAAGTTTATTATTTATCTTCTGAGATTGCACCCTTTTCGAGCACCTATTCCGTTGCTCAATTTTCGAAACGGATTTGCTCGCTGTTCCAGGAGCGCGATTTTGATATCCGTCTCATCCAGCCGAAGTATGGCTACATCAGCGAGCGGAAATTCATTTTGCGGGAAGTGATCCGCTTGCGGGAAATGCCCGTCACTTTTGCCGGCGAGGAACGGATCGGTAGTGTCAAATCGGCCTTTATCCCCAATACTAAGGTTCAGGTCTACTTTTTGGAAGACGTTGAATTTTTCAAGCCGGTCAGTAACCTGCTCTACAAGGCCCGTAACGGCCGCATGCTCAAGGATAACCCCGAGCGTTATGCCTACTTTGCCCGGGTGGCACTGGAGAATCTCAAGCATCTGTACTGGAAACCCGATGTCATCGTCTGTAATGATTGGCAGATGAGTTTCGTACCGGCCCTGTATCAGATGCAGTACGCCTCCGACGAGTTTTACAAGGACATCAAGACTGTTTTTCTACTCCACTCGGCCAATTCGAGCGCCCTGTTCAACCGGGCCTCCTACGATGCGGTTGACCTTTTCGCCACCCCCGATGACCGGTTGCCCAAGCCGGCTGAGGAAATCAACAATGTGGCCTTGGCCTTAAATTTTTCCGATGAGGTGGTCGCGGTGCATGATTCGGATGGGCAATTGGATAAAGAACTGAAAAGCGAGCCTGAAATCGCGCGTCTGCTAAAAGCTCGCAAAGGGGTACAGTGGTTGGAAGTGCCCGCCGATTCAGATGAAGCCTGGGGGCAGGCCGCCGATCAATTCGAGCAGATTCTGCGGAACATTTAACGCACCCCTTCAGTTCCACGTATCCATGATCTATCGTTATTCCTCTCGCGTCCTCTGGACCAGGTTCACGGTTAGCGCATTGCTGGCGGGTCTGGTGTTGTCCCTGCTTAGCTGTGAGCAGAACCCGGCGATTCCTTTCATTCCCGGGCAGACCTGGATTTTAAAACCGACCATCATTGATGACGTGCCCGTCAGCCCCCTTACACGCACGCCGAGTAACGGGAATAGCCTGACCCTGTACGCCGGCGTCATCGCGGATCCCGAGCCCCGGGAGGCGGGCATACTCCTCAAGTTTGCCGGTCTGAACACCATCAGGTTGGACAACATGGTATCGGCGCGGCTGGTCATGTTCCGCCGGACATTCGCCGATTCCACGGACGATCCCGGGGCCTCCTTTGATTTCTATATTGTGGAGGCCCCGGATACGGCCTGGACCGAATCGGACACGGGGCTCACCGTCGCTGATTTCTCACAGCGCACCCTACACGCTACAACCCAGCTGAGTGAAGATTCGGTCTTTGTTTACGGCGCCGACACCGTGGACATTGCCTATCCGGAGCATCTGGAAATTCCCGTAGACACGCTGCTGCTCCGCCAGTGGAGTACCGGCCTGGTGGCCAACAACGGCTTCCTGGTGCTGATGAATGGGGGTGACCAGCTGGTAAGTTTTCATGCCCGCACCGCCACCTTGTCTCCCTACCTGGCCCTCGCTCTACACGATACCACCAGCGCCGGTGCCGAGACGACCTTCACCGAGATCCGCCTGCCGTCCGCAGACCTGAGCATTTACCCGGTCCCGGTTCAAGGGGTTCCCAGCGGCCAGCCATTCATTCTAATCAACCATAGCAAAAGCCTGGGCGGTCTCATTGATTCCTTGGATATCGACACGAGCCAGCCCATCGTTGGCGGCCGCCTCATCCTCCACACACACGCCGATTCCACCCGGCTGGCCGCTGACCAGATGAAAATAAATCTTTTGTGGCGTACGGATGATACCTCGGAAGAGGGTGACCTCATTGGGAGCACGGTGTTCCAGGCCGGTTCGGACAGCCTCATCGTAAACGTTGGGGCGGTTTTGTTGGATTATGTCAACGGCCGTGACTTCTACGGCCTGGAGCTGGTCGTCAATCCGCAATATCACGACTTTGACCAGTTCAGTTTCTGGGGTCCGGAGACTGCCGGCAGCCTCCGGCCCCGTCTGGAGATCATCTACAGCTTCCCCTATGGCGAGGGGGTGGAATGATCCGGCGCATATCGATCCTGACCACCCTGGTTCTGGGGCTGTCTGCGCAGCTCCCGGCCCAATCGGGCCTGGCGCTGTACGGCTTCGGGATGCAGGCACCAACCTCCGATGTGGTCAGCAAGGGGATGGCCGATATCACGACGGTGACCGGAGGGCGCGAAGGGTATCTGGCTTCGGCTCCGGCATCCTGGAACAATATTCGATTGACTCAGCTGCACATGTCCGGGGGGCTCACCCGAACCCAAATTCGTCCCTACGGTCAATTCGAACAGATTGGTGCCCAGAACTTTCTGTTTCTGCTGCATGTCAACCGTCGCATAGCTTATGGTGTCGGTATCCGGCCGGTGACGCGGGTCGACATGTTCGTGGAGACACCGGAAACCGCCGCATACCTGGGTTCGGACACCCTGCTGTTCGTGCAGAGCAAATCTTCCGTGGGGGGCATGACAGCCCTCGACCTGGGGTATTCCCGGAGAATCCGGCCTGCGGTTTCCATTGGTGTGGCCATCAATATCCTGTTTGGGACCCTGACTCAGCATGATACTATCCGGTTCATGGATCGGGGGCAGCGCGATGATCTGCCGTCAGCCATGACCGCAAGGCAAACCCTGGAATTCAACGGCCGGACCATCACGCTTAGCCTGCTGGCCGATATGTTTCCCCGGACCAGGGGCCAATTGGGGCTGGAACTGCTGCTGCCCCTGGATTTGAACCTGGCGGCGCTGAGGTGGCATGCCGGGATTGCGACCCCAGAAAGCCAACGGTATAAAAGTGTGGGCCTGCCGTCACGTTTTAAGCTTGGCTATGGGTTGAATGTGACCCCGCGGCAAAAGCTGCTTGCGGAGGTGGCCATCCTGCAATTACCGCGGTCGAACGGGCATGATCTGGTATTTGACCGGCACCTGGAAGGTACCCAGGCCATACGGCTGGCGTGGTCGAGGGTCCCTGGTGGGAGGGGCACACCGGATCCGGGCCGGATCTATTATCGCGTGGGATTTTACCGAATAGCTTATTACCTTTCCGGATCGAATCGGAATCCATTGGCGGAGCTTGGAATCACTACGGGAATAGGGTTGCGCTCGCTACGAACAGGAACCCGGCTTGATTTATCGCTCCAGTATGGGCGCCGAGGCGGTGGTTTGCCCGGAGTGCAATCGGAAAATTTCTACAGTCTGTCCATTGGCGTGACGACTGGTGAACGGTGGTTTTCTAGACCAACAAAAAAATGGGATTGATCAACGTGAAACGTTTCGACTATTATCCAAACACATTTGTGGCCCTTCTAACGCTGATGACCGCACTTCTGCTGTTGCCCATGTGCGCGCCGCCGGCTGAAACCCAGGTGGAAGCCAAGCCGGTCCTCACGGAAGCCGAGCAGAAAAGGCGTGACCGGGACTGTGCGATTGCCATGTCCAATGGGTCGGAATACTACAAGAACCGGGACTTCGCTTCGGCTGTACGGAATTACCTTAGGGCCGTGGAACTGGACTGTGGCGAGGAGTACGCCAGTGAACTGTATCTCTGGTTTGGCCGGGCCTACAACGAGTTAGGGAATACCGATAGCGCCGTCTGGGCCTTTCAGCAGGGATTGAGATATTTACCTGAAGATAAGGATCTCCTGGAAAACATCGCCTATTCCGTGGGGCGCCTGGGCGATACGGAGCGCCAGACCTACTACTATGAGCGCCTGATCGAAGTCGATCCAGAGAACACCGAGGCATTCGGCACCCTGGTGGACCTGTTGCGCGAACAGGAGCGTCATGATGACCTCATCAGAATTTTGAATCAATGGCTCGAGGTCGATCCCACCAACAGTCGTGTTCAAAGCGAACTGATTGCCAGTTATGAAATCGCCGGAAAAGATCCGCTGTCCTTCATGCGCCAACGCTGGGAGGATAGTCCTGATAATGTCCAGTGGGGCATCGAATACGCGCAGAAGCTCATTGAGAATCTCGATTATGCGCTGGCCTACCGCACCTTGGAGTCGATTATTCAGCGTACACCATCCGCCCGTGAGGCCTATGAGCTCACGGCGAACACCGCCCTTGATGAAGGCGATATTGACCGGGCCATTTTGGCCTTCGAGCGATTATTTACCCTCAACCGGACCGACTTCAAAACGGCCCAGGAACTTTCCCGTGCTCTTTTGAGGAACGGGGACTTCACCCGGGCGCTGGAATGGGCCGAGACGGCGGTAAGGACCAGTAACAACGGCGGCGAAGCCCTCTATGTAAGGGCCGAGGTCTACTACACAGCTGCTGACGAGTGCGTTGTCGGCCGTGACAACGGCGTGTCCAACTTCCAGGATAAATTGGTGTTCAATATGGCCTATGATGACTATCAATCCGCTACCGAAAATGGCTATCGCCGCGCTCGGACCCGGGCCGATTTCCTGGAGAAAAATTTAATCCCGAGCAAAGGTGACTGGTTTCTCCAGCCCGCTGATCTTCGGGTGTTTAAACCTCAGGGGGATTGTTACAGCTGGATCACGCGAACCGTCAGGAGACCGTAGTCAAGGCCGTTGCCATCGGGGCGGACCACGCCGGGTATGAGCTCAAAGGCCAGCTGAGTGCCTTCCTTCAGGCACACAATATCAAGGTCAACGACGTCGGGACCAATTCAGCTGACGCCACAGACTATGCCGACTATGCCCATGTCGTGGCGGGGCTGGTGGAGGACCACCAGGTCGACTGCGGCGTACTGATCTGTGGTACGGGGATCGGCATGTCCATGGCCGCCAATCGTCATGCCGGAATTCGGGCGGCGGTATGTCCCTCAACCGAGCACGCCCGGCTTGGCCGGGCCCATAACGATGCCAATGTCCTGTGCCTGGGCG
The DNA here is from genome assembly GCA_964543925.1 of uncultured bacterium. GTDB lineage: Bacteria > Fidelibacterota > Marinisomatia > SCGC-AAA003-L08 > TS1B11 > JADFNF01. Next base: position 6,407 of record CAZJBG010000019.1, read on the forward strand.
CCAGACTTACCCCGGCAGCATTGGCCGAGGAGATTCTGTCCATCTTTGTTGCGACCCCTTTTGAGGAGGGCCGTCATCGGAAGCGAGTATCGAAACTGACCCCATGAGCACCTCACTATTAGCGACGCACGATCCCGAACTGTTTGCTGCCGTTGAGGGGGAACTGGAGCGGCAGCGCACTACCCTGGAACTCATCGCATCGGAAAATTTCACCAGCCCGGCCGTCCTGGAAGCAGCCGGGTCGGTCCTGACCAACAAATATGCCGAAGGTTATCCCGGCCGGCGCTATTACGGGGGCTGCGAGTTCGTGGATCAGGCGGAGGATCTGGCCCGGAAGCGTGCCGGTGAGCTGTTCAATTGCGACTACGCCAATGTCCAGCCCCACTCCGGAAGTCAGGCGAATATGGGGGTTTATTTCACTGTCCTTGAGCCGGGGGATACCTTATTGGGCCTCGACCTGGCCCACGGTGGGCACCTGACCCACGGCAGTCCCGTCAATTTCTCGGGCAAGCTGTATCATGTTGTCTCCTATGGGGTCTCCCGGGATACCGGTCGGGTCGATTTTGCCGCAGTGCGACGCCTGGCCAGGGAGCATCGGCCCAAGCTCATTGTCTGCGGTGGGAGCGCCTATCCCCGGCACATCGAATTCGAGCAGTTCCGGGAGGTGGCCGCCGAAGTGGGCGCCCTGCTCATGGCTGATATCGCCCACCCCGCGGGATTGATAGCCACCGGGCATCATCCTTCACCCTGGCCCCACTGTGATTTCGTCACTTCCACCACCCATAAGACGCTGCGTGGGCCCCGGGGCGGCTTGATCCTCATGGAAAAAGACCGGGAGAACCCCTGGGGCGTCGTGGCCCCCAAGAGCGGCCGGGTGAAGCGTATCGGTGAATTGCTGGATTCCACCGTGATGCCCGGCATTCAAGGCGGCCCGCTCATGCATGTGATCGCCGCCAAGGCGGTGGCCTTCGGTGAAGCCCTCAAGCCCGATTTTAAAGACTATTGTGGCCGCATCGTGCGCAATGCCGCCCAATTGGCCGAAAGTTTTTTGGAACTGGACTACCAGCTGGTCTCCGGGGGTACCGATACCCACCTCATTCTTGTGGATTTGAGCGATCGGGACCTTTCCGGCAAAGGAGCGGAACAAGCCCTGGAAGCGGCCGGTTTAACAGTTAACAAAAATATGGTCCCCTTCGATCAACGTAGCCCCCTGGTGACCAGCGGTATCCGCATCGGGACACCGGCGTTGACCACCCGGGGCATGGGACCCGAGGAAATGCAGCACATCGCCGGCCTCATTCATCGCGTTCTCAGTCATCCGGATGACGAAGCTACCCGTCGTGCCGTACGGGGAGAGGTGGAGCAGTTGTGCGACCGGTTCGCTCTGTATGAGGTGATGGCGTGAATTGCCCTTACTGCCGGTCCAACGATAGCCGGGTGGTGGACAGCCGGACCGTAAACCGGGATGGCTCCATCCGCCGCCGCCGGGAATGTCTATCCTGCCAACGCCGTTTCACCACCTACGAATACATCATGAAACAGCCGCTGTTGGTGGTGAAAAAAAACGGTCAGCGGGTGGCATACGACCGTCAGCGTCTGGAGCAGAGCATCCATATCGCCTGTAACAAGCGGCCCGTCTCGGCCGAGCAGATCATGGATGCGGTCAGCAGCGTGCACCAGCGGATTGAGGACCTGGGGCTGCCGGAAGTGACTTCGGCCCAGATCGGTGATATGGTCATGGAAACCCTCAAAGAATTGGATAAGGTGGCCTACATTCGTTTTGCTTCGGTTTATCGTGCGTTCGAGGATATTGGTGCTTTCCAGGCTGAGATCGAGCAGCTCCAGGGGTGAGGACCGTCGAATGGGTTGTTGTATCAAACGGGCCCTAAAGAATAACAGCCGTTGGCCGATAAAGAGGGTGTATGGCTCTGTCTGAGGAGCTGCTGGATATTCTCGTCTGTCCCCAATGCAAGGGAGCCCTTGATTATCGTGAGCCGGAGGGGGAGCTGGTCTGCAAAGTTTGTGGCCTGGTTTATCGGGTGGAGAATGATGTTCCCATCCTGCTCATTGACGAAGCTCAACAGCTGGATCGGCCCGACGGGGGTTAACTTGACAATCTAAATTGTTCGCCCGTATATTCAACTGGTGAACAGGAGGGTAAACGCTCAGCATCGTTTCGTTAACAGGTTTGACCTAGACGGTTGCTCGCAGCCGTGAAGAAAATGTGGTACCACTCATCCTCGAATTGTGAGGATCTCGACCGGTCCGGGATACGACCCGGGACGTAAGGTCATGCATAGTAAGGAACCTGTCATGATGAAGCGATTGACGTTGATTTTTACCGCGGTATTTTTGCTCCACGGGGCCGTTCAGGCCCAGAATTCAGCCTCCGCCTTATTTCTACTCATCTCCCCCGGTGCATCTGCCGGCGGCACCGGTGAGGCTCATGTGGCCGACGCGAGTGACGCCTACGCCAGTTACTGGAATCCGGCTGCCCTGGCCTTTCTTACCAGGTATGAGGTTGTCGCCCAGTATGCCCAGTGGCTGCCCAATCTGGCCAGCGATATGGCCTACAACTATATTGGGGGGCGCTATCACGTGCCCCAGGTCGGCACCTTTGGCGGTCACCTCATCTATCTCGACTTGGGCGAGCAACAGCGCACTGACGAATTTGCCACTCCTCTGGGTTCCTTCCGCAGCTATATGTGGGCGAGCACTGTGGGCTTTGGCATCCAGATGTCGCCCCGATCCTCCATTGGTCTAAACGTCAAGCTGATTCAGCAAAACCTATCCCCGGTGTCGACGGGGGCCGAGAAGGGCAAGGGGGTCTCCACCGACTTTGCCTTTGATTTAGGTTACTACCGGAGGCAATTCCTGTTCGAGTCATTGGATCTGGGCGCGGCCGTCACCAATATCGGTCCCAAAGTCGCCTTTATTGATGAGGATCAGGCTGATCCCATGCCCACCAACCTGAAGCTGGGCATCAAGTGGTGGATCGTCAAATCAGAGTTCAACAAAGTTGCCCTGCTTTATGATATGAATAAACTGCTGGTGGCCAGCTACCCCGGAATTGACTACGATGGGGATGGCATCATCGGCGGGTACGATGCGGAAGGCTTCATCGATCCCGGCGCGGAATATGGTAACAATGGCAAGCTCGAAGTGGCCCATACCGACCCCTGGTACCTGGCGCTGTTCACCTCCTGGTGGGATGACTGGAAGTACGGCGGCGATATTGACGGGTATGGCCCGGACAACGATCCCAACGGCATCATTGATGAGCAGGAGAAGGGTTCCAAAACCAGCGGTTCCATAAAAAATGAGTTCGACACCATTACCCATAACATGGGTCTTGAGTATTGGTACTCCGCCTATTTCGCCATCCGGGTCGGATACATTTACGACAAATTGGGAAAAATCAAGAACCCGACCTTCGGCGCGGGGATTCATTACGGGCCTTATGGGTTCGATTTTGGTTACATCTATGGGGAACAAGGGCATCCGCTGACCAACACCATGCGCTTCTCCCTGAACATGGCCTTTTAGTCCCCCCGCATGCACCATCATAAAATCCCACACGGGCGGCGGTGTGGGATTTTTTCTACCCTGACCTGGTGGCTAGTGTTCCAGTCGGTGAACTTGGCCGGACAAGCCCTACCCCGACTGGCTATTCCTCCGCCGGAAGGGCACTCCAACGCCTTCCTAACCGTGCCAACGGATAGCCTTACCATCCTGGCCCTACGGGTCGCCTTCACCCTGGATGACAATGTTTCCACCACCGGGGATGGGCATTTCCTCACCACGGTGGAGACCTCTTTCTGTGACGGCTTCCTGGTGGACAAGCCACCCCATGACGTCCCCTACTTCCAGGATCAACTGCAAGCGGTAGCCAACTATTTTGAGCAGGTTTCATGGCGCAAGGTGACCTTTGATCTCCCCGGCAGCCTGGTCTATCCCTCATCGGGCGCGGATCCGATTGTCCTGGATCGTCCCATGGCCGGCTACCGGCCGGTGGCGAATGATGATTCCAGTGACGCCCTGCTGGTGCAGCTGTTGGCCGAGAGCCTCGCCGCGGCGGTAATCGACGGCCTAGACCCGATGGCCTATGACATAGTGGTCGTCTTTCACGCCGGGTTGGGGCAGGATTTCACCTACGCGGGTCTCGACCCGACCCCCCTGGATATCCCCAGCGCCTTTATTGATGGCGACATGATCCGGGCGGCCCTGGACACCACCGGCATTCCCCTCCCGGATGGATCATTGTTTACCCATCCGGGCATCTTGCTGCCGGAGGGCCAGAACCATATCTTCTACGACATTGCCGAGGATATCTTTTTTGGACAGCAGGACCTGTGCGATGTGCAGGTAGGCCTCACCGGGACCTTCGCCCTGCTCCTGGGCTACGCCCTCGGTTATCCGCCCCTGTTTGACATCGAGGCGGGCGAGACCGGGGTGGGCGTCTTCGGACTCATGGATATCGGCTCCAACAACGGCCGGGGGGTGATCCCGGCGCCACCGACGGCCTGGACCCGGGTCCGGCTCGACTGGGAGCAGGCCGTGGAACTGGAGGGTGACATCAGCCTGGCGGCCCGGCACCTGGGCGTGGGACAGATCGGCCGGATTCGTTTGAGCACCGATGAGGTCCTGTTGGTGGAAAACCGCCTGAACTGGGTCCTGCCCGACGTGGATATGGACAACCTGCGGTATCGCAACCGCTACGCGGTGAGTCCTGGCGATACAATCCTGCCACCCTACTTCGATTACCTGGTAGACTCAACCGGTGTAGAGGTAGCGGCCTCGGGTGTGATTACCAGTGTACCGAACTACGACATCGGCCTGCCGGGCAGCGGCCTGCTGATCTGGCACGTGGATGCGTCCCGCGTAGGTCCCACTGCGCAGGGCATCAACAACGACCGCAACGCCCGGGCCGTGGCGCTGATGGAAGCCGACGGTGCGGTGGATATCGGCTTTCCCACCACGCTGCTCACCAACGACCTGGTCCAGGGGTGGCGCTGGGACCTGTGGTATGCCGGCAATGAGGTCTTTTTCCTGGCCAATCCCGACCGCCGGGCCAACAACCCCCAGGGGCTACTCAGCCTGGATGATGACACCTTTCCCTCCACGGCGCTCAACTCCGGGGCCGCGAGCGGGGTGGCCCTTTATAACATGGGTCCCGCCGGTGGTACCCTCAGCTTTGCCGTGGAAGACGTAGCTACGATTACCCGTCTGCCCGAGGGTAGCCGGCTGCTGGGGTTTAACGGCCAGGACTGGATTTACGCCCTGGGAGATTCGCTTTGGTTAGGCGATCAATGGATTGCGTTGCTGAGTGATAGTATACCCTCCGTCATCATCAGTGAGCACGATGCGGTGTCGATTCCCGGAGCTGGATTCTGGGGGCTGACCTTGCTGGACCCCGGATATCTGGCCCAACGGTATCTGCCGGGGGGTGGGGCTCTTGATACACTGATACAAGATACAGTCCGGGTCGCCACCATCGGGGTCGTGCCGTCGATTCATCCCCATTTTGATGCAGGCAAACTAACCCTTTGGGTGGAGGACGACCCCGTGCCTCAGCCGCCCGATACCACCCGCATCCGTTACCTGGCATCGCCCTTGTCTCTTATAGACATTGTTCCATATCGACAGGTATCTAAAGGGGACATCGATGGGGATGGGATTGATGAGGGGGTCGAGGTCTATGAGCAGGTCGAGGCCTATGACCAGGTCCCTGGTACCTTGACGGCGAGGAATGACAACAACATTGTTCTGGATGGATTCCCCGTGGAAGGCGATTTTAAAGGTGTGGCCCTCATCGCCAACCTCACCGGCGACATCCGACCCGAGCTGGTGGTGGTGGAGAGCGGCGATATCGCCATCTACAGCCCCGAAGGCCGGCTGCTGTCCCGGCTGGGACTCCATGCCGACCCCGCTGACCTGTTCCTCATGCACATGGATGACGGCCGCGTCGGCCTGGCCAACGGTGACCGGCTTCATTGGTTCGAGCCCGACAAGCAGAACCCCCAGTGGGTGACCCCCCAGGGGCGGCACTCCCGGAGCAGGTATTCCCTTAACGACGGTATCGTGAAGATTGCCCAGCCGAAGGTGCTGGACAGGACCCGGGTCTATAACTACCCCAACCCGGTGACCGGCGGCCGCACCCGGATACGCTTTTACACCGGTGAGGCATCCCGAGCCACCATCCGCATCTACACCATCGATGGGCTGCCGGTGGACCAGGTGGAACTGACCAACCTGGCCACTAACGACTACAACGAGTGGCTCTGGGAGGTGGGGGACAACCCGTCGGGGCTGTACTATGCCGTGGTTGAGGTCCAGGGCGCCGAGAAAGTCTCGGCATTGGTGAAGATCGCAGTGGTCCGTTGAGAGGCGCCCGGCTCATGCGGCTCCGCCTGGTTTTGGCCATCACCACTTTGATGAGCGTCCTGTGGGGGCAGGGGTGGTATAACCATCCCGAGCTGGTGTGGGAATCCTTCGAGACCGAGCATTTCCTGATCCATTTCCACCAGGGGACCGAGCGCTCGGCCCGAGAGGCCGCCACGGTAGCCGAAAAGATCTACGGTCCCGTGACCCGCATGTACCGGCATGAACCGGCGGCCAAGACCCATTTGATCATCAAGGATGTGGACGACGATTCCAACGGTCTGGCCTACTTTTTCGACAACAAGATCGAGATCTGGGCCCGGCCGTTGGACTACGACCTGCGAGGCAGCCACCGGTGGATGCAGGATGTGATCACCCACGAGTTCGTCCACATCGTCCAGCTGGCCACGGCCATGAAGTTTACTTCCCGGGTGCCGAGTCTCTATTTCCAGGTCATCGATTATGAGGACGAGAAGCGGGAGGACGTGCTCTACGGTTATCCCAATGTGATTGTCTCTTACCCTTACCCCGGCGTGAATATTCCCCCCTGGTTCGCTGAAGGGGTGGCCCAATACATGTACCCCGGCGCCAACTACGACTTTTGGGATACGCATCGGGACATGATCGTGAGGGACCGGGTGCTGAACGACAACCTGCTTAGCCTGGCCGCCATGAACACCTTCGGCAAGCGCGGCATCGGTAACGAGAGCGCCTATAATCAGGGCTTTGCCTTCGTCAGCTACCTGGTCAGGCGCTTTGGTGTCCAGGTGCTGGAACAAATCTCCCGGCGCATGTCGGCCCCCTTGTCGGTTTCCATCAGCCGGGCCATGAAAAAAGCCACCGGAAGCGATGGGCGCCGGCTCTATCGGGAATGGAAGACCCAACTGGAGGACCGTTACGGTCAGGAGATGATGAACGTCCAGGCCCATGGGGTGACCGGTGACATCCTGGTCGACCAGGGGACCACCAATCTGCACCCGGTCTGGCACCCATCGGATAGGAAGTTTGCCTTCCTGTCCAACCGGGCGGCCGATTTCTTTGGCCAGACCGACCTGTACGTCTATGATATGGAGACCGCCGAACTGGAGCCCATCGCCACCTCGGCGATCTCGGCTCCCAGTTGGTCGCCTGACGGCAAGCTGCTCTATTATGCCCGGCGGAGCAAACCGGGAAAAACGGGGGCCCGCTGGCTCGATCTGTTCGCCTATGATCTGGAGACTGAGAAGGAGCAACGACTCACTCACGCAGAGCGAGTGACCTCGCCGGTGTTGGTCGGTGAGGGTACCGTGGCCTATATCACCCTCCGTGACGGGACCTCCAACATCCGGCTGCTGGAACTGGCCGGCAGCCAGCCCGCGAACCTCACCTCTTTCGAGGCGGGGGAGGTCATTCATTCGCTCACTTATCGCCCGGAAGACAGTCTGCTCATTTTCGATGCCACCCTGAACCACGGCCGTCAACTCTTCCGGGTGAACCTGGCGTCCGGGAAAGTGGAGCCCCACCACCCTGAGACCCCGGCGCCCCAAAGCGATGTACGGGAGCCGGACAGGGGGCCGGGAGGGATGCTCCTCAGCGCCGACGCCACCGGGGTATTCAACCTGTATTGGATCGGTGATGATGGGGACCAGGGGTATGTGACGAACGTACCCGGTGGCGCTTTCATGCCGTCGGTAAACCGCCAGGGGGAGGTACTCTACAGCCTGTACGACCGGGGCGGGTATAAAATCGCCTACCTGGCCCATCCCGAAGTACTGGACCCGGCGAAGGTGGGGATATCCTCCGACTTCTGGGCCGCACGGCCCGGTTCCCCTCAGGAACAGCCCGATAGTGACCTGTTGCCGCAGCCCTATCTGGAGACCATGTCGAAACCGTTCATCCTGCCGCGTCTCACCATTGATTATGGCACGGTCAAGCCGGGGTTCTACTTCTATGCCAACGAAGTGCTCGATCGCCTGCTGCTGTTTGGCGGCGCCAGCGTCAACCGCCTGGGAGATACGGACTATTTTCTCCTCTTCGAGTTTGCCAAATTCCGGCCTACGCTCTATGCCCAGATCTACGCCATCCAGCGGCATGTCAGTCAAGATTTCACCTACTATGATTATAACGGGACCAACGATCTGAGATTCAACCTCCTTGAAGGGGTCGTGGGTGGCCGTATGCCGCTGGGCGCCCACCGTTTTTGGCTGGAACTCACCCACAGCCGATATAACGAGCAGATCACGCAGCGGATTGGATCGTTAAGCGGCGCGCTTCCATCCTTCCCTTACTATATCGGGACCGCCCTGTCCACCCGTTGGCAATTCTCAACCCGACGCCCGGAATACGGGGGGAACATGTTTCCCACTAAGGGGTATGAGATTACAACGGAGATTCGTGGAGAGAAAAACGACTTGATTCAAGACTTCGGCATCAATGAAGATTATGGTACCCTGCAGCCCAGTTTCGCCGCAAATAATTTGCTGAGATTGACGTTCAATTATAAGCAATACATTGCGCTTCACCGACGTTCCAAGATTGCCGTGGCCTACGAGGCGAAGATCGGCTGGTTGTCCAACCAGGGGGTGGATGACTTTTTCTACTTCTTCGGGGGTGGACCACCGGGTTTGAGGGGCTATACCTATTACGATAGTACGGCCCAGGGGCCTAACCTCATGGTCCATACCGTGACCTTGCGGGTCCCCGTTTTTCTTGAACAACATATCCCCTTCGGGCAGTTAACTTTGCAGAATGTATCGGTAGGGTTGGTGGCTCAATATGGTGATGCTTTCAGCGGTTCGTGGCTCCACCATGACTACAAATCATCGGCTGGGATTGAGTTGCGCTTCGGTGGCCATAGTTTCTACGTCTTTCCCTTTGCCCTGACCTACGAGATACATCGTCCCGTTGGTGGCCATCGCAAGCAATACCGGCAATTCGTTTCATTACTGTTTGACTTTTAACTGGAGCTTTTCGATCTATGCGCCTTTCATTGAGTCTGGTCATGCTGTTGGGAACGGTCTGGGGAGCGTCTCCGGGAGGGGGTCATTATCCCGATCCGTCACAGCCGCTGCTGCAGGGGTGGCTCACTGCCAGCACCCAGTCTGCTGCTGCCATTCAGACTGAGGACAGCGTGGGCGGCATCGATGTGAACAGCCCCTACTTTAAATATCCCGGCAAGGCCATGCTATACTCCCTGATCATTCCGGGAGCGGGCCAGCTCTATGTTCATCAACCGTTGAAAACCGTGGTTTTCCTGGGTGTAGAGGTCCTCGCGATACTGGCCTTGAAAGATTAT
>CAZJBG010000019.1:16071-25434 GCA_964543925.1 uncultured bacterium
TTTCAAGGATTCTGCCGATATTCACTGGGATTTCCGACGCTGGATCAATCGCGCTTCCCTGTTTACCGGACCGGGTTGGGAGCTGCTGCCGAATATCGGTACGCAAGGCACCCACAGTCTAGATTATTTTGTCGTTATGACCCAGGGGGGGCGGCCCGAGCTGTTCGGCAAGACCAGTGACGAGCGCTTTCTTCAACTTTATTATGATCCCGACACGACGGATCACGTCTTTGTGAAAATGAATGACGAGTACTACGAAAACATAGGTAAATACAATCAGTTTTTGTCAGGATGGGATGATGCGGACCCCGCTTTGCCAGACATTGTCGAGACCCCATCAGGCCCCGTAGCCGTGACACCCCACCGGGACGCCCACTTATCCATGCGGGGAGAAGCCAACCGTCTGAAGAGCACGGCCAGTTACGTTGTCTCTGCCATTATGTTTAACCATGTGTTGAGTGCTGTCGATGCCATTTTCGCCACTTCGAAGTGGAATCGGGGTCATGCTCTGCGAGTAGGCGGACGTCTGTGGTTTGACCCCACAAATAACCACGGCGTGAGGGGTGTACAATTCAGCCTGGCGTGGTAGGCATCATTCTTAACTACTATTATAGAGATTATGTTACGAAAATTTGCACTCATATCATTGATATTTACCAGCCCAATTTTTTGGAGCTGCGCCGGTGGCGATGGGGCCGGTCAGGGCAATGTCGATGATCGGTTTGCCAACGGTCTTGCCCGCTATGAAAACAAAAAGTGGGCCCGGGCGGCAGAGGATTTCAATTGGGTGGTCCTCAACAACCCGGCCGGCAACTTGGCAGCCGAGGCCCAGTATTACTACGCCGAGTGCATCTTCCAACAGAAGTTATACGTGGAAGCCCAGTTGGAATTTGAGCGGTTGCTGCGACGCTGGCCCGGCACGGAACATCGTGATGTTGCCCGCTATCGTATCGTCCAAAGTTTAATCGCCCAATCGCCGAGGTTCTATTACGATCAGCAGGCGACCCTGGATGCGATTGAAGAGCTGCAGGCTTTCATCGATGACTTTCCAGATAGTGACCATCGGGAGGAGGCCGAGCAGTCGATCGGGGAGTTACGGCACAAGATTGCCAATAAATATTATGAAACGGCGCGACTGTACCTCAAATGGGATCGAGCACCGGCGGCACGGATTTACTTGGAGATGATTCTGTCCCAGTACTACGATACGCCCTACGCCGACAAAGCCCGCATCGCCATGGTGATATCCTATATTATTGAGGAGGATCTGGCCGCTGCCCAGGCCTATCTGGAGCAGGAAGGAGCTAATATGACCGATGAGGCCCTGAGGAGCGAAGCGGAACGGTTCATCAACCTGGCCAGGGAAGATAAATTCGATCTATTGTTTTATCGGCGGCTCTACCGATGAAGCGCATCGGCATCTTTGGCGGGAGTTTTGATCCTCCACATCGCGCCCACCTGGAAATGGCGACCCGGGTCACCGAGCAGATCCCGCTGGATACACTCTATTTCGTTCCGTCCTATCAATCACCGCTTAAGCCGAAGCCCGCCGTGGCGTCCGCTCACCACCGGATGGCTATGATCCAGCTGCTGGCGGGGCTAAGGGACGAATGGCAGGTGCTGAGCTACGAGATCGACCAAGGGCGGGCTGTGGCCACCGTTGAGACGGTGGAAGACCTGAGGCAGCATCATCCCCAGGTGAGCTGCTACCTGATCATGGGTGGCGATCAGGCGGCGCGATTTACCACCTGGCACGAGTGGCAGCGGTTGGCTGAGCTGGTGCATATTGTCTGCTTTACTCGTGCAGGGGCGCCGCCGGTTGCGCCCTTTGCCGCCGATTTAACGATTATTCCCTACTACGCCCAACTAGCTTCTACGCTGGTGCGGGAGCAGATCCGCAACGGCGAATCTACAGACGACTTCCTCGCGCCGGTGGTGCAAGCCTATATCAAGGAGCACCGCCTGTATCAATGATTCTCAACGTCATGCAGCTGATTGCGGGGGTGGTTTTGATCTATATGGGTGCTGAAGGCCTGGTATGGGGCGGCAGCCGGCTGGCGTCGCACCTTCGGGTGGCTCCCATTGTCATCGGTCTGAGTGTGGTGGCCCTGGGCACCAGTATGCCGGAGTTTACGGTCAGTCTCTACTCCGTGCTCCAAGATGTGCCGGATATCGCGGTAGGTAACGTCATCGGTTCGAACATTGCCAATGTCGCCCTGATATTGGCCGCCAGTGCGGTGATCTTTCCCGTGGCCGCCAACTATGGCCGTCTGCGCAACGATATTCTGATCGTTATCGGCATTACCGTATTGTTTATGGGGCTCAGCTCTGATGGCCTCCTGGATCGCCGCGATGGTATCCTTCTTATTGCCGGTATTCTTCTCTACATTTACCGGCTGATCAGAAGCCCGCTCCTCTCACCGGAATTGATCACGGTGTTGCCGGGTAAACGCCCGGTGCATTTTATCCTGGCGCTCCTTCTGGGACTGGTGGTCCTGGTGATTGGTGCCCATATTTTCACGAATTCGGCAGTGACCATTGCCCGACTCTTTGGCGTCTCCGAACTGGTGATCGGGGCGACGCTGGTGGCTATTGGAACGTCCATACCCGAACTGGCCACCTCCCTTGTCGCGGCATTCCGCAAGCACTCGGGGATTGTCCTGGGTAATATTCTGGGGTCAAACGTGTTTAACCTGATGGCCGTTCTGGGCATTCTTCCCCTGGTCACGCCCATCCACATCCCGGCCCAGGCCGTCATGATTCAGATGCCACTCATGTTGGTGCTCACCATTGCCCTGCTACCCATGATCAGGTTTCAGGGAGGGGTTAAGCGGAGCGCGGGACTATTTTTACTTGTGGTGTATGCTGCCTTCACGGTTTATATGTATCGCTTGGGGGGCGTGTGAGCCATCGGCAGCTTCTTCTGTGGCAAACGGTTGCGCTTAAGGTAAAGCGATGATCAGTCTCACTAATGTTTCCCTCACCTATCAACGCGGTCCCGGCGTTTTTAATATCGACTTCAAGATTGACTCTGGGGAGTTGGTCTTTTTGGTGGGGCCCTCTGGAGCGGGCAAGTCGACTATATTCAGGTTGATTTATGCGGAGTTAATGCCCGATGAGGGGCAGGTGGAGGTCAACGGCTTTCTGACCCATAAAGTCCGTCGCAGGCACATCCCTCTGCTCCGCCGGACACTGGGTTTGATCTTTCAGAACTTCCGTCTACTGTCGGATCGAAACGCCTATGACAATGTCGCCTTGCCGCTCCATATTCTGGGGCTGTCGCGGCGTGAAATTCGGGAGCGGACCTACAGCGTTCTGGACGATGTTGGCCTAACGGACCGGGCGCATCACTATCCGCGGGAGCTGAGTGGCGGGGAGCAGCAGCGGGTGGCTATTGCCCGGGCAATCGTCAAAAACCCCGCTATCATACTGGCCGATGAACCCACCGGGAACCTCGACGCCGGCACGGCCCTGGAGATCCTTGATTTACTCACTTTTCTGGCCCTGGAGAACCATAGCACGGTGGTGGTGGCTACCCATGATTATAATCTCACCTCCGGGGAGCATGGACGGCTCATTGAGATCAGTGAAGGCTGCTTGTTGGAGTGATGGGTCGTCTGTTCTACCTTTTCGGCGAAGGCATCCGGGCCCTATGGCGCGCCAGAATTCCGGCCCTGGGCTCAATTCTCACCATCGCGCTTACCCTGATGCTTTTCGGCGGCGCCTATATCATTTTGAGTAACTTCGATCGGGCTACGCGCCGACTTCAAAGCCAGTATCGCATCGACGTGTTCTTTGATCCTCTCTACACGAATCAGGAAGCCTTTCAGATTTATCAAAAACTGAAAGATGTGGAAGGGATTTCCAGTACGGAATTTATCAACAAGGAACGGGCCGCCGAGATCTTCAAGGAGGAGTTTGGCGAGGACGTGGTGGAGGTACTGGGGACCAATCCGCTACCGGCGGGGGCAGTGGTACTGGTGGCGAGGGGCTACCGCACCGCCCGGCGCATCAACCGTATCGCCGATGACATTGTCCAAATCCCGAGCGTGACCGATGTGGCCTACCGCGGGGAACTGGTGCGCATCCTGGAGCGATATATCCAGTTTGCGGTGTACGGGGGATTGGCCCTGGGCATTATCGCCTTATGGGCGGCTATATTTCTGGTATCGAATACCATCAAATTGTCCATTTACGCGAAGCGGGAGACCATCGACATCCTCTACCTGTTGGGGGGCTCGCGGCAATTTATCCGTTTTCCGTTCCTGGTTGAGGGGACGTTACAAGGGTTGGTGGGGGCCGGCCTGGCGGCCTTCGCCATTCTGGGGATCCTGGACGTCATCAATTATATCCTGGAGCAATTTGTTCTTTACCGGCTTATCCAGCCGCCATACCTTGCGCTGGCTCTGACGGGTCTGGGGGTCGCTTTGGGGACGGTAGGGAGTTCCCGGAGCATCGGCAAATTCATTAACCCGAAGGTGCTTAGGGGCAGATAGAATTTTCTCGACGGGGCTTTCTTGATTTTGAATCGTCATAAAACTAACTTTTCCACTGAAATACCATGAGCATGCATCTTTCAGAGCGGGAGAGTAAAATTTTGGCTGCTACAGTGGAGGATTACATCCACACTGCGCAGCCGGTCGCTTCCAAACGGGTCAGGGACATATACCGCATTGCCATCAGTCCGGCCACCATCAGAAACACGATGGCGGATCTCGAGCGGAACGGGTATTTGACCCATCCGTATACCTCTGCCGGGAAGGTCCCCACGGATCAGGGCTATCGGACCTATGTAAATCAGCTCATGGTGGTCGATGACCTCAATGATCAGCTGGCGGCGGAGATTATTCGCAATCTGGAAGAGATTTCCGGGAGCGTCGACAAACAGCTGCAAATTGTCGCCCATATTATTTCCCGGCTGTCAGGTAACGTCGGCATTACCATTGCGCCGGTAAATCTGACGGCCCGGTTAACCGGTATCCGGTTGGTTCCGGTCAGCATGCAGCGGACTCTCTTTGTCCTGGAACTTGATAGCGGGATTCTGCACACCGTGGTGGTCGAGACCCAACAGGCCATACGGGATGACCAACTGGTTACCGTGGAGGAAATCCTTCGTGAACGGCTTTGCGGCCTTACCCTGGAGGAGATTCAGGCGACCGTTGGGTCCCGTTTGTCCGGCACCCTTGCCGACGATCTCGGTGTGACCACTTTCATTCTGGAACATTCCGACGAACTGTTTGATTCTCCTGACCGTGTGGAAATGCATACCCAGGGCCTGTCAAAAATTTTGGAGAGTCCTGAATTTGTCGACCCAATCAATGTGACCGTCCTGACCAGTTTGGTAGAAAACGAGGGACGGCTGCGCGCGCTGATTCTGGGGAGTCATCTCGATCAAGAGGTGCAGGTCACCATCGGTACTGAGCACGACGATGAACAGCTGGAAACTTTCGCTACCATAAGTCGTGGATTTTACCGGGGAGGTAACCTGGGGGTCATGGCGGTGCTGGCACCCAAGCGAGTAAATTATGCCCAGGTGTTTGCCATTCTCGAATTTTTAAGTTATACCCTATCAGAGATGACGGGGGACGGGAGTTAAAGAACTGGATGTCTAAGACCAAGAAAGAAAAGGCGAATAATCCGATGGACGGTGATGGAAAGCTGACGGCCGGTCAGGAGGATATGGTCGGGCAAAAGCCGGCGCCGGAAGAGCGTGGAGGGGATAAAAATTCGGACCCGGTCAATGGGGTGAAAGCGGATACCGAAACCTCTGGCCAGGGGGCAGACGAGGCCGTCGCCAAGGGAAGGGAAATCAGCCCGGCGGAGTTGGAGAGCAGGTATCTCCGCCTGCGGGCCGAATACGACAACCATATCAAACGGACGACCAGGGAAAAAAATGAGCTGATGACCTATGCCGGTAGCCATATGATCCGTAAGATACTTCCCATCCTCGACGATTTACGTCGCACCGTTGAACATGCCAAGGAAACAGATTCCAAGGGAGATGACCCGGTACTGCGGGGCGTGGGGCTGATCATCGATAAGTTCACCAAGTTGCTGGAAGCAGAGGGGGTTGAAACGATCGGTTCCGTGGGGCAGGAGTTCAATCCCGATCTGCATGAGGCGCTCATGAGCCGATCCTCGAAAGAACACGCCAAGGGAATGATTATCGAAGAATATGAACCCGGATACAAATATCGGGATAAGGTCATTCGGCATGCCAAAGTCGCGGTAAGCGGATAATCGCCATGGCAGATTATTATGATACGCTCGGCGTAAGCAGGAACGCCAGCGCGGAGGAAATTAAAAAGGGCTACCGCAAGCTGGCCCTGAAGTTTCACCCCGATAAGAATCAGGGCGACAAAGCTGCGGAACAGAAATTCAAGGATGCCGCCGAGGCCTACGAGATACTCAACGATCCTCAGAAACGGGCCCAGTATGACCAGTTCGGCGCCGCCGGGATGAATAGCCAGGGTCCCGCCGGTGGATTTGAATTCGATCTGTCCGATGCCCTGCGAACATTCATGTCCGGTTTCGGCGGCTTTGGGGGCTTCGATGATATTTTTGGCGCAACCACACGAAGGGGGCGGCGGCAATCGCGGGGCAGTGATCTGCGCGTAAGTTTAGCTCTCACTTATGAGGAGATTGCTACCGGTGTAGAAAAAACCATCCGAATCAAGCGCTTTGAGGCCTGCGAAAGCTGTGGCGGTTCCGGTGCCGCCGGAGGGGGCGGATTGGTTACTTGTCCTCAATGTCGGGGCAGCGGGGAAATTCATCAGGTCCAGCGGTCCATCCTCGGCCAGATCGTGAATGTGAAGGAGTGCCGGAACTGTGGCGGCACGGGGCAGGTGATTGAACGTCCCTGTCGAACCTGTCACGGCGACGGCCGTATGAAAGTCGGCCGGGAAATAAAAATCGATGTGCCGGCGGGTGTGGCCGCAGGCAACTACATGACTTTGAACGGTGAAGGCAATCGCGGTCATCGGGGTGCGCGAGCCGGTGACCTGCTGGTCATGTTTGACGAAAAGAACCATCCGGTGTTTACCCGCCACGGCAGAGATGTGATGCTGACGGTCAACATCACGTTTGCGGAGGCGGCTTTAGGGACCACGATCAAGGTTCCAACGCTGGAAGGAACGGCAAACCTGAAATTTCCGCCCGGCATCCAATCGGGCCATCTTCTACGCATGCGTGGCAAGGGGTTCCCGGAGTTGCGGGGTCGGGGACGCGGCGATCAGCTGGCCCGCATTCAGGTTAGATCGCCCGGTCAGGTAAGCAAGGAGCAGCACAAGGTATACGAACGCCTGATGACCGTTGAGCCGTCTATTCCGGAGGTGGAGCGATTTGGAAAGTTTACCGGCTGAGTGACGTTTTTCACGTCCAGCGAGGCGCGACTGCTCAAGTTTCTTGGGGTGCTCTTTATAATCGGACTCCTGGCCCGTGAAATCCGCGACTACCTTGAACGGCCCACACCGACCCAGCAGGCCGAGCGGGTCGCAGATCTGGAAGCATTCCGGGCAGGCAGCCAGGCGTATTTGGCCACGGGAGCCGCGGCCACATTGCCGTCAAAGGTCCTGGCGATTGACAGGCCTATAGACGTGAACCGTGCTGACAGTGAGCAGCTGCAGCAGCTACGCGGCATCGGCCCCGTGCTAGCAAAGAAAATTATCGATTATCGTACTAAAAACGGATACTTTCAGACCATCCAGGACCTGACAAACGTTCACGGGATCGGTCCCAGGTTGCTTGCGCGGTGGGAGGGGTTCCTGAGCCTGACCACGCAAGCGGATACTACTGTGCAGAAAGGTGTCGCTATTGAATAAATTGACTTTGAAAATCAACCCTGTCTTGATTCGAATAACCTCGATGCTCAAGACGGTCCAAGAGCTGCCGGTGTACCGGAAAATTTCAAAATGGTGGTACGGCTGCTCAAAGCATACGCGACTGTTGATTCTGGATTGGCTTTCGGTCACTGCCGTTTTGATGCTCATTGCCGTCGTCTATATTCCCAAGAGTATCTGGGCCGAGGAAGAACGATATAGAATCGAGAGCCGTCGTCGCATGGAGGTGATTCAATCCGCCGAAAACTTCTATCGTACCTTGACGGGGAGTTTTACCGTCGATGGGCCTTTTATGTTCGCCCTCGTCAGTCAAACTCACGATTCGCTGATTGGCGATTCCACGTTCATCGGCGAGCAGGTCGTTCATGTTGACGGAATGCCCCATCTGGTTGACATTCCCGAAGGCATGACCTTTCAATTGGACACCACCTTCTCCGTTGGACGAGCCCTCCGCGATACGGTGCTGGACACCACCTATACGGTGCTCGTCTGGAACGATGAACGGGCCGATAACGACACGGTCTACATAACTGGCAAGGTTGGATTGTCCCGACTCGAAGCCGACCCCGACTATCGTGGTGCGGCCGATTCCAGTTTTGGCAGCCATAGCGAAGTCATTACGGATTATGATTGGAATCGTTTTCGTCTCAATGACGAATTGCTCCTGGGTTCGGTGAGTCGGGAGCCATTTATTATCGATATCGACACAACGTCTCAAGAGTTGACCATAGCCAGCCCCATTACGGATGCCTATGTTGAGATGCGCTATCTTCTGTTTCGGTTCAAGGCCCGAGGTCATGGAAAAATCGTCAATGGAGAGGCAAGTTGGCGAAGACGATAGTGCCCACGACCAACTGATTGGCGTCTCATGCTAGCCATCGCCGTCTCAAGCCGGGAAGTACGATATATCAATTGGGACAAGCAGATTGATGAGGTCAAGCTGGTAGCCTGCCAGGTTATCCCGTGGGAGCAAGAGGTGGACGGCTTTCATAATGTCGCCTCGATTCGAGAAATGATCCAGCGCGTTTTGGCCGAAGTCAAGGACGAAGATAAATCCCTGGTCTACGTCACCCTGGACGCTGCTTTTTGCAACTATTCCGTTATGGAGGTCGATCCAGGCTGGGATGTGAAGGAGCAACTGGGGTTTATCCGGCAAAACCGATTCGGTGACCGGCCGTTCTACGACAGTTTTCAGTTTGCGCTCAGTGACAATTCCGGGCTGTATTTGAATGTAGACTGCCCGGTCGTCCTCCGCCGGGCCGTATATGCGGCCCTTCCGCAGAATAATGGCGCGGCAGCCCATCAGCTCTCCATCGGCATTTTTTCGGCTTACAGTTATGCGAGCCGGGTAGTACCCGGTTTAGACCGTGGGCGACGACTTTTCTGGCGGGCCTCCGAACGTGGGGATGACCAGTTTCTGGAAGTCCAGGACGGTCAGTTCCAGGCCCTCCATCTGCTCCAGCGGGATGGATCGAAGGTGGTGCAGGTCACCACTGTCGGGAGGCATGATCTTAAGGAACCGATT
>CAZJBG010000020.1:0-10147 GCA_964543925.1 uncultured bacterium
TCCAATATCCAGGATCCGGCTCGGGTGGCCGACCGGGCCATCTCCATGATGAACATCCCCAACCAGGAGAAGCAGGAAATTCTGGAGGAGATGGACATCAAACAGCGGTTGGAAAAGGCCACCGTTATTGTGAACCGGGAAATTCAACGCACCGAACTGGGTGAGAAAATACAGTCTGAGGTGCAGGACGAAATATCCAAGACCCAGCGGGAGTATTATCTCCGGGAGCAGCTCAAGGCCATCCGCCGGGAACTGGGCGAGGACGAGCAGACCCTCGATCAGAAGGATCTCGAGGAAAAGATCAAGGCCGCCAAGATGTCCGAGGAAGCCGAGAAGGTCGCCATGAAGGAGCTGGAGCGTCTGGGTCGAATTCCTCCTCAGTCGCCGGAGTTCACTGTCTCCCGCACCTACATTGATTGGCTCACCGACCTGCCCTGGAGTAAGGAGACCGACGACAACAACGATCTGGAGAACGCCCAGCATATCCTGGATGAAGATCATTACGGGCTGGACAAGGCCAAAGAGCGCATCCTGGAGTACCTGGCCGTGCGCAACCTCAAGTCCCAGCAGGAGGGTGATGGTAAATTGAAAGGCCCCATCCTCTGTCTGGCCGGTCCGCCGGGAACCGGTAAAACCTCCATCGGCCGTTCCATTGCCCGGGCCATGGGGCGGGAGTTCGTCCGCATTTCCCTGGGCGGTGTCCGTGACGAAGCGGAAATCCGGGGGCATCGACGTACCTACATCGGGGCACTCCCCGGCCGGATCATTCAGGGACTCAAAAAGGCCGGTACCAACAATCCCATCTTCATGCTCGATGAGATCGATAAACTGGGTATGGACTTCCGTGGCGACCCCAGTTCGGCCTTGCTGGAGGTATTGGACCCGGAGCAGAATTTCTCATTCAACGACCATTATCTAGAAGTCGACTTCGATCTGTCCAACGTCATGTTTATTTCCACGGCGAACCGCAAGGATCAAATACCCGGTCCCTTGAGAGACCGGATGGAGATCCTCGACTTTACCGGCTACATCGATGACGAGAAAATCAATATCGCCAAGAATTTCCTGGTGCCCAAGCAGGTCAAGGAAAACGGCCTGGCGCCTAAGCAACTGAGCTTCCAGGACAGCGGCCTGCTGGAGGTGATTCACTCCTATACGCGGGAAGCGGGGGTGCGTAACCTTGAGCGGGAGATTGCCAACATCAGCCGGAAGCGGGCCCGCGAGGTGGTGGAAGGCAAAGGCGAAGCGTCGGTGAAGGTCAACCGCAAGACCGTCGGCCACTATCTCGGCCCGAAAACCTACTATTGGGAAGTGGCCGAGCGGGCCAACGAGCCGGGCATTGTCATCGGTCTGGCATGGACGGCCGCCGGTGGTGATATTCTCTTTATCGAAGCCTCCCGGATGCCCGGTCGTGGACAGCTGCATCTCACCGGCCAGCTGGGGGATGTCATGAAGGAATCGGTGCGGGCCGCCTGGAGCTACGTCAGGGCTCACGCCGAGGATCTGGGCATCGATCCAAACTTCTACAAGGCATGGGACGCCCACGTCCATGTACCGGCGGGCGCCATCCCGAAAGACGGCCCCTCCGCCGGGGTGGGCATGCTCATCGCCATCGTCTCTCTCCTCAGTGGCCGCCGCGTGAAAGAGGGCATTGCCATGACCGGTGAAATCACCCTCCGGGGAAATGTGCTGCCCATCGGCGGGGTGAAGGAAAAGCTCACCGCCGCCCACCGGGCCGGCCTCAAACAGGTGATCCTCCCCTTCGAGAACAAGCGGGACATGGAGGACGTACCGGAAAAGGTGAAGAACGATCTGAAAATTATCTTCGTGAAGCAGATGGATCAGATTCTGGACATTGCCCTTGAGAGCGAACCGACCATACCGCCGGTGACGGGACCCGTGGAGGCCAGTGAGGATGGTGCGTCGAAAGACCGGCGCCGGCCGGTCGTCGATGACGATGTCTTTACCGAAGATGTCATGGCGAATTAAGTTCCGCCTTGTCCCGGGACGCTTAGCTCAGTTGGTTTAGAGCATCGCCCTTACAAGGCGGGGGTCACTGGTTCGAGTCCAGTAGCGTCCACTCTCGGTTTCTCGACGGGGATCATCCAACTGCTCATTTACCGAGACCACTCCAGACAAGTCCTGTTTTGTCTCCAAATTGCAGCTTAATTGCAGCTCGCCATTTAATACAGCCTCAAATTGATTGGAATAATCCACCTTTAAGGATTGAATAAGCCCTGCGTAGTGATCTTCGGTTACCCTAACCGTTGAATGCCCCAAGAACTTGGCTGTGGCGAAGATGTCCCGCGTAGCCATGTAATACCATGCCCCAGCCGTTTTTCTAAGGGTGTGGGTGGAAGCATTTTTTATTCCAGCCTGCTCAAAAATCCATTTTACGCGCTTGTGAACCTGTTTCTTATTGAAACGGAACGGTCCCTTGGATTTGAGCACTCTTGCCGCTAGTATCTGCTCCAGCGTCGCAGTCTTAGGAATGGTCCTGCTTTTGGAAAACTTGGTCCTTGGAAAGCAAATGGCATTATTCTGGACACACGACCAATCAAAGATCGGATAAAGGATTTCGCTTTGTCTCGCGCCGGTAAAGAGATAAAAGAGCACAAGGTCTCGAGCATCCCACTCGAATTTTTTTAAAGGGTTTATATCTTCCAGTGCAATAAAGAGTTTCTGCAACTCTTGTTCATCAAGGAACCGTACATCTTTATCAGGAACGGCTACCCGAGTGACGTCCGCCAGGGGTGATTTTTTTAAATAATCCTTTTTAACGGCAAAATTAAAAATTGTCTTCAATTTTATTAGATCAATATTAACTCCTTCGGGGGAGAAGCCCTTTTCTAGACGGTAAATCATAAATGATTCAAATTCCGCAGATGGAATTTCATCTATGGGTACGGATTCTAATTCAGAATTGTATTCTATAAAATTATCAAAGGAATTCTTGCACCTGCCCAAGGTTAACTTGCTCATATTCCCGACACGAATCTTCAGCTCCCTGTCTTTCTTGAAGATTTTCCATAATTCATGCAAGGTTGGAACTGCTACCGCTACTTCCGGTGGTGCCTCCAGCCCGGCCTTGATACGATCTACCTTAACAAGGAGGGCGCGACGGTACTTGGCGGCATCGGGTTCGGTACCATAAAAAATCTTCTGGTGCCGTTTACCCTTGTGATCGATGTAATCAACAAAGAACGAACCAGGTTTCCTTCCGGACCTAACTCCCGAATATCGATGCTTCGTATATTTCGTCTTTGAACTCACAAACGCAATGCACTCCGAGTAGCCTCATCCATACTTGGGATGAAGGTAATCAATTTTGCCAACTCAGATTCTGGGATTCTAACCATTCGGCCTATCTTGACATATCGAATTTTCTTATCCCGAATCAAATTGCGAAAATACTGTTGGCTGCAATCCAAACGTTTTGCTGCCGTTTCAACTGAGTAATACCGTTCTTTGGGTATGTCAAAAGAAGGGCGGTCATTTTTTTCTACGTGGTTAGTCATTTTATTGAATCTCCGATTTATGCTGAGAAAACTGCCCTTGAATGATTTCCCAGCCCTGTTTGGTGTTTATCCGTCCCATTACCCGGCGGGAGCACCCGCCATTGGAAATATTTGTCTTAATTCCCAAAAAAGCGAATTAATCTATTTTTTAATCCCCAGGCAATAATCGAAAAATGTATTTCCAGGTATATTAAATGGAATATCCCTAAATCAGGAAATAGGTTTCTCGACGTGGGAGATATTGATTTCCAGGTCATTTTTTAAATAATTCCACAATATCCGTTATGTCGGTTGTTAATACGGTAATGAAACGGGGATTTAAAAACAGTTTGTCGCGCCCCGACTTGATTTCCTTAAGGATACCAATTTCGCAAAGCTGCTTGAGATACTTGGAGGCCGTTTCCCGTTTGGCGATTCCCGTCTCTACTAAGTATTCAATTCGGCAATAAGGCTGCTTGAACAAGGCATTGATTAGTTCTGCCGAAAGAATCTTTGGCTTCCGTGCCCGAATGACATCGGTGGTGAGCCGAATCAAGTCCTCAATCTGACCCACACGATCATATGTCCAGGTAGCCGTTGTTTCAATGGCATCCAGCATAAAGAGTATCCAAGGCTCCCAAGCACCGTGCCTGGTCACATCCAGCAACAAACGGTAATACTCATCCCGATACTGAATGATATAGCGGCTCAGGTAGAGCACCGGTATTTCCAATAATCCTTGTTCAACCAGGAACAGAATATTCATAATCCTGCCTGTGCGACCGTTCCCATCGGTAAAGGGATGAATCGCCTCAAACTGGTAGTGCATGATTGCCAGACGCACCAGGGGATCAATCTGTTCCTGCTCATGGATAAACCGCTCCCAATTCTGCATCAGGTCTCGTAGCGTAGGCTCACCTTCGGGTGGTGTATAGACTATTTCTCCGGTGCCTTGGCCGGTCAACTTTGTGCCGGGGATTTTGCGGATGTCCATCTCTATGTCCCGAATGACACTGCAAACCTCAATGGCCGTGCGGGTGCTTAGGGGACGCTCTTTGATACCCTCGTATCCCACACGTAGCGCCGTGCGGTAGCGCAGGGTTTCTTTGGTGGCAGCATCAGGAGCGGAAGACTCGTCTTCCGCGTGACGAAAGAGGGCATCGGCGGTGGTAACGATATTTTCCACCTCAGAGCTTGATTGAGCTTCTAACAGGGGAATGGTATTGATGAGCACGCTCTGATCAGGAAGAAATACGGCGGCATGTTTGAGACCTGACAGGGCCAGGTGCGCCGCAATGCATTTCTTGAGTACTGCGGTGGTCTCTATTTCCCCCTCCGGGGGTAACAGCGGTAAGGCGTTAAATGGTTGATCAGGCTGAAAAGTGCTCATATAACGATTTCTTCTATGTAATCAGACATGTATGGAAATTAGGTCGATCAAATCGACATATCCAAGGAATATATCGATAATATTATCATATATCGATATATTAAACCGGCCCCGGTAATGCGATTACCCGTCGAGGAAGCTGCCCACCTGACGTATCTCAGGCCGCCCTGCGCCTACCCCTATTTCCCCAAACAACTGTCAAGAACTACCAAGATGTATCCCAAATGCGGGATACGCGGAGGATACGGAGAAGACCTTGGAAACGTAAAAAGTATCCCTTAGTTTTAAACGCAAGTATCTCATATTGCATTGACGACGTACACAATTGAACATAGCACCCATAACCATAAATTGTCCTATCCGGTTGCATTTGCTCCAACACGTGAGGCAAGGATATGAATAAAGTTGGGCGAAATGATCCATGCCCCTGTGGGAGCGGAAAAAAATATAAGAAGTGTTGCTTTAACAAAAGGTCGGTTAATGAGGATGATCTTCCAGGCCTTATTAAGAAATTTGAACAGTATGACCCTGTCGAACTGATTACAAAATTAGCCGCACTTCAGCTACTACCCGAAAATCATGGCTACTCCCTCAGAATTGAGTTCATCTCAACAATCGCAGCCTCCTTAACTCATGACGATGGGGATTCCATTTCGACTAAAAAACTAGTCTCGGAGATTGAGGAGCATTATCCGAATTTTGGCGAGATAGGCAGAATGGAGGACCCACCAGAAGAATTATTCACCGATAATATTATCTTCCACGGCGGCAATTATGTAGTCTACCCCGGCATCACGGAGCATGGCGTTTACATACTGCAGAACCTCCTGTCAGCAATTTTCCATACCCCGAATGTGCTCGAAGAATCATTTAAGAATTATATTCAGGCCAGTTCAATTGCACTTCTTTCAATCAGTAATGAAATAGCCCGCCGAGTAGGGCACATACGATATCTGGCCCATCAAGAGGATTCACCAGAACATATCTCATATCTAAATGGGCATGAAAATGAGAAACTTTGTTCAGCAGTGACATTCAACAAGAGCGAGATTGGTCAAATTCTCACGGAGTGGGGACTAGATTCCTCAATCTTAGAGCCCTTTTGCGCCGAATTGGGAGTACACCCAATTCCTGTTCATTATACCCGATGTGGCTTGTTTAAGCAACCTATAGTGAAAATTGATGATCAATATATCGTTGCCTTACCGGGGTCGTTAATAGGTGCGCTTCGACACTTTATCTGGTCGTATTCTATCCTGACTGGGAAGAGAGAGGAATTATCATCATGCCTAAATCGGCAAATCTTAACGGGAGTCGAAGAAAATCTTAGGTTGATGTCCTATCAGTCTCTCGATGTCAATCTCCCTGATTGGAATGATGAAGGCAAGTTCTCAGAGCAAGTTTATAGTATTGATATTGACAAAAGGGTATATGTGCAAATAATCACTGATAACGCTCTTGAGTATGATTCGAACGACCCCTATGGTCATTGGGATGATGTCGGACTATTCATGAGTGCCGAATCTCGACAAAGTGATATTACAAGATGGATTTTTGATAACAACCCTGACATTACCGGGATATTATGTATAAAGGTGATAGCGGGTATTGGACGAAGCTTTGGGGTGCCCGGTGAGGTGCCGCCCTCCAATGTCTATCAAATACTTATAGCCGCTGCTGATCTAGAGGTTGTAACAAGGTTAAGGGATGCTGACAGTCTGGCCCTTTGGAAATTTGCGGTTGCCGATCACACTCTTAAAACCAACTCAGTATTTCCGTCAATATCGTTCTCATTTTTGGATAAGTACTCCCTCTATATCGACCACGATCGATCTTTTTATGTCAGCGATAAACATTCGACAATGATCATTAATGTCGCGGCTGGCTATGGTAGAAACCTCCGCATTAAATCTGCCAAGTTATGGGACACTCATCTTGCCGAATTTGGTAATCCTCCCACTTTGATAGGTGTTGCAAGACGTTACGATGCGGGGGAAATACCCATATACGTTCTTGAAGGCAGCATAGGTAGAAGACTCGATCACCTTGTTAAAGGATATCTCCAGTCAATTTGGGTTCGGAGCGCAACGCCCAGTGAAAAAATCCCCGACAATGTGAGAAGTTTGCACTTCCAAGTTACAAGCATGCTTGCTTATTGGTTGTGGCAACTGACCCCGCGATTAAGGGTCTATCTCGAATTACTGGGCAGTGATCCAATCCATATCATTTACGACTTGGAAAATCCTGACCAATGGTTTGACTCCAACCAGGGCGGAACTATATCTAAAGATGGCCCTATTATCGATACAGAATAGATTCGAGGGATATACACTTTACAATATGCGATGCTCTACGGTCGGTATTTCATCGCGCAGATAACGAAGCTGAGCGCATCGTTCTAGAGGGCATTCTACTAGCTTTTAATGAATTAATTGAACTGACTACGGGATCTCCGAGCATGCTGAGGCAAGAAGTAGAACAGATAATTGATTTAGTGGCTCCGACCGGCAGGAAGAAGATGATGATGCTCTTTGATCTAACCGGAGTGATCTCAATTGATCCAAGGTTTCTCCCAGAAGGTAGAACCATTCAGGATTATGATATTCAACTACAACTCGATGGTCTCGTCAAGGATATTAATTATGATGGACCTGTCGGAGAGATAGTCGATATAGGTAAGAGAGTTTCAATCTGTAATAGGGTCGTGGAAAGGTATCTAGAGAAAATAAAAATTCTAATGTCGAGATATGATGATGATTATTTACTAAGGGGTCTTATCTCGCTCAACGATGCTCTTTTGCATGAAAAAAGAAAACAGAAATTAACTGTTCCGGCTTCTTTAGAATGTTTTGGCGATGTGCCTTCTGAGTTAGACAGAATCGCAACTACCACGCGAAAACTCGATACCACATCAATGGGTGTAAGGACTTTAATAGAGATAGTCGCAGCTGAACCCCCTCGAGGCGAGATTAAATGTAGCACAAGTGATTTAGATGCATTAATAGCACAAGCATACCTCCTGATAGACTGGGCTATAACTAGTGATCAACTCCATCTCGGGATTTTTAATCATGGAATATCAATTCTACAATCTGGGCGAATTGGGAGGAAAGCAGATTATATAAAAGAAGTCTGGAACCCATTTTACCGTGCCAAAACACAGGAATGGATGGAAGATGCTATCGAGCGATTCGATGATTATTTCGAGAAAGTTGATTCTGACATATCAGACGACCGATTAAGCAGGTTTGAGGTAGCATTTGAAGCAGAATTTGGAGCGACTCTTACAGAAATTGGGGAGTTTTGTGGTATCCTTTCCCGTGCATCATTTGAACAGAAGACTTCATCGGTGTGTATGCCTCTTTCGGACCTCAGAAGGATTATTGGTGATAATACAAATATTTCTAGGACGAAAATCGATGATCTCCTCCAGATGTTTAGTTTGGAGCCACGCGAGAGCTGGGAGTCAGCACCGATAGGGTTCACCGAGCAGCTTGATATTTGGCCGTGGCGATTTAATCGTCGACTATCCTATGTGAGACGTCCCTTAGTAATTCGTCAATCTAAAAGCGGGATAAAGCATGTGTACTGGGGGCCAAGAGCAGTGGAAGAGTCTGGACGCTACCTTGCTAATCTAATTCAAACAGGTCGCTACCGACTGGAATATTGCAAATCAGAGGAAATGGAGATACTGATTGGCGAACTTGCTAATGAGCGAGGCCACGCATTCACATTAGAAGTCAGTGAGTTTTTTCGAGAGAATTCGCCCTGGAAAATCGATACAGAAGTTTCCATCGGCCCAGATGGCGACCTCACTGCCACCGTAGATATAGGGGATATTGATGTTCTCATCATAGATAATCTTAACCAGCGGATTTATAGCATTGAATGCAAGGACACTGCATTCGCAAGAAACGCCCGGGAACTCGCGAACGAAATTGAAAAGTTTGATGCCGACCGAAAGGATTCCTGGATGTTTAAACACCTCGAAAGGGATCAATGGATTAAACAAAACCATCCAACGCTCTCATCTAAATACCTCCAAAATCTAGCTGAGTATCGGATTTCATCAGTTTTAATTAGTTCTGAGTTGATACCAACATCATTCATATCTGGTTGGGCACTTCCCGTAATTTCAATCCATGAGTTAAGGCGCAATGGGATCGGGATCATTGAAGGTTTGGCTTCCTAAACTTATCAAAACCAGATGTCCACAGACGATTTACGTTCAGTTCTTTAACCAAACTATGCCAAAAAAATAATTGTCCCGATTCTTCTAGATAAGAAGTAGTTAGGTTATGTGTGTTGTTATGAGCGACTATTAACTTGAGCTTCCACACCTTATGAACCAAGGTCAAGCAAATGGCTGGATATGCTAACCTTGCCTCCCCGCTCCCTCTGAGCTAACTTTCCTCTGTGCGAACAATCACCGATCTGACGGTGTAACCAAAACATCAGACATCTGTTTCAGGACTGTGAAACGGGCGGGATAACTATTTCCCCCCTGAATATGTCCTATTTCGAAACGATCGCCACTTCTAACGAGCGGTTTAGCGTCAAGAACGCCACCAGAGTCAAACCGAAGGGCATTTTACGGGGGAAACAGTTTTTACCTTTCCAGTGCCGTCCTCCCTAACCATAATAAAGTCTTTAGCAGCCATTACAATTTTACCGCTTGATAAGTCCAGCAAAACCAGCACGAAAGGGCGCAACCCAATTCCCTTGTGGAATGGGTGGAGAATATGTAAATTGGGTCGGCTTATGACCGGATAACTCCAATGACCCGAATTGACCGGCAGGCGACGACCTTCCCCGTTTCATTTCCCGTTCTCAGAGATTTCCAGGTTCAACAGAGCGCAAGTCGCCCGCGGCTTTGCACGTATGGGAGTAGCGGGTTTAGTTAATCGCAGAAGGTCGCCGACCTGGTTACAGGTGGAAATAGGTCCAAAACCGGATCTCCCGCCTGGATAAATCAAACCGGACGTCGACCATTTAGAAGACAGGAAATAGGTTAGATGAAAAAAATCTACATAGGCAATTTGTCCTTTGACAGCACGGAAGCTGACATAAGGACATTGTTTGAACAGCATGGCGCGGTGCAGTCCGTGAACTTGATCACCGATCGCGAAACCGGTCGCTCCCGCGGATTCGGGTTTGTCGAAATGGACAGTGCCGAAGAGGCCATCAAGGCCCTCGACGGCACCGAGGTTGGCGGTCGGGCCCTCAAGGTCAATGAGGCCCGTCCCCGCGAGGACCGCGG
>CAZJBG010000020.1:10247-24639 GCA_964543925.1 uncultured bacterium
GGCGGTGGCGGTGGCGGCCGACCCCAACGGTATTAAGGAACACCCCTTAGCCATTGGCTAGATAGAAAGGCCTTGGTTTTCCGGGGCCTTTTTCTTTGATAGCAAATCACTGTATCGGTTCAGACCCTTTTGGATATTTGGGGCTAAAAACTAAGAGAGACATTCT
Source organism: uncultured bacterium (assembly GCA_964543925.1). Lineage (GTDB taxonomy): Bacteria > Fidelibacterota > Marinisomatia > SCGC-AAA003-L08 > TS1B11 > JADFNF01. Next base: position 10,414 of record CAZJBG010000020.1, read on the forward strand.
GCGTTTCCAAGGTTTAGCAGATGTCTCAACTAAAGCCAGCCCAGCCCCAACATTAGTCACCACTGGTCACCATGGGTCAAATTCCTGCCCCGTTTTCCTGCCTCATTCTTTATTTCACGATGGGATACACATGATCTGAAAATCCAACTATCCTGCCCTCTGCCCATCATCAATTTCCAGTAACTAGATTATCTCTCACCTCAACGGAGTGATTCTTGCCTCTCCGCTCCCCCTCGATCTAACTTTACCTAGCACTGACTAGTACCGTGATTATGTACGATCATATCGAAAGCCAAAAACCGTTTCAGGATGGACACGGGCGGGAAGATTTTTCCCCCCTGATTTGTCCTAAACGGATGGCTTACGGTACTAGTTAGTGCTTGTGCCCGAGTCCTTCAGGGGGGATTTTTATACTCCCGGCGGACTTGGTGAACCCGGAGAGAGGTCTAACAAGCCTCCATCCCAAATCAACAAGCAACGAGGGAAATCATGAAACAATCCATTCTACTACTCATCCTGGCAGCTATGCTGTTTGGTGGCTGCGCCTACATCCTTAGCACCGATAGCCAGGACATATCCATATCATCGAGTCCAGCCGGGGCACAGGTGATGATTAAAACCACAGGTGGCATTGAGGTGTTCACCGGCACAACGCCAGCACAGGCTCATTTGAAAAGAAAGAATGAATACGTTATTGACGTAACCCTAGCGGGACATGCCCCCAGGCAAGTTCACTTGGCGCAGTCTATAAATCCGGCGACGTTCTGGAATTTGCTGATAGGCGGCATTCCCGGCTGGATCATTGACGGCGTATCCGGTGCCATTTGGAAGCTTGAGCCGGAAACGGTTACCATCACCCTGCAAACGGCCAGCATTGAGGGAGAGGATCGGGAGGTGCTTGTATTCTCCTGGCTGGATGCTAGTGGGGAGCCGGTGCACCAGGCGGTCGATATTTCGGAATAGGGCAATTACCAGATATTATTGAGGGGAAAGGGCTGCATTAAACCGCAGCCCTTTTTGTTTGGGAATTATGTCCCTATTATTTGTCCCTTTTTCCTTTCTCCCGACGGAGGGACGCTGTTCTGAGAATCCATGTGTTGGTTGTTTAGGACCGCCCTTGACTGCCCGCCGCCGTTTTCTTGGAGGCTGTTTAACGCCGCAAAGGGCCAGATTTATTACTGTAACTACTAGCCCAGAGTAAGCATTTACTCTTGATAATATTCTCACTAGCTTTCTGCTATGCTCTGTGCTTTCAATCGTCAGCGCAATTGTTAGGACAATAATTCATGACTGCTGATACTGCTGCTGCTCGACTAGAAGGACTCATATTAAATGAGCACTGGAAAGTATTAAGAATTATTAATCAACGTACTGGTGGATCCGGCGGACGTTTTTCTGTTGGCTACGAAATTGAAAACATTGAGACCGGCGCTCCTGGCTACCTAAAGGCAATTGACTTTGAAAAGGTCTTCCGCAAAACAAAACGAGATCTAATCGATATCATAGTTTATCTCTCAACTGCATTCAAGTACGAACGTGATCTTTTGTACCTTTGCCGTAATAAGCGCATGTCCAAAGTCATCGTCGCCCTTGAGGACGGACAATTCGATGACGGTGGTGACATTCCAGTGCCATATCTTATATTAGAACGGGCAGATAGAGATTCGCGCGCACAACTCGATTTAATTGAAAAACTTGACTTTGCATGGCGGTTCAGGTCCCTCCAGCACGTTTCTACCGGAATACAGCAACTCCACGGTACAGCGATTGTTCATCAGGATGTCAAACCATCCAATATCATGGTATTCGACAGTGACAGAGGAGACATGAGAGGTCATAATTCCAAAATAGGTGATATGGGAACCGCCATCGAGTTTGGAAATCCAGCACCGTATGAAAATGATCCTGTGCCGGGCGACCGCACCTATGTCGCACCTGAATTTCTATATGGTCATCATCTGCCAGACGAAAAAGACAGAAGATTTGCGCTGGACATGTATTTGATTGGGAACCTGGCATATTTTTTCTTTACCCAGAGCAGTATTGCAGCAAGAACCATTAGCCTACTGGACCCAGCCCTACGACCGCGAAAATACAATGGATCATTCCATGATGTCTTGCCCAGCTTACTCCAATCTTGGAGTGAAGCGATTATGGAATTGGACAAATATTTCCGGCCGCATTACCCTGAACTAGCAGATAGATTTATTGCGGCGATACAAGAGTTGACTAACCCAAATCCCGAAAAAAGAGGTCATCCGAAAAATATTTTACACAGGTCCGCGAACCAATATTCTCTCGAGCGATACATATCCACCTTTAATTTTCTAGCTGATCGAGCAGGCCCAACGCACGATTGATCGTTAATAATGGCAGATCAATTCACAAATAAGAAGCGTCAACTTATCCCTGATTGGCGATTATCCAGGAATCGATCAATTGCAAAGGAAATCTCCCAATCAGAACTGGAACGAGAGCCTAACGAGGATGTTGGGTCCACCCTCGAAAATCTGAAAATTGACTTCAAGAATTCTGTCACTCTCTATCACGCAGGCGATCTACTTAGCCATGCATTAGTAATTGGCGAATCTGATGGGACAATTCTTAACGCTGCACAATTTGTTCTCAAATCTCCAGAATCCAATCCAACTATTCGCTCAATCGCCCTCAGCGTCATCCATCCTGAGAAACCGGTAGATTCAATCTTTGCTATCCCGGACCTAAGCATCAGCTTGCACAAAAAAAATGTAGCTAATCAAATCCGGCTTGCTCGAAAATCTCTCAATAGTTCTTCCTACAGCCCCCTCACCTGGCTGGACTTATCTTTCCTCTATTCTTCAATCGGCTTACCCAAACGAGCGAAAAATGCGATTTCAGTTGCATTGGGCCTCGCTCCAGCAAATACTCAGGTCCTTCGATCGGCATCCCGATTCTTTATGCATTTAGATGAACCTGAGAGGGCACTGTACTTACTTCGTGGAGAAGCACGTTCCAAAAAAGATCCCCGTTTGGCATCTGTGGAGATAGCTATTTCTAGTAGGATGTCTATAGAACCGAAGTTATTGAGCCATGGCAGACGACTTATTAAGTCAGGCATGTTTTCTAATTTCAAACTCTCAGAACTACAATCTGCTATTGGCACAATGGAACTCGAATCGGGTAACCATAAAAAGTCTAAACGGTTACTAAAAGATTCTTTACAAGACCCGACAGATAACACAGTAGCCCAGGCGGCTTGGTTATCCACAAATCATTTAATTCAATTACCCCAACTATCTGAAATAATACCCATTACTGGATTTGAGGCGGCCGCCTACTACCATGCAGATGAGAATAATTGGGACACTGCTTACGAAATGAGTTTGGAATGGGCACTAGTGCAACCATACTCGGCCGCCCCGTTTGTTTTTGGCACCTTCGCCGCAGGGCTAGGATTAAATAATCCTAGCCAGGCGCTCCAGCTAGCTGAAATTGGCCTTGCTGCAAACAAAAACAACATATCGCTCCTAAATAATTTTGCATACTTTCTAATTCTAAACGGCCAGCTTTCAAATGCGAAGTCTGTCCTCGATAGAAAAATTCTCCGATCCGAGAATGCGAGTTCTCATACTTCCTTGATAGCAACGCGCGGATTATTTCACTTTCGAATGGGTGATCCCGAGCTCGGCAGGATGTACTACGAAAAGGCATTGTCTGATTTTAAGAAGTTAGGGAATGATCGAGCCTATAATGTTGCAGTACTCAATTTCGCAAGAGAGGAATCTCTATCTCAAGACCAGCCTGAGTCGTCTGCCATACATGAGGCACAGATGGTCAAGCAAAAATATAAGGATGACCCGTTTATCGCACTATTGATAGACCGGCTTTCAATTAATAAAAATCAGCCAAGAGAGTGATTGGTAATAGAAACGGGTTTGCCTAGACCTAAAGAATCTAATAATTCTGAAATTATTTTTTACCTCCTGTCACTCTTTCTTGTCCTTCTTATTTGATTTTCTCTCGGGAAAGCGACGGACTGAAAAGCCTTAATCCAATTATTTTGGCCTTGTCCAGGCTTCCCAATTCAATTTGCTATAGGTGGTTTCTCGGGAGAAATTGCAGCTTAATTGCAGCTGCTACCTCTTCTTCCGACGGACGGACTGCGCCCTTACAAGGCGGGGGTCACTGGTTCGAGTCCAGTAGCGTCCACTTCCTGCATGTCTTACTGGACGAGAAGCCTGTCCCGAGTTTATCGAGGGAAGTCCAGGTGCGTTCACCCTCAAAATCCCCGGTTTCTCAATGGAGAGCCGGGGATTTTGCTATCTATGAACTATTCGCGGGGCAGGGATTGATGAGGTTGCTGGCATCACTAGGAATGAAGTATAAGGAGATGGCTAAGGTTCTTGAAAAAGTTTCGGATGAGAAGTTCGATATGATATTGCGCCTTGATCTTCCGTTCCCCCATGCATAATCATAAGACTTCGATCTGGCTACTCTCGCCCCAATGCCCTAGACAAGTATAAAAGAATCCGAAGTCACGACTCACTCTATTTGCATCGCCCGGCGGATCCCTTCAAACATCGGCCGGGCGGTCGGATGATCACCGTATTGGTTCTCAAAATCACTGAGATATCGCCGCGCTTCATCCATCTTCTTTGCTTCAATCAGGTTATATACTATTTGGGAGTACTCGTGAATCCTGAAGTGAGATGGTAAGGGTATCTGTAATGATTGTATCAGATACGAGGTTGATTGATCCAAAGATGGCTTCCGGACTTTATTCGCCTCGAAATTTCGCCCGCTGCGGGAATAATAAATCCCCAAGGCGTAACTCGCATATGCAGCCAGAATGGTCCTTGGATACGTCTCTTGAAGTTTTTTCAAATCACTTAGCTCTGTTTTCAGGCTCTCAGCTCCCCCCACAAGAATGAATAGGCCCACCTTATCACGAAGCATCATATCAGCTGCGGCCCGTTCATCTGCAGTTTCAGCAGAATCAACCACTATAGCGATTGGTTTCGACGAAATCCCTGCATACGTACCAGTAATGAAATAGGTTCCAGATGTACCAAAAGTATAACCTTGGCTACCGTAATATAAAGGTGCGTCTTCGCTCCTGCTCTGACCGGCTGCAAGGCTGACAGCTTCCACGACCTTTTCTTTATAAAACACTGGAGAAAATTGAGTCGTGTCGCCGGCGGGCGTTAGGATTGTGAACCGAACGAAGTGGTAGGCGGGATCGAGGAGTGGAATGATCTTCAGCGGGCTGCGACCACGATTGGTCAATGTCACGCGCACAATAATCGGTTCCCCCAAAAGGAATGTTGTCTTTTCACTGGTAATCTTGATCTCCAGGGGGATGTCCTGCGCCTCGGCACCCGAGGACAGAATCATAACCAGTAAAAGAACAAGAGTCGATTTGATCACTTTCATGACTTTATCCTCGCCAGATTAAGGCAATGGAGCTACTACTCACTTGCTAATCGTAACTCAATTAATAATTCTTGGCAATTCCCACTTCTGCTGCGCTAATCTCAATGATCGCACTGGTCTTCATCGCGGAACGCCGAATTAAAAACCATTGGTATTGAGAAAACGCCAAGGTCCACATAAGAACCTGGTTCCACTTCTATCAAATGATCTCGAAGATGGGTCATACTCGCATTTGAAAACGAATAAGTCCAGTTTGCGTTAAGTGCCCTGGTTTGATTCATGGTAGTCGTACCTAGAGTAGTATAATTACCAGTCCATCCTAAATTGATCTCGATTCCCATCACAGAAATGATCAGATATTCGGCAACAGCATCACCTTCACAGTGAGTTAGATTGAATCCATGTCCAATTTCATGAATTAGAGTCCGGAGCACCTTTTCTGTGGCCGTGCCAAGGGCAGTTGTAACAAATTGATTTGAGAAAACAGCAACGCCCTGTCGACTCGCAACATCATACATTACACCCAGGCTACCGCCCGTATGCGTAGTTAGCATGGCAACATGCATATACCATTCGTTCGTATAGGTTTCATCGGACAACGTACGCTGGGTCTCGAAGAAATCAACCAAGTCCCCATCTGTAAATGCCGCGCCTGAGAGCGGATCTGCGACTGTTTCATCATATCGTACGTCTATGAGCTTTCTGGCGGTTGTGTAGGTGCGTCTCAACGTATTTACGGTATTATTACGCCATTGGGTCAAAGGTGGCCAATCCACACTATTGACTTTGTCGATCTCAATAAGAATACGGTTATCGGGTATGCGGGCGGCGATGGAATTTGAAATAACCCCTGTAACCCTATTCTTAATGCTGATGTCATGCGTTGAACCTAAGCTGGGAATATTTCCATCATCCGCAGTCAAATAACCTATGATTATGTTTTCGATACGATCGGAGGGATATCCAGATAGGGTAGTGCCCCCGGCGAGAATGCCGAGGAGACTGCCGGTCAGGACCCCGGGAAAGTAGCTCCCGATTTCATTACCGTCGTAGACGATCCTGCAGTTCGTGTCGAAGTTTCTGCCGAAAATCACAATCTCCATCCTATCCTCGATACTGGAAGGACCAAGGTAATAGTAACCTACCTCATATCCCTCCACAACCGGGGCTTGTGCTGCCACTGTGGAAGTGACTTGAAAAGCAACCGTATTGGAGATATTTGATCCAACTTCTACATACACAGTGTGACCCCCGCTAATCGCATCGTACGGGACGGTAAACACCAATAGGTTATTTGAACCTGTTGCGGAAATCGGATTCCCATCAAAATACACCCGCTTTCCAAGGCTAAATCCGCTCCCATTGACTCTGACAATCGTGCCAGAAGGACCCAAATTGGGATTCAGCGAATCTATCTGAGGGGGGCGGCTGGGCGGGCAGTGTACACCTAAGGCTAGGAAAGCCAACGGAAGTACTATCTTCCAATGGCTTGAACCACGAGTGCGAATAGCATTCACGATGGGTTCTCCCTACTGTAATAGAGAACTATACAAATGCTGGCAATTATCCCTATAAGCAACAAAATATAAATAGAAACGTAATGCAACACAAGGCATTTTCTGTCCTAATGGCGACTAATATTCTGGATATTATCTACACGTATCCCAACAGTTTCCAGTTTAAAGAATCAGATTCAACGCGAATAGCTACGCATACTTGCAGCGCCCATGACTGTTCTTTTCAACATGCGCCATGCACCGGAATCAATATCCGGCGGGAGAATCCCGTGTGGATGCACATCCCTTTCAGTCAAAAGCCCCACCAATCTCTCGACCCGAGGGGCTTTTAGGCCAGTAGGTCACGTTTTGGTCACGGGGTACCAAGTCCCAAGTGCAACCCTCAACTTTTCCTCCGAGGGACGGAGTGCGTTCTTCCACGGCCCATCCTGAAGACCAACCGCCCTTTAACCCCTACCGGTCAGCACCACGTCTAAGGCAGAGGCCAAGCCTCTCATTATGGTTTCTACTTGACACCCGTTACGTTACACGTTATATTGCGAGGTGATTCAGAAACATATTGAAAGGATTACCATGGCAAAGCAAGACCCAATCCACCCCGGCTTAGTGATCAAGGACACCTGCCTCACGCCGCTGGAATTGTCGGTGACCGACGCCGCCGACGCCCTGGGCGTGACCCGCAAGACCTTTTCAGAGCTGTTGAACGGCCATTCGGGTGTGAGCATTCACATGGCCCTGCGCCTGTCCAGGGCGTTCGGCACCACCCCGGAGTACTGGCTCAATCTGCAGCAGACCTACGACCTGGAGCGGGCCAAGAAGTGGACCCGGCTGGAAGGGGTCAAGGTGCTCATCGAGCCGTCCGTCGCGTGAGCTGCGGCGGCGGTCACCGGCCTGGTGCGCGAGAAGTAGGGCTGCACCCCCGGCCGGATCGAACCGGGACTACCTAGCCGTCAAGGTTGGGGATAAACATATCCTCGCCGGTCAGTCCACATTCTTCCAGCATATCCAGACAGTATTCCAGATTCCCGAAGTTTTCATCGCCGTTATTGGTGCCGAAAGAAAATTTTACGCCCCGTGTCTTTCCAAGTTTGATGAAGGTGGCGCTGGGTATGCGGTACCGGGCATTGATCTCAATGGCCACCTGGCTCTCCACCGCCGCGTCGATCACTTTCAGCATGCGTTCCTCGGTCCACAATGCGTCATATTCCCCTTCGATGACCTCGGGAAGAAAAGTGGGGTTGACGAAAATGTCGATAGGCTCGTTATTGATCACCGACTGGATACGGTCCACGTACATATCCATGAAGACCTGCTTATCCTGGACATCCACCTCTTCCTTGATCCACAGGCGAGTGCGTTTCCCATTGTCATCGGTGAAGGTCAGGGCATCGGAAAAGACATAATCGAACCGGGAGATGGCCTCACTGGAAAAGGTGTTCACCCACTCACGCCCCTCGGCCTGCATGGCGATGAACACCGGCTGCCCCTGCATGCTTTCCAGGAATTCATAGATGCCCTCGTCGGAGTTCACCGGGAAGCCGATACCGCAGTTCACCGCGATGCCGTAGTAGATCCCCGCCCGCCTGGATTTCGCCAGGGCGTCCTCCAGGGTCAGCTCGCCTTTCAGATGTACGTGGTGGTCAATAATGGGAAAGTTCTGGTTGTTGAGCCTGGAGATCATGGCGTAGTAGTTATCCACGACCGGCTGCTCATCGGTGCCCTCGTCCATATCGTCCGGCAACGGTTTGGCCTCGATATTCCTGAAGAAAACCTTGCTGTCGGGATCGTGGCACTGGAGGGCGAAGGTCCCTGAAGAGATCTGGCGACCGTCGGCGGATGCAGCTCCCACCGGCGCGTCAGGTTCCACATAGTCCACCACCGTCATATCGTTCACCTTCACCACGACCCGCTTGCCCCTGACTATGATGTGCAACCTGAACCACTCATCGTCCTTCACCGGTGCCTTGAAGAGGTTCCGGATGCCGTATAGGCTGCCGGTTTTCTTCAGTTCCCGGTAATCCCCCTCTCCCTTGTGGGTGTTGTTGATCTGGACCTCATAGCCCTTTTCCGGCCACCCCTCGTCCCGGTAGGCCGTGTGGAAATAGATGCCCGAATTGGCGCCGGGCGAGGTCTTGACCTCAGCCTTCAGTTCAAAATTGCGGAACGTCACATTCCCGGAATCACCGGTGTAAAAGGCATGGGCCCGGGGGCCGTCGCAGACGATCATTCCATCCACCACCCGCACCGAGTTGGGATGCTCGGCCACTGTCCAGCCGCTTAGGCTCTGGCCGTCGAAGAGGGGTATCCATTTCGCGGTATCCTTTTGGCCCAGGCCGGCGCACCCAAAATTTGAGAGCATGGTTACAAGCAGGAGCACAACGGTTCGCTTCATGAGCCTTCCCTTCAGTTGACGTGAATGACGGATCGGGCGGGTATCTACGCGTGTATATCGCAATAACCTCGCTGAATTTCAGGTACCGGTTGCCGGAGATCAAGGGGATAATATTTCGGTCCTAACAGGGGGGCAAGGGGGCAGTGGCAGGGGGAAGAGAACAGGAGCATAGACGCATTTCGCGCAGGGGGCGCAAATAACGTATCAGGCGAAAGGGTGGAGGGGCGCTGGGGAAGTAGCAGTAGCAGGCCTCGGCCCTGGGGCGTACCCGGCCTCGGCGTAGCGCCTCCAGCGAGCCCCTCGGGGAGTCCGTAGCCGCCTACGGCGAGCCTGGCAGGGGCAGGGGCTGTCGAAGATAATAGGGAAGAGGGATAGGATATGGAACCAACGGTGTTGACGGGTGGATATTCAGTCCGTCGCTCTACCGAGAGGAAAAAGAGAAAGAGGAACAAGAAAGGGTGACAATTATTGAGCAGCCCTTTAACTTCCATAAACTATTGCTGAGTGAATTAGTATGCACCTTATCACATGGGCGACTCGAAATGACAAAGAATAAAAAGAACGCTCCTGAGCAATCCATTGCCACAAATGACCAAGAATCTGATCTTCATTGGGAGGTGCCAATAACACTGTGCCTGCAAGGAGGGGAAAATCTGCGCTACTGTCTAGGTCTCAGCGAAGAAGATGTACTTTTTAGTGCAGGCTATCTATTTGCCGATGCACGCGGATACCTACTCTATAGAGCAGCCGATGAGGTCCAGAAAGCCGGGATGTATCTGATGAGACTTCAAGAAGCAGTGAGTGAGGAACTTGATAAGACCGATAAGACTCATGTTACCAGATTGATTACGACCCACGTGATTGAAGAACAGCAAGCACGGATTCGGCGTTTGCTAGAATTACTAGTCATGCTAGTATTATTTTCAACGACCAACGACCAGCCTTATTACCAGCACATGTTACGATTTGAGGCGCTAGATGACATCCTTTCCAAGAATGACGACCTAAAAGAGTTTTACGGGGCGCGTAACGCCAATTTGGATCATTCCATCTCGATGCACATAGATGCAATTAAGGAAGATGAAAAGCAAATTAATCTGGCGAAATGTTGGTATCTACGTAAACGTTCCTCGATTAAGATGATCTCTAATCCACTGCCGGGTCGCATCTTAAGCTCTATGCGAAGCCGGATCAGATCATCGCTACCTCTGATGACTAATAATGAGAAACTCCTATTTGGATTTACGTATGGTGCAAGTTATGGCCGGGCAAGTGAAAATGTTCATTTTTCGCCCATGCAATTCGACTTGCCGCAAAATGTGACGTACGAATATCATATAGGACTATTATGCGCTTCTATACTTGATAGATGCTATCTCTTGCTCGGACAACCAGACGTTCCAGGCCTTAAGAAAATTCACGATTCACTAAATCGGACAACTTCTACCGAGTTAGTGAAGAAGGTTACTGTTCGGGAGATGGAGATTGGTAATATCGTTCTAGCATATGGGGATTTGGCTGAGATTATCGATGTTAAGACCAGCTCGCATGGATACCGCTCTTATCTTGTTCGATATTTGGCTGAGAAGCCAATGCCTCAGATAAGTAAGGATTGGTTCCCTGCTTATCTCGTTCAATTACTCTACACAAAAACTCAGTTTATGGAAAAAATAGCCATCAGAGAGAAGGAGGGTTCGATACCTGCAGGGACTTTGGGACTGATGAAAGGATTCTCTGAGGAGGAACTGCTTGGGTTGATCCGGGAGTCTATGGTCGTTATCTGGAACGTCGGACTTAGGGATTGGATTCGCAAAAAACAATCCTAAACTTATTCTCAGGAACGAATTTTCAAGGCAGGTCCATCCATCTTTGAAATCAGATTGTAATTAAGGGAGAACGCCGACAAGTACTAAGGGTACTGCAGGAACACCACGGCCTTATCTTGCTAGGTCGTAAAGTGCCCCTTCATAATAACCAGGCCCCGAGGACATGATGAGTTTTAATTAGGTCAAAAAATATCTTCGTCCCATCCTAGCTACTATACTCGCAACCTGTCCGATGAAATCCCCAAATTGATCTTGTATTTAGCCCTTCTGGGGCTACCGTCTGCATTGCGCATATTTTTCTGGAAGTAGTCCAGCCAACCATTCTGAAGGGCTTGCTCAACCTGCGATCTGTCTTTGAAAAATACGGTGATATATTCCTCAACGGAGAAGGCTACTTTCCTGCGACGGGACGGGGCACCGCGAGCAACACGCTCTTTTTCATAATTTGACATGCCCGATTTCAATTCCTTATGCCATATATAGAAGTCGCGCTGGTCACTATTATAGTCGGCCTCCCCAAGAGCGATGATAAATCCAATCCCCCCGTATTCCGCTATGCACCGATCCACCGCCTCACAGTCGTTCATGACCGCCCATTTTGACGATGGAGAGTTTGATGGGTGCGCCTTAAAGTCCCAAACATAGCGATTTTGATAATCGAAGGTAGTCTTTCCGTATCTTGGACCATCGTCACCCCCATAGTGCGCCATCAATGCTTCTCGTCCGAAGTACTCCAGATACCAGCCAATCCATTCCATCTGCCGCCAATTGTAGTCGACCTCGCGGAGTGCCAGGATACTTTTGCGACCATCCCACTTTTGGGGTAAATGAGTGTGAAGCACATCTCTGATTATTCTGGCCTCATCAGAAAGATCATCTATTATGCTCTTCTGCTCCCTCATTGGGACGATTTTCTAGTGTAGGTTATTCCGAGTCGAATTGTAGTTTCAAGACAGGATCAACCCGCTCCCGGATATTCAAAGCATCCAGTCGTTTAATAATGGACCAGTTCCCCCTCTGAAATTCACCGGAAAGGATTTCAATTGTCTTTTTTTTCGTGTGGCCGTTTCGCCGTAGCTCAATGTATCGCTTGTCTAGTTGGTTTATTTCACCTTCAGTCCAAGGTTCGCCAGCCTTCGCGGGAGTATCGTCCTTACCAACCTTTACCTTGCTAGCGAGTTCATTTATGCTAATCTGTTCGACTTCCTCATAATGATAGTCAAAGCTATTTTTATTTATCTCGTATCCGACTGCGCTCCTACCGAGACCCTTGGCAATTTTAGCAGTGGAGAATCCGCCTAGGAAAAAGTCACAGACTACATCTTCCGGCTTACTCAGGTATTGTATCAATTTGATCAGTAGTGCAGTGGGCAGCTCATTTTTATTCTTTATCTCCCCGGGCTTGTACTCCCGGTTTATTACCCATACGTCCTCTAAGTCCTGGTACAGTAGGGACCTATTATCACCATTCCGCTCCCGCGAACCGAAGCGAGCGAAGTTGTTAAAAGTTCGTTCACCGCCGGGCTTACAATAATATAGTATGTGGTAATGGGAAGATACGAATTTGGATTTGGTATTAACGCCGAAGTTGTATTTCCAAATAATATGATTGAATTCCTTGAGGGAAGTGCCCCTTAGGGCATTGAGGATGTCTAGCAGGTTGGAATATCCTGAGACAATAATTAATGCTCCTCCTGGCCGGAGGACCCGCTCAGCCTCAGTGATCCAAGCCTTCGAGAAATCAGCGTATTCTTCCTGGGGGATCTCCACGTACCCATCGAGAACAAACGCTTCCTTCCGGTTGTAATGCTTGTGAAGCTTATCTCCATTGATGGCAAACGGGGGATCGGTAAGAATCAAATCGATAGAGTTGTCCCGTAGGTGCTCCCTGGCACCTTGGATGCAATCTTGGTTGTAGAACTCGTAGCGCAAGATACATTCAGATAAGATAGGCTAGTCCAGCGCTCAGCCTGTTTAAAAATACCCTTAAGGATGAGAAGAGTCAATACCGTCATCCGGTGAAACTTATTCATCCCAGAATTGAAAGCCAACCACAACCCAAAACAGCGCCCTGGGGCGGGCGCGGGGGAGCTGCTCGCACATAGGAAGGGCCCTTCCCTTCGCCCTTCCCTTCGGCAAGCTCAGGACAGGCTCGGCTCAGGGTGACAAGAGGACGAGATCGCCACACCCCCAGGAGGGTTCGCGATGGCAGGTAGAGCATGCCATCAGGCAGGCGGCCCTTGAAATCGTGAAATATGTTGCTTAGTTTCCTTTCGTCACGGTCTAGACTGCTTACCAAGCGGGATAGCATCGTTCATTCAATTTTCCAGGGTCCATTGAACTTGCAGGCGTGATCCAGGGGGACATTTCCATGTCAAAAGCACAAAAGTTAAATCGGCGTGAGTTTTTGGGAACGGCATTAACGGCTACGGCGGCGTTTACTATCTTACCGCGACACGTCCTGGGAAGCGCCGGGTATGTGGCGCCGAGTGATAGAATCACTATTGGCTGTGTTGGGGTGGGCGCCCAAGGGACCCGTGTCATGATGGATTTCTTGCGCCAGTCGGATGTACAGATCGTCTCTGTTTGTGATGTGAACAGCGACAGCAGCACCTACTGCGAGTGGGGCCCCAATGAGCTGCGGGATAAGGTTCGGGAGCTCATCGGCAATTCCCGGTGGGGAGCAGGTGCACAGGGCTGCCGGGCCGGTCGAGAACCTGCCAGGGAAATTGTTGAGGGGTATTACGCTCGCCAGAAGCCATCGGGGAAGTATACGGGCTGTACGACCTATCGTGATTACCGTGAAATGCTGGAGAAAGAGCGGGATATTGACGCCATCATTGTGTGCACGCCGGACCATAACCATGCCATCGTCTCCATGACGGCGATGAAGCTGGGCAAGCATGTATACTGCCAGAAACCCTTTACCCATTCCATTTTTGAAGCCCGCGAGCTGGCCAGGGTGAGCCGGGAGACCAAAGTTGCCACCCAGGTGGCCGTCGGTAATCAGGCCTCCGAGGCGACCCGCTTACTAGCTGAATGGATCGGGGATGGGGCTATCGGTGCCGTTGGCGAGGTG
>CAZJBG010000021.1:0-15238 GCA_964543925.1 uncultured bacterium
CTATGCGGATAGTTGGAACGGCCTGGGCTGGGCCTATGCCAAATTGGGTGCCGCCGATACAAGCGCCAGCCGATTCACGGTAGGTGCAGCCTTGAACGACACAACTATTGTGGCTACCGAAATTCTTGCCGGTAGGTCCTTTTCCCGGCTGGCCCTGGGTGATACCAACGCAGTCGCCGATGCAAAAGCCGCTTTAACACGTACACCCGCCTGGGAATTCGCTCGCGATCCCAGTTTGAGTTACCTGCATCTTTACCTCACGGTCGCTTCCGGGTTTTACAGCTGGGGCAAGTTTGATTCCTCCCTCGTGTGGGTGCGGAAGTTGGATGACAGCTTCAGTGTCGATGTAACCACCTTACCCGGGCGTTCCAAACTGGCCGCCAAGTTACAAGACTTGGGAAATGAGTTTTGAGTGACTCCGCCCCCTAAGGGTTCGGTTTGTCAGCTGCCGGCTCTAGGGGTTCAGGGGAGACGGTGATGGGGCCGGTCACGTTCGGAGCGGTGAGCGCCTCAGGCGCAGGCAGAGTAGCAGCATCGGCTACGCAGCTTTAGTAGCCCCTTTGTCCCCGGCTTACCACTCATCGTCCCAATCATCATCCTCGTCATCCGGGGACGATTCGCCGGCCGCCTCCTGACTCGCCATAAAGGCCTGGAGAGCCTCTTCCCAATCATCGATGCGGTCAAGACTGTAGGACCAGTAGTACGTGCCCTGTGGAGGTAGGATGCCGGCGGTCAAGGTGGCCTTCACCGTTTGTCCCGGTCCGATCACTCCGCTTTCGAAGGTGAGGGTTTCCAGATTGATGCCTTCGGGTCCGTCATGAAAGGTTACACTGACGACATGAGGCGCCAGGGCGACGTCATCGAAAGGATTGTTGATGTGGATGTCGATGACATTCCGGTGATTGGCCAGGATCACATTGTGCTTCAAAGGATAGACGTCATACTCGGGGCGGCGGCCAGGTATCGTCACCGGGATTTCCAGCTCCGTAAAATCCACCGTACGCGTCATCTGGGTGACATATTCACCAAACACCTTCGTGGGGTGGGTCACCATGCGGGAGTGGGACTCGACATGGCCACAGCCGGCAAACAGGACCGGGAGCAAGGCCAGCATAAGGGTTATTTTCACGTTCATGGGGGCGTTCCTCTGAATGTTTAATTGCTATGCGAATTTATCGGTAATCCTCATGGGTCATCAAGAAAACCTTGGCTGTGGGCCATCAGCCGAGGATAGATTTGGGTCCTCATGTCCAGCACCCTGATTCTTACCCCGGCGTCCAGTCCTGACGGCGCCATGTATTTCGCCAAAAACAGCAATCGTGCGCCCAACGAGTGTCAGTTGGTGGTCAGCCTGCCGGGGGTGAAAAACGATCCTGCCACAGTGGTAAAATGTAGCCATATCACGATTTCTCAAGCAGCCCAACGATTCGGGATCTTGCTCAGCAAACCCTGGTGGGCTTGGGGCGGAGAGATGGGGATGAATGATCAAGGGGTGGTGATTGGGAGCGAAGCGGTCTTTACCAGGGACCATGAGACCGAACCGGGCCTTATCGGCATGGATTTGGTGCGACTGGGCCTGGAGCGGGGGAACTCCGCCGAGGAAGCGATCGATGTCATGATTGCCCTGCTCCAGACCCATGGCCAGGGGGGAGCGTGCGATCACCGGAACACCTCTGTGGGGTACGATAATGCTTTTATCGTTGCCGATGCGACGGAGGCGTGGATCTTGGAGACGGCTGGGCGGCATTGGGCGGCAAAACAGGTTACAGACAAGGCCGTTCTTTCACCCGCGCTGACACTCGGGACCACCCTCGATCGTCATTCCTATGCATTGCCGCAATACGCCCGCAGGAAGGGATGGCTGGGGGAGCAGGAGCAACTGGACTTCAGGAAGACTTTCCGTCGGAGCAGCATGCCTTTATCTGGTTGGTTTCATCAGTCACGGGCCACGCTCCAGGAAGGGCTGGCCCAGCTGGACCGCAAGCATGTCCTGTTTGACCTCATGCAGTTGCTCCGCCGACGGAAAAGGACCCGTCCACGGGCCTGGTCCAGACATGATGTCACCCTCCAGGCAGGCGGACTGTTCCGCCGGGCGCAGACCACCGGGTCCATGGTGGTGCGGCTCACGTCCAAGCGCCAAGACGCATTTTTTACGGCCACCTCCGCGCCTGAATTCTCCATCTTTAAACCGGTACACTTCGGTCAGCCACTGGAAGAAGACCTGCAGGGAGAGGACCTCTCGCATTACCACGACCGAAGTCTTTGGTGGCGGCATGAACTGTTTCATCGGCGCATACTCCTGGCTTCCAAGCTCGATGCTTCCTATTTGGAGGAACGAGGAGATCTGGAAAAAAATATGCTGGTAGATATGATGAGCCACAAAGGCCGTGAACTGATCAAGATTCGCAGTCAACTGCAGCAACACCTGTTGCTTTGGGAGCAAGGATGGCGCGAAAGGGCGACCGCCCGGAAAATATCCTCCTTCACCTTACGCCCTTCCACGTATTACTGGCATCGGCAAAGCCGCATTGATGGCCTAAAGCTGTAACCCTCCCGTTGGTTTATGTATGACCTTGTTATCATTGGCGCCGGCGTGGTGGGTCTGAGTGTCGCCCGGTATTTCCAAGTGGAGCGACATTGGCAGTGCCTGGTCGTGGAAAAGGAGGCCCAGTTCGGCCAGGGCATCAGTTCCCGCAACAGCGAGGTCATCCATGCCGGGTTCTATTATGCCACCGGTTCCTTGAAAGCCGGATTGTGTGTCGAGGGCAAAAACCGGCTCTACAGTTATATGAAGCGGAACAACCTCCCCTTCAGGCGTTGCGGCAAGTATGTGTTGGCGCCCCCGGACATGGCCTCGCAGCTGGAGCGACTGCAGGTCCAGGGCCGGATAAATGGGGTGGATGATCTGGAGTTGGTTGAAGGCAGGCAGGTTCACAGACTATACAGCGAATTAGCCCCGCACCCCGCCCTGCGCAGTCCCAGCACGGGTATCCTGTCGGTCGATGCCCTGATGCATCACCTGGCAGGCGAATTTCGGGCGGCGGGCGGTGACCTGGCGGTGGAGACCAGCTTCACGGCCATGACGCCCCAGGGAGAGGGCTATGTCCTGACCTTAACCGGCGCCTCAGGCGAGGCTGTGACCCTCCCGGTTCAGCGGGTCATTAATGCCGCCGGCCTCGGGGCCCTGGCAGTGGCTGGCCGGGCAGGGTTTGACTATCAGGAGCGGGGCTACCGGTTGGGGCATTGCAAAGGGTCCTATTTCAAGGTGCCGGGGGCACGCGGGAAGTTTAACCACCTGATATACCCTCTGCCGACCCCCGCCAGCCTGGGCATTCATCTCCGGCTGGACCTGCAGGACGAAGTGCGGTTGGGCCCCGACGTGGAGTACTTGCCTGACGGGATTGTGGACTATACCGTGGACCCGGCCCTCGAACAGGATTTCAGGGAACGGGTGCGGGAATACTGGCCGAAGATCGACGGCTATGACCTGGAGCCCGATTGGGCCGGCATTCGCCCCCATCTTTTTGTGGGGTCGCAGCTGCACCAGGACTTTCATATTGTCGATGAGCGCGATGCCGGCTGTCCCGGTTGGGTGAATATGCTGGGGATCGACAGCCCCGGCTTAACTTCCGCCCTGGCCTTCGGGCCGTACATTGATGGGCTCTGGACATAGGCCGGTGCCGGGTAACCCGGCGGGGCAACATCTAAAGGGTACCCAATTAAATGGGAATTTTTTAAGTTTAGGGCTGTGAAAACTGAATTTATGTTAAAGTAAGGATATGTAATGGCTGTTCATGATGTACATGCAGATACCGTTGCGACCGATGTCGCTGATGATGAGACGTCTCAAGATTATAAGGTGGCGGATATGAGTCTGGCCGCGTTCGGCCAGAAGGAAATTGAGCTTGCCGAGGTGGAAATGCCCGGCCTCATGGCTCTGCGGGAGCAATATGGGACCAGCCAACCACTAAAGGGCGCCCGTATTGCCGGTTGCATTCATATGACCATTCAAACCTCCGTCCTGATCGAAACACTGCGTGAGCTGGGGGCGGAAGTGCGGTGGTCGTCGTGCAATATTTTCTCGACCCAGGATCATGCGGCCGCGGCCACCGCCGCCCAGGGAGTGCCGGTCTTCGCCTGGAAGGGGGAGACGGAAGAGGAATACTTGTGGTGCATTGATCAGACCCTAAAATTCTCTGACGGCCAGGGACCCAATTTGCTCCTGGACGACGGGGGTGATCTCACCCAGGTGATACTTGAGCAGCGCCCCGAGCTGATCCCGGAGATCAAAGGGGTCTCGGAGGAAACCACCACGGGCGTCCACCGCCTGATGCAGCTGGATCGGGAGGGCAAACTGCCCTTTCCCGCTATCAATGTGAACGACTCGGTGACCAAGTCCAAGTTCGACAACAAGTACGGCTGCCGGGAAAGTCTGGCCGACGGGATCAAGCGTGGTACCGACGTGATGGTGGCCGGAAAGGTGGTCGTGGTGGCCGGTTTCGGGGATGTGGGCAAGGGTTCGGCCCAGTCCATGCGGGGCTACGGCGCCAGGGTCATGATTACCGAAATTGATCCCATCAATGCCCTGCAGGCAGCCATGGAAGGCTATGAAGTGGTTACCATGGATGCGGCCTGTGAGCTGGGTGATATTTTCGTCACCGCCACCGGTTGCGCTCAGGTCATTACCGGTGAGCATCTGTCACGCATGAAGCACAACGCCATCGTCTGCAATATCGGCCACTTTGACCACGAGATTGATGTGAAATACCTCGAGACGACACCGGGGATTGTCGAGGAAAATATCAAGCCCCAGGTGGACCGGTTTATCTTTCCCGACGGCCACGCCATTATCCTGCTGAGCCGGGGGCGGCTGGTGAACCTGGGCAACGCCACCGGGCACCCTTCCTTCGTCATGTCGACCTCTTTCACCAATCAGGTGCTGGCCCAGATGGCATTGTGGCAGGAAAGCATGGAGACGAAATTGCATCTGTTGCCCAAAAAGCTTGACGAGGAGGTGGCCCGGCTGCACCTGGAGAAGCTGGGGGCCAGCCTGACCCGCCTTACACCTGCACAGGCGGAGTACCTGGGGCTTAATCCCGAGGGCCCCTTCAAGCCGGAGGGCTATCGCTACTAGGGGGCATTCATCGGTCGGCTGTTAGCCGTCAGCAGTCAGCGGGAAGTGGTCAGTGGAATTGACTGTCCCAGTCAATTAAAAGAAGCGAGGTTATCCAATGAATTCAAAACTACGAGGGCTCCCTGTCCAAGAGAAGATCCAACTCGTTGAGGACCTGTGGGATAGCATCGCCGCTGATCAGCAAGCCTTGCCACTTACTGATGAGCAAAAGGATGTACTTGATCGGCGACTCGATGCCTACGAAGCTGATAAGAATCGTGGACGTCCGGCTGCCGACGCCGTGGCTGATATCCGACGGAATTTATGATCCTTGATGTCTATCTCCGGCCGGAAGCGGAGCAGGACTTGTCAGATGCTGCAGATTGGTATGAAACCCAACAACCAGGTTTGGGTCACGCGTTCCTCGATGAGGTTCTCTATATGTTTTCAGGGATTGCCGACGCGCCACACATGTACCCGAGCGTTCATAGAAACACCCGGCGCGCTCTGATCCATCGTTTTCCTTTTGGTATTTACTACCGGGTTGAAGAAACAACGATCGTGGTTATTGCCATACTCCATGGTAGCCGAGATCCACGCCGGTGGAAAAGCCGCATATAATCAGCCTCTCCAAATGGTTGCCTCGTTGCAATCCCCTTTGAAGATTGTGACATGGCGGCTTACATTGCCTGCGTAACGGTATTCAAAGTCGCTTCGTAGGATAGCAGGGCAGAGTTTTGGCAGGGGCAAGCGTTGATATACTGCGAAAGTGCGGTACGATAATAGTTGGCGCTATAGGGACATCGCTATGAAGCACGTAAAACTGAAAAAGATTGGCCTTAAACATCATCCCCAGTACAACGAGCGCTGGTTGCGCGACATTATTGGAGAGGATCCCTCAATTCTCGGGATTGGCGATGTGGTGGTTAAGGACAAAGAGCGAGTCCAAGCCGGTACCGGGCGTCTTGATCTTCTTTTTCAGGACGCCGATGGGCCTGGGCGATATGAAGTCGAGATACAACTTGGACCCACAGACGAATCTCACATTATTAGGACTATTGAGTATTGGGATATCGAGCGACGCCGTTACCCACAGTACGACCACACAGCAGTGATTGTCGCAGAGGATATAACCAGCCGTTTTTTTAATGTCATTGGTCTTTTCAATGGATTCATTCCGATTATGGCATTACAGGTATCCGCCATCGAAGTCCCTGAGGGGGTAGGTCTTCACTTCACGAAAGTTCTTGATACCATCCGCCTCGGGTTCCTTGATGAGGATGAGGAAACTGCTGAGCTAACCGACCGAAACTATTGGGAATCAATTCGGGGAACAATCAAAACGGTAAAACTCGCGGACAGAATATTGGATATCGCAAGGGAGTTTGCCCCGTCTACTGAACAGAGCTACAACAAGTATTATATTGGGTTCTGGATCGAAGGTAAAGCCTGCAATTTCGCAATATGTCGCCCCCAGAAAAATGCCCTCCGGCTTGAGATAAGGCTGCCTCAAGAAGAGGAATACGATAGAATAATATCCGAGTCTGACCTAGATATGCTGGATTATGACAAGAGGTGGGGCAACTACAGGTTTCGGCTTAGCGAAGAAGATATTGAGAAGCACAGAAACACTATTAAAGACCTAATGGTGAAGGCTTACGACTTAAGAAAGTAATGCTAACAAGCGCTTGTATCTGGCGCGAAAGCATAGAAGCAGCATAAATGCCAACCGTACTACGGGTCGGTCCGTATCGATTCTTCTTTTATGCTGGAGATCGTGACGAACCGCTGAGGCTTCAAAGGAGCGGTAGATTTATTCGGGAGTGACCGTCACTTCGCCCTTCGACCCTTCGGCACGGCTCAGGACAGGCTTGGCTCGCACCCGGGGAGGGCGTAGCACGCTACGCCCCTACAGCGTCAGCATGCTTCGGCTTTGCTCAGGGCAAGCTCTTTACGGCGTAAGGCCCCCTCCCCGGCCTCGCCGTAGATGGCACGTCGAGGCTGCTGTTTACGGCCAGGGCCTCGCCGAGACCTACTACTGCCACTTTTTATGGTCCGAGTCATCGCTAACGACTCCAAATCATGGTAAATTTCCCCTGGTGACTTGCAAAGACGCGCGTAGGTTATGGGGCCGGGTCAGGATTAAGGATATGAGTGGATGAAGGATACGACGCAAATCATTCAGCAGCTTTATCCCCAGATGGAGGAGCAGGTACAGTGGGCCCGGGAAAAGCTGGGTCGCCCCCTTGCCCTCACCGAAAAGATTTTGTTTGCCCATCTGCAGCATGATTCTGCCCGTGCCGTGCCGGAACGTCTGGTCTCCTATGCCGATCTCAGGCCGGACCGTGTCGCTCTCCAGGATGCCACCGCCCAGATGGCGCTGCTACAGTTTATGCACAGTGGCCGGTCCGAGGTGGCGGTACCTACCACGGTGCATTGTGATCATCTGATCAGGGCTCAGGTAGGTGCCTCCAAGGACCTTTCCGCGGCACTCATGGAGAACGATGAGGTCTACGCTTTCCTGAAGACTGTATCCGCCAAGTATGGCATCGGTTTTTGGAACCCCGGCGCCGGAATTATTCACCAGGTGGTCCTTGAAAATTATGCTTTTCCGGGCGGGTTGATGATCGGCACCGATTCCCATACGCCTAACGCCGGGGGCCTGGGGATGGTGGCCATCGGTGTCGGGGGCGCCGATGCGGTCGATGTCATGGCGGGAATGCCCTGGGAACTCAAGTGGCCCGGTATCATCGGCGTGCACCTTACGGGCGAGCTGCAAGGTTGGACGTCGCCCAAGGATGTGATTTTGAAGCTGGCCGGCATCCTGACGGTCAAGGGCGGCACGGGCAAGATCGTGGAATATTTCGGGGACGGCACCTCGTCCATCAGCGCCACCGGCAAGGCCACCATCACCAACATGGGCGCCGAACTGGGAGCCACCACTTCCGTCTTCCCTTACGACGATTCCATGGCTGCCTATCTGCGGGCCACCGGGCGGTCAGAAGTGGCCGGTTTGGCGGACCAGTATCGCGAGCACCTTCAGGCAGATCCCGAGGTGGCAAATGCTCCGGAAAAGGTTTACGACGAGATTATCGAGATTGATCTTTCGACCCTGGAGCCTCACATCGTCGGTCCTTTTACTCCCGATCTGGCCCGGCCCATCTCCGAGATGGCCGAGGCGGTGAAGGCCAACGACTATCCCGATGACATTAAGGTAGCCCTTATCGGCAGCTGCACCAATTCCTCCTACGAGGATATCAGCAGGTCTGCCCACGTAGCCCAACAGGCCCTCGATCTGGGGCTCAAGGCCAAGACCGGTTTTCTGATCACTCCCGGCTCCGAACAGATCAGGGCGACCGTTGAGCGGGATGGTCAGCTCGATATATTTACCCGCATGGGCGGCACGGTATTGGCCAACGCCTGCGGCCCCTGCATCGGGCAGTGGAAGCGGATGGACCTGCAGAAGGAGGAGAAAAATACCATATTGACCTCTTTCAATCGGAACTTTGCTCGCCGGAACGATGGCAGCGCCTCTACCTTGGCCTTTATTGCCAGCCCGGAGATCGTCACCGCCATGGCCCTGACGGGCAAGCTGTCGTTTAATCCGCTTACTGATCCCCTGTCAACGGGCAATGGGGAGGTGCTGCTGACGCCGCCGGAAGGCGACAAACTACCCGCCAACGGTTTTGATGAGGGTCAATCGGGCTATGTGCCCCCCAGCGCGGATGGGGATCAAATCGAGGTGGTCGTTCAGCCCGACAGTGAGCGCATTCAGCTGTTGGAGCGGTTTCCTCCCTGGGAGGGTACGGACCTGGAAAATTTGCTGGTGCTGTTCAAGGCCCAGGGGAAGTGCACGACGGATCATATTTCTCCCGCCGGTCCCTGGCTGAGATTCCGCGGTCATCTCAACAACATCAGCGACAACCTGTTTATCGGGGTCACCAACGCGTATGTCTCAGGGGCCGGTTTGGGACGGAATCTGCTCACCGGGGAGGGTGAGGCCAAACTCAGCGACATCGCCCGTTCGTATCAGGCCCAGGGCTATGGTTGGGTGGCCATCGGTGAAGAAAACTACGGTGAGGGTTCCAGCCGGGAGCACGCGGCCATGGAGCCCAGGCACCTCGGCAGTCGGGCGATCATCACCAAAAGTTTTGCCCGCATTCACGAGACCAACCTTAAAAAACACGGTTTGCTCCCTTTGACCTTTATTCATCCGGCGGATTATGACAAAATTCGCAATGATGACCGTGTCTCTCTCACCGGCTTGACCGAGCTGGCCCCCGGGTCCAAAGTGCTGATGGTTCTGCAACGCGATGACGGCTCCAAGGAAACGATACCTCTTCAGCATACACTAAACGATGCTCAAATTGGGTGGTTCCGAGCCGGTTCGTCGTTAAACGTCATCGCAGCGCAGGGAGCTAACCGGGGATAAAATACAATATTTTGGGAATACTTAAGGCGGGTGTTGGTTCGTCACAACCCCTCTGGCCATGGATCGGTTTGATTCTGGCGACTGAGCACCTTCTATCGTATAATGCCTCGAAGTGACTCATCCAACTCATAACATTTCACTCAACCATCAAATTGATTGTTACCATGAAACTTGACCCATTAAAGCGTCGCCCAGCGATTATCCATCTGCTGTGGCTCATTCTGTTGCTGGCCCCTATCCCAGCAGCTGCCCAGATACACCCGAGCGATATTCCCCGGGAGGTTCGAGACGAATTGAGTGCCCAGGGGATCAATCTTTCGGAGATCCTGGTTCAGGCTAATCAGATCGGCGTCGATTTACGTGATCCTCAACGGGCGGCCATGCGAGCGCGACAGCTCGGCATGCCGGAAAGCCAGGTTCAGCAGATGCTGCGAATTGCGGAAGAATATCGACAGGCGCAGAGCAGACTAGTGGATGAACTTGGTGGCCAGGGGTTGCCCGAAGGAACACCTCCCCGTGATGATGAATTCCTTTTTGGCATGGAGGCCGATTCCATAGCCCTGGGGCTAGCTCCTACCGATCTGGATTCAACCGAGGCGGCGGCCGCCAAGGAAAGATCACGTTACTTTGGCTATGATTTGTTTAAAAATCGTCCCGGGGCTTTCAGCCCCAGTCTTTTGGGGCCGGCTGATGAAGCCTACATGGTGGGACCGGGTGATGAGCTCCGGCTGACTGTGTGGGGTGCTGCGGAGTTTCAATATGATCTCCAAGTGGATCGGGAAGGGCGAATCTATCTTCCGAATGCGGGCCAACTGATGGTAGCGGGGAAGCAGCTGGATCGCCTGCGCCGTGATATGAAACGGTGGCTGTCAAGAACGTATGGTGGACTACAGACCGATCCTCCTACGATTTTTATGGATCTTGCACTTACTCGTCTTCGTCCTATCAAAGTGTTTGTACTTGGGGAAGTCGCCCAACCTGGCGGTTATACGCTGGCTAGCTCCTCCACCGTATTTAATGCCCTTTACTCCGTGGGAGGTCCGCTCACGGCAGGCACCCTGCGGGATATCCAGGTGATTCGGGATGGGAAGGTCGTTGCCGACGTGGACTTCTATAGCTACCTCCTCAAAGGATATGCGCCTAATCCCATACGTCTCTCAGATAACGACCATATTTTTATCCCCCTCCGTGGGAAAACGGTAGCCATTTTCGGTGAGGTGAAACGGCCGGCTATTTATGAGCTGAAAGAGGGTGAAACCTTTGCCGATCTTCTGGAACTTTCCGGGGGACTCACCGCAGCTGCCTATACCAAGCGTATTCAGATAGAGCGCATTATCCCTTTTAATAAGCGTTTGGATCCATCCATGGCCCGTGAGGTTTTTGACATGGATGTCGGTCCCGTGTTGCTTGGCCGGCGGAAGATTCCGTTGTTGGATAGCGATACGGTTCGCGTGTTTTCTACCCTGCATGTTATGAAAAATGCTGTCAGGGTTCACGGGGCTGTCAAGCAGCCTGGGCGCTATGAGTTGAACGACTCAGTCCAGACGGTAAAGGACCTGGTTGCCAAGGCCGACGGGCTTATGGGGGATGCCTTTCTAGGGAAGGCCGATTTGGTGCGAACCCTGGAAGATTCCACCAAGGTTATCTTTTCCCTTAACCTGGAGGAGCTACTGGCAGATATCCCTGATGAAAACATGCAGCTGCTCCCCCGAGACCAACTGTATATCTATTCTGTCAACGAGCTGGTTACAGATCAGCATGTAACCATTCTGGGTGCGGTTAAGCAGCCGGGAGAGTACCGGCTTTGGGAAGAGATGACCGTAGAGGATCTAATATTCCAGGCCGGCGGCTTCACCGAGGATGCCTACCTGGTGGATGCCCAGCTGAGCCGCTTGCCCAATGAAAACAAGTCCGATGGTGAAAAGGCCATCCTTCTGCACGTTCCCTTGACCACGAGGCGGCTGGAAGGAAGAACCTTTGCCGTGGAGGACACCTATCTGGCCCTGGGGCAGCAGGCCGGGAAGGTAGGGCTGAGGCACCGGGATATCGTCCACATCCGCACCGATCCTGACTACACGCAGCAAGATACCGTGAAAGTACGAGGGGAAGTAAAATTCCCAGGGCGGTATACCCTTTTGAGGGAGAACGAAACAATGTCCGACGTCATCAAACGGGCAGGTGGCATCCTGCCGACCGGTTATCCCAAAGGGGGACAGCTCGTGCGCGGAATGGAGCGGGTTGTGGTTCATATCGATGAGGCGATTGAGGGCAAAAAGAAGGCAGATATTATTCTTCTAAATGGCGATGAAATCATCATACCACCCCGGCCCAATACGGTGGCAATACGAGGGAATGTAGGTCTGGAGGGGTTGGTTAAGTATGATAAGGGGCGGCGTGTTGCTTATTATCTGGATCAGGCGGGCGGCGTCGGGGATCAAGTCGAAAGCATCTTCCTTACCCAGGCCTCCGGGGCCACGTTCAAATTAAGACGCCGGCTGTGGCTTGTGCGCCAGAACCCGGTGGTGGATGAAGGAGCGCTTATAACCGTAACCGAGCAACCGGATTCGCAGCGTCCAGTGCCATTTGATCTTGGTGCAACGATCAGGGATACATTCACCATTATATCAAGCGCCCTTACGATCATTGTGCTCATCGAAAGAGTGTTTGTTCCGTAAAGTCCCATCTTCCCGGCGATCAAATAAAATGCATACGGGAATATGGATTTGCCTTTCTCGGCCAGAGATTGCGACGATTCTGGATCATTGCCGATGAAAGGTGACATGAGAGGTTCGATACAGGTTAGGAGGACGAACGGTCTGCCGGATTGATAAAACGATCGTTGATACCATGATGGAAATGACGGCCGGTAAATAAAAAGGGGACGAGTTTTCGTCCCCTTTTTATTGGTTTAATGGGCTAGGGATTACATCGACAGTTCCAGAAGGTTCTCACTGCTGTTCCATGCAGGGGTCAGCTTAATCTGATCGCTAATTTTAAGATTATAGTGTTCGATCAACGGCTTGGCATTGACCCGATAAGTGGCTTTCCCCTTGCCGACTGCTTTGAGTTTGTAAGTCGCCTTGGTGCCATATTTTTTAGGCTGCAACCCGATTTTTTTGGCCGATGAGTCGTAGTAAAGTTCGACATGGGTAGCCCCCTTCAAGTATTCTTTATAGGCAGTGGCATTAAGAGATATCTGCCCACCTTTCAGCATTTTTACTTGAGGAGGTTTCGTGGCCGCTAATTTCTTTTGCTTTGGAACAAACTTTTCGAATGACATAGATTAAATTCCCCCCTTGTAGGTTCACTATGAAACGATTAATGTTACACAAAAATAATAAGTGAGGCAACGATTGGTTATGGAGACAAACTTTTATGACTTAATGTTCAAATATTGGTATTAAATAATCGCAAATATGGGTTTCATTATATGATTTCATGGGATATTAACAGTGAGAATCGTACCAATCTACGCGGGGAATTTTTGCAAATCATTACCGCTCTTGCATGACCTATTTGACGCCCAAAAGTGGGGATCAGAACGATAAGGTGCCGGTCTAAGTATTCAATCTTGCAGGTACCTAGCCGAAGATTTGTGATGCATCCGCTGCTTCAAGGAATCCATTCCACCAAGCAGCGACCCCATATTAGGTGGATACCGGCTAATTGAAAGTGCTAGAATAGATTCGTATCGATGAAATTGTCCACGACGATTAGGTTCTGTGATTCAGTCGCTGTTTAACTGGACTCTGAAGTCGTGCCCGCTCCATAGACTAGGGCTATAATAATTCCACCGACCCCTTCCTCCACCACGTGCCAGCCGGCGTCAACTAGGACCCCGGACAAGGTAATGTTCATCATACCGTAGAAAATCATTCCCAGGGGAAGGAACGCTAGCAGTCCCATAAGTGCCCCAAATCTCAGCCCTTCGGTCGTTGCGGAACCACCTCGATAGCCAATGGGAAATAGGTAGGACATGAGAAAGGCCAGGACGATATAGCCGAGTATTACAAAGAGCATTTTTCCTTCCGACCGTAAGGCGGCAGCGAGATGGTTCTCATAAAAACCGCCCATTATTACTGCGTGCCAGAGAACGCCGAGGATAAGCATAACCGCAGTCCCTGCCAACCAGGCATAAAACATTTTCTTGGTATTCATGATCCTACTCCCTGATGTTCGGTTTGATCAGTGCTGGAATAACTTCCGGATGAGAGCGTGTCTGCAATGTACAAACGACAGCTGTTCAACAAGTTAAAAATTATTTGCGCGCTCAACCGCGTCTAAGAGCAGGGACCCGTTACCAGCCAATCCACTGGAAGAATCGGTGCGCAGCCCAACCATTCTACCCGGTTCACAGATCGGGTGACCGGCACAAGATCCCCGTGGACATCAACCCCATTCAAGGGAACGGATTTACCCGCAGGGACGAGGAAAAGGCTCTGCCTATCGTCAGGGGCTATGCGTCGCCCGTTTTAAATTTAAAGGACAGACTTACCCGGGCGCGATAAGCGACAACTTTCCCATTTTCAATTTTCACATCCAGTTTGTTGATTTCAGCGACTCTCAAGTTCTTGAGACTCTTCGATGCGACCTCTACAGCGCTTTTGGCCGCTTCCTCCCAGGATACATCGCTGGTGCCCACCAGTTCGATCACTTTGTAAACACTGTCAGCCATAATCGAGCTCCTTTGTTAACCCATTTGCTTGAAAATGAGGCTGTTCAATATGATGGGGCGTATTGTCAAAACCAAGTCATTTTGTGGTAGTGTCCTAATTTGGTAGGCTGTAATTCAAGGTAGTAACTTAGCCCGCATTATTATCGGGATATATTGGAAATGTCTGATGCATCTAAGACTTGACATTTGGGGGAATTTTTTGTATCATGTGCCCCAAGGTTCAAGCTACTAGATAATGCATCAGCGGAACTTTGGGAGAATTTAGCCAGTAAATCATATGATGGCTAAAGATTGCAACAACAGTGCCGATAATGCAGACGGTGCGGTCTCGAACATGAGGCTTATAGGACATCTATGTCTCACGCCCGCCTGAGAGATCACACTATGAGCATGCCCCTCTGGGGTGGCCGAGGAGGACATAATTATGGGAGAGTTCATGAAGAGTAATGGTTTTAGTATTGCTGCCGTTGTGCAAATTGTTCTTATCGTCCTGTCAGCAACTGTAATATTTACAACCGTACAGGCCGATGTCGGTTATCTTAAGGAGGCTATGGATAAGAAGGCAAATGCTGATCTAGTAGACTCCAGGTTCGGTAACATCGAATCGAACATCGCCTTAATTCAGCAAGATATTCGCCAGATTAGGGTTGATCTTCGGGACCTAGTCAAGTAATACTGGTTTGTATCTCGGGTAATAAATCCTCGACTTCCCAAAGTCTCCTTGTCACCCCTGCCTCCATTGCCGGTGTAACTCCCAACGATCCGTGAATCCTCACGAAGTTATAGTAGGCGAAGTGTAACGACACTGCCGCTTTCAGGCTCTCAAGAGTCTTTGAGAACCCGTTGGTGAGCCTGGTAAACCGCCGCATTTGCATCCGCATTGTGAGATTTTACCGCTCCACGTAGGACGGTTCGAGGTTGGGCCAAAGCGTGGGACGCTGCCACGCGAGGTTCATAGCTCCGTCGGTAGTTGCTGCTATCGGCGGGGCCTTTCTAAGATTTCACTTGGAATATGGGG
>CAZJBG010000021.1:15248-19174 GCA_964543925.1 uncultured bacterium
CTGCCCCCATTATTTCTGGATGACGCGTTATATTACCAGATTTTTATGTGATCCCCAAAAGGGTTCTCTGATGCTTGGTACTCAAGATAAACATCAATTTTATAATCGTTATCTGTATCAACCCCCATTTTATCCCAAACCCCGTCATAGTCACTATCTAGAATCCAGTATTCAAGCGTACCATTTTTATCATGGTCATACATGATCATGTCTAAAACACCGTCCGTATTATTGTCTCCGATCGCCCCATCAATTACACCGTCCTCATCCCCATCAACTAAATACGCATCTATTTTCTTATCATTATTAAGATCAACGCCGTATCCTTCAGCAATACCATTGCCATCATCGTCATAAGACTCGTAAGCGGGATTCCCTATATATTCCAACAGATCAGCAACCAGGATAGTCCCTTTTGCAGGGCGGGGGGACTGCCTGGCCGGTGTTTGGGGTGGCGGCTTTACTTGAGACCGCCTTAACATCTCTGCTTGTTGTTGTTCCAGCGCTAGACGTTTTTGGTCGGTAACAAGTCGTTGACGCTGAATATCCAGACTTTCTATGTCACGCGCTCGTTGTTCTTGTTCGCGCAGCATCCTACCATATTCATTTAGCATATCTGGCAGAGCATCTAAGAAGATATTTAGCCCATCATGCCCCCATAATGGCGTGATGAGCATAAGCATGAGTAGTACTTTCATGGTATCCCCTTATAAAAATGCGTGGATTCCAAAATCATCCGAGCAAAGGCTTAACCAAAAAGCCCACACAGAGGTCGGCTTCTTGCCGTGAGTCAAAAGGTACATACGATTAACGAGTGGGACAATGAGCAAATAGTTCAAATTAGGACATTACCTCATTTTGTTCAATCATTTGTCGAGCTTACCTACATGATTTATCCCAACGGGGTCCCTTCGGGAACATTGGGATGAGCCGAGGTAAAGATGTTTGAACGGGGCACTCACTCCGGCCAGCGGGTGGTGACCACGGTTTTGATGCCTCCCCGGGGATGAAAATCGCCGATAACCTCAATCTTCCGGGGCTTGAGGGCTGTCTTCAGATCATCAAGGATGCGATTGGTCACTGCCTCGTGGAAGATGCCCAGGTTGCGGTAGTTCAAGATGTAGTACTTGAGGGACTTGAGTTCCACGATCAGCTCATCGGGCACGTAATTGATGATGATCGTGCCAAAGTCGGGCAGGCCGGTCCGGGGACAGACGCAGGTAAACTCGGGAATGGAGATATTCACGGTGTAATCGCGGTCCGGGTATCGGTTGGGCACCGCCTCCAGCTCGTTCCAGGTTTGTTTGGCCATGAAAATACCCTTGGTGGATTCCTTGACTCGGATTAGTGCCAGATAATAATGCGCTGCGTCCGGCTGTCCCGGCCAGCCGTGAGTCTGACGAAGTAGATCCCGGAAGCGACGCTGCGTCCCCGCTTGTCCTTACCCATCCAGGTAGTGAGGTAGTCGGTCGGTGGCAGCTGAACGCCGCTCATGAGTCGGGCCACGTGCCGGCCCAACAGGTCATAAATGTCTACGTCGACGCGCCTGGGGCTGCGCAGTCTCCAATGGATTGCCAGGGGGCCGCCAGAGCTCTGGGTATAGGGGTTAGGGTAAACGTCGGTCAGGCTGATGACGCCACCAACAGTCAGGAAGTCCCCAGGCGTTGCGCTAACCGCACTGGAATACCCGCTCCTATTTCCTGCATTATCAATCGCAGCGATCCTGAAGTAATATGTGGTCCCATCGATCAGACCGCCTATTACGGAGCCGGTATCAAATTTACCCGCGTGTCTCACGGAATCCGCGAAGGCGGGGGTAAAGTTGGCTGCGGTACTCAGGTATAGCGCGTAGTGGGAAAGGTCAGGAACGGTATTCGGTTGCCAGTTCAGAAAGACGGTGCTATCCCCGGCTTCGGCCACGAACCCTTTGGGCGTTGATACATGACTTAGGGCCGCCAGCACATTGATGATCCCCCAGCCCAGGTCATTATCGGGCTGGCCTGCCTGGCTGGCGGTGAGCATAAGGGCCGTGCGCACATCTTCCGGCCGCCAGGTGGGGTGGGCCTGGAGCAGGAGGGCGGCGCTCCCGGCCACCAGAGGGGTCGAAAGGGACGTGCCGTTATAGGCGCCATAAGCATCCGGTGCGAAAGCAGCCCCAGCCCAGACGTTCGTTCCCTGGGCCGCCACCTCCGGCTTGATGCGGCCGTCGAAGGTCGGACCGTGGCTGGAAAAGGACGCGAGGGCGCCGCTGGCGGTCACCGCTCCCACTGTGAGGATGCCGTCGGCGTCGGCGGGGGCAATGATATAGCCGCCCCAGGCGTTGTTATTACGTTCATTACCAGCGGCCGTGACCACCAACATGCCTAGCTGCGTGGCCCATCGAACGGCACGGGTCGTCACCGCCGTTAATCCGTCCAGGCTGTCGTAGGTATACCAGTCCAGATAGCCCAGGGAACTTGAGACGATGTCGGCGCCCAGTGCCTCCCCCCATTCCAGACCGGCCACATAGTTGTCTTCCTCCGCGGGATATTCATCAGGGACCGATTCGGTCTTGGCGAGCAGGAACGTGCATTCAAAGGCTGGCCCGATGAGGAAGCCGGGCCGATAGCCCCCCAGGGCCGTGTAAGTCGCCGTGCCGTGGCGATGCTGCCCGACCTGGTCCTCCTCTTCGGTCTCGTTTTGAGTATCTCGATCATTATTTAAAAAGTCATATTCCCCCGCGATGCGAGCGGGGCTGATCGCTTCATGGGCCTTGAAAAATCCGGTGTCAAGCATGAGAACAGTGATACCTCTCCCGGTATACCCCAGGTCATGCAGCGCCGGTACATTGATGAGGGCCAGCTGCCCTTCGCTCGCGCCGTAGGAGAGTTGGTGTGAACCCGTTTGAGGGTTGACCAGCGGCTGTACCTGGGGAATAGGGGGGGCCGGGGAGGATGCCATCTTCCGAACAGGCTGTATCTTGGTTACGAATGAAAGTCGGCCCAGCTCCTCAAGCTGCTGTTGGGTGGCGCTGACGCTGACGGCGTTGAGCCAGCGACTGACCCGGCGCAGGACGGCCCCGGTGCTTTTGACCTTGAGCACGAACTCCAGTGATACCGGTCGGTCCCCCTCGCTAACGATCTCGTCGTTCACCCCTCCCCGAATTTGTCTGCGGAGCAAGGCTTTTTCAGCGATAATGAACCGGTCCAATGCCGGCACACTGGACAGAGGTTTGTGCGTGAAAAAGACCCAGGCGTGCAGACGTCCCCCCTCCCGCCGGCCCAGGGTGTAGGTCGAGGGGTGTATCTGCCCCGTGAGCTGGGACAGGAAGCAGACCAGTGTGAGTGGCCAAACATAAGGCTTGATTATCATGAGACGCTGTTTAGGTCGTTAGTTTTGCTCAAAGCTACGATTTCAACAATGCGGTAAACAAATTTATTGGACGACTGAATGATGAAAAATCGTTTAGTGGAGACTACCTGTGAGGTAAGGAGATTAGTATTGCATCTTATAGATCAATGGTGCACCTTAGGGCGGTCCTTTGCTGGGG
Source organism: uncultured bacterium (assembly GCA_964543925.1). Taxonomy (GTDB): domain Bacteria; phylum Fidelibacterota; class Marinisomatia; order SCGC-AAA003-L08; family TS1B11; genus JADFNF01. The sequence continues at coordinate 18,778 of CAZJBG010000021.1, forward strand.
CGCATCATTAACCTTGCTTGGTTGAGGGGAAAACGATCATGGATCTGTTGGGAAACCTCATCATTGCCCTGGGCCGCCTGGCGCGGTTCGGCATCGACGTCCTGCAACTGATCGTCATCATTCAGGCGGTCCTGTCCTGGGTGGGGGCCAGTCTGCCCCTGAACACCTTCACCCGTCTGCTGTATGTCATCACCGAAGCCATATACCGGCCCATACGGGCCGTGATTCCCACCTGTTTCGGTGCCATTGATTTTACACCATTGGTGGCGTTGGCGGGTCTGTATTTGATTGATTCAGTGGTGGTCAGTGCCATCATACGCATGGGCTACCAGCTGGCTCGATGAACTCACCCATCACGATCTGGGCCTTTACGCCACTGTTTGCCCAGGGAGGGCTG
>CAZJBG010000021.1:19184-23950 GCA_964543925.1 uncultured bacterium
CGGGGTGAAAGCGGACGGGGTAGCGTCGCTGGTGATCTTTGATGTGGCCCGGTTCCCGGCCAAAACCCGGTGGGCATATGTGGCCGATGGGATCAATCATTCGGGGTTCAATCCCCTGCGAGGGTTGGGATCGTTGCTCGGTCACCCGTTTACCGATACGAGTCGTCTTTACCAGGTTCCTCGAGGTGAAACCGGCGTGGTGGCCACCAGCTTGGGTGAGCGTTATCCTGGGCGTTCGGACCGTCCGGGTATCATGTGCAGCCACCTGCAAACCCTGGCGCTCCTGGCGCATGCTGCCGGTGCAACGGTGATTGGAGTCTTATTAGCTGAATCCCACCTGGCTCAGATTACCCCGGAGAGTTTATTTGAAGACTTTCGCCAGGTCATGGCCGGGTAGAGGTCCGTGAATGAACGATTATCTGCATGACCGCCACTTCTCATTGTTCGAAGCGCGCCAGGCACTGGCCGAGGTTCGCCCCCAGGTCGAGGAGCTGAAAGCGTTGAAAAAAGCCCTGGATCGGCAGGGCTTCAACCTGTCTGCTTCCCCGGTCCAGACGGGTCCCGGGCTCAGCGCCAATGGGCATAAACCTTATCCGCAAGAGTTTATCCGCCTGACGGACATTCTTCACCGGCTCACCGAAAGGGGCATCCAAATCAAGGATATCGGTAAGGGCCTCATTGATTTCCCCCATCTAAGGGACGACGGCGAGGAAGTCTACCTCTGCTGGAAACTCGGGGAGGAGACCATCGGGTTCTGGCACCCTATCCAGGACGGATTCACCGGGCGGCAGCCTGTGGATGCGCTATAGGGCCTAACGGGACCCAAGAGCCGAGGGGGGGGGATTAAAATATGATTTGCACTCTTACTAGTATCTAGTTACACTCTTACCAGTATGAATCGCAGAAATCGTACGGAAACAATAAGAGTTATCATATCTCTCGATCCGACCACTAATGACGTATTAGAGGATCTTGCTCACATTGGTCTCTTTGGTAAGAGCAAGGCACGGGTAGCTGCAACAATTATTGGAAACTGGATTTGGGACAATGAGGAGAAGATCAACCGGCAAGGTATAAAAATTCAGAAAAAGGAAGAGTAACTCCTGGTAAGCTTACCTTAGGAAGGGGAAAGGATGTCTGAGCAATCTAGACGACTCGACAAGGAAGACGTGTTGTTGCTGTTGCTGTACTCGATGTCGGGCGAAGGCGCAAATGAGCCTGTAGCCAGTATCACCCGTGTCGAGAAAATGATGTACCTCTTGCAGGAAGAAACCGAGTTTTCAGGAGTGCAGCAAGAAAAATTTGAATATAAACCCTGGAAGTTTGGCCCATTTTCGAAGGGAATTTACGAGTCCCTTGATCTCCTTTTTAGTGTAGACCTTCTTGATATAGAAGTTCGAGAGCTACCCAACTATCCCGAGCACAGCGAGCGAGATGAGCTGAAGTTGACCGGCCTGGAAGAAGAGGAGCCGGTTATTGAAAAAGTCTTTTCCCTTACAGATCGAGGGGGAAGGGTTGCGGAGAAGCTCAGGGATTTAATCTCAAAGAAAGATTGGGCAGAGCTTATAAACTTAAAACGGAGGTTCGATGAGGTACCGCTAACTGCACTTATCCAATACGTTTATCGCGAATATCCCGAAACGGCAACCGCAAGTATCTTAGAGCATCTCAAGCCAAGGGTACATGGCAACTAGCACCAACTTGATAGTTTTGGGCCTATTATTGGGCCTCGAGGGTACGGTGATCAAATATCTGGTGTGGGATTTTTTCTACATGCCACAAACCTTATATAAGCTCTATTCCGACGATATTAAGCAAGCACAGGCATTGATACACGAACTAATATTCTTGCCTTTAGTAGCGGAAATCACTGACGCGGTGATTGAGCGGAAACAATTACGCCAAGAAGCATCCACCCTTGAGGTTCTGAGCGAGCCCGGCATTTATGTGCGTGTTCGAATCAGAGGGGCAAGCAAAGCTCTCTCAGAAAGATTTGAGATTGATCGAACCTTTCAAGGCTTGCAAGGTTCGTGCTCATGGGTTGCGATCTCATGGCTGATTGCCGCCATTTCATGTGTGGCACTGTTCTTCGTATACCAGCTAATTCCACAAACGATCAGCAATGTTCTGATTGGAGTGATAATTGTATCTGTGCTAACTGGTGGAGTATTGTTGTTTTTTTATTTCTATGCTTTGCACAAGCTTGTTCGAATTCTAGGAACCAACAGGCTTTGAGCAAGAAAGAGGCACAACAAATCCCTGCCAGAGAGGATGACCTAAGAAACCCTGTGGAAAGGCTTTTTCCCGCAACTGAGTTCGTTGTTAATTACGAAGTTCCATTTGGGCTGAAACGAATAGACCTAGTATTCAAATCAAGGAGCGATGAGCAAGATATTATCGCTGTGGAATTAAAACTGAGAAATTGGAAGAGAGCGATTTGGCAAGCGGTACATAACAGACAGATAGCATCGTATTCATACATCGCTCTGCCCGAAGCCACTGCTCCTTCCATAGATATATCGACGTTAAACTCTCTGGGCCTGGGCCTGATCGTTACGAATATGAAAGAAGCCAGGGTTCTTCTCTCCGCACAGAGGTCTAAATACGTAAATGAAAGATTGGCAAAGGAAGTATCTTCCATTGTTAAGAGCTACAGCCATGTTTGATATCGAGCTTGGTCATTACCTCACATACCATCATGTTACCCAGAACTTTTTTAGGAAACAGCGCGCAAAGTTTGACGGCTTAGTTGTCCCCCTGTCGGTTGCCACAGTCTTCAAGCAAGGTACAGGAGGGTTCGTTCTTACATTAAAGAAACAATATGCAATAGACCCTAGAACGCCGATCTTCCAAGCTGCTTTTGATAGGGATCAGATACGCCCGTCGCATCTTGAGATGGCTGCGGTGCACGGACCAAGTGTTGAAGAGATATTTATTTCTAGACCTCTGGAACCGACAGACCTTACTACTCCAATTATAACGGATATGGCAAAAAGAGTTGCTACATTCCAAAAGGAGTATTCAGCGCAGAGCGCTGAGAAAGTTGACAAATACGCGAAAATCCTCGGGGAAGGCGTTGAAGAGAACTATTCAAACCCCCAATTTCTAATCCCTCCTTATTTTCGAAGCACTCGGTATAGCGACCCCTGGTACCAGATTTCCTTGTCCTTGGCAAGAGCTGTAGCGTCAGAAAAGGAGGGTTATAGCATAGCGGCAGTTATACATCTCACACCAGATTTTCCCGAAGCCGAGTTTGAATTACTTTCGAGCGATTATGCAGATGATGAGTTCGATGGTCTTATAATTTTCGTTAACGATCTGCGAGAGTATACTGCTTCTCAATCGGTACTAACACAATATGCAAGGCTCGTCGGAGCCCTTGGGCAGACCCAGAAACCCCTGCTCGGTCTATTTGGGGGGTACTTCACTTTGATGCTTCGGAAAATTGGCTTGGGTTGCTTTAGTAATGGGATCGGTTACGGCGAGTATCGGAATTCTGGTTACCGTGCTGGGGGACAGGCAGTCAGAAGGTACTATATGCCGAAACTTCATCGGTATTTCACGGATATTGAGGCGCAGTCGATCACGGACATTGTAAATGAGCCGTGGATTTTGTGCGGCTGCAGTATATGTGAAGGTGGCCGCAGAATAACGGATCTAAGCTCACAGGAACTATTGGATCATTTTTTAAATATCCGTTTCGCAGAACTGGAAAATGCTCGGGACAACGACTTAAAAAGTATCCTTGGCGAGTTGAATGAAACATCAGATATGCTTAGTAGACATCCTATCCCGGGGTCTCGTTTTGAGCATCTTTCAAGATGGGCTACTGCATTACAGCCATTTTCCTGATCACTTTGTTCCCTATTAGCTAGAGGGAAGGCTGCCACCTAGAACGGGATATCGTCGTCGTCGGGCGGGGCCTCGCTCACCGCGGGGCTTTCCGCCGGGGACCCCTCACCGGCCTTGGAGGCGCCCAGCATGGTGATGGCGTCGGCCACCACCTCGGTGGTGCGCCGTTCGACCTTGTTGCGATCCTCCCAGGTGCGCGTTTGCAGGCGTCCTTCCACATAGACCAGCTGGCCCTTCTTGATGTAGTTGCCGACGAACTCGGCCTGCTTGCCCCAGAGCACGATGCGGTGCCATTCGGTCAGCTTCTGCTCGTTGCCGTCCCCATCGCGCCGGACCTCGTTGGTGGCCATGCTGATGTTGACCACCGCCGTCCCGGAGGGGGTATAGCGCGGTTCCGGGTCCTGCCCAACGTGACCCACCAGGATGACCTTATTGACGCTACCTCGCTGCATGGTTCCTCCCCCCTTAAAATAGATAAGGCCCATCAATCAGGTGAGGCATGCCCCACCATATCCTTAAAGTGATTGGCTCAAAATGATCTTTCTCGAACGTACGGATTTTAGTGCGAGGAAACAATGTCAACTTTCATGGCTCGATTAAAGGGCAATACTTTTCCAGGGGCCGTACCGGAACCGCAGTAGAAAAGTGATCGAATAGGCGGCGAGATGAACGGCTACGGCGATCCAGCCGCCGACGAGACCCCATCCGAGGGTGATGCCGGTGATATAGGTCAAGGGGAGAAAAAGCAGCCACATGAGCAGAAGTTCGGCCACCGCCGGGAAGATAACATCACCGGCCCCCCGCAAGGCACCGTGATGGACCATGCCGATGGCGTCGAAAAACTGGACCATCCCAACGATTTGCAGGGGCGCCTTCGCCTGTTGGATAATATTCATATCGGGAGTGAACAGGCG
>CAZJBG010000022.1:0-15174 GCA_964543925.1 uncultured bacterium
CCCTTACTGAGCGGCGTCTGGTACCACTCGGGGCCGGAATCAAAGCCGTTGAAGGCGTCAATCTCGTGATGGTACCGGCTGCGGCCCGTGGTGATCTCCTCATTAGCGGAGGCCGCAAAGGCCCGACCTGGCGCCATGCGCAGCCCATCAGGGGCGCCGGGGTCGGAGGGGATCTGGAGCCAGACATAGGCCTCATTGGCATAGGGATGCTGCACAAAAGCAAGGCTGCCGTCCACGAGGTCAAAGCCCCTGGGCCCCTGGCCGTAGAACAGGATATCATCACCGTCGTCCAGGCTGCCGTCGCCGCCGTCCCGGACCTGAATGGCCACCTCCACCAGGTTTTCAGCCGGGGGAGTCCCAACCCGGTCGGGCAGGGGCCGCCCCAACTGGGCAGGGGCATACAGGCGCAGCCGGGCGAGATCGAGAGCACCGACGGTGACGCCGGCGTCTGAAAGGTAATCGACGGTGAGGTGATAGAGTCCATCCACCCCGAGGGGAATCTGCAACCATGTGCCGGTGGCGAGGGGGGCAGCCGTGGCGCGCGGTAGGGAAGGCTGGCGGTCCCGCCTGGCCGGTACAGCTATGCTGTTGGCAACAGGGGTGCTGCCAAACCTGTTCGGGCCGGTTACCCCTGCCGGATCACCGGGGGCCTGCCGGATGGAGACCTCCACGGCGCCGGATTTGAGCCGTTCCAGTCGATCATTTGAAAGTCGCCAGGGGATGAGGTCCAGAACCACCACGCTGAGCTGGCCCCAAACCTGGGGAGAATGAACGCTGAGCAAGGGCCGGGGTAGAAAATCGGTTGGGGCGGGACCCACCGGCTCCCACCGGGCGTCCACGAGCCGGACCGTTACGCGGCTGGTGTCCTGGGCCGAGAGAGTCCAGCGATAAATGTCCACCAGCCTCCCATCCAAATTCACCGAGGTGGTGGCCGTGCTCAAGCGGTAGAAGTAATCGTCCACGATCTCAACCCGGGCCTGGGGGTGATTCACCTCCAATACCAGCCGTTCGATCACGGACTGTTGTGCGGGGACCACCGTCCAGGGAGCGGACAGGAGGAGGATGAAAAGTGCCAGGCGCGACATGGGCGGGAATTTACATGGGACCGGGTCCCTCCGTTTCGGTTTTCTTGGGATTGTGTCGGACCCACAGTAATTTGAACGCCGGTTGGGGAGCGATCCCCTGTACTTGGCAAACGAAACGACCCGCTATCGAAATGTCAACCTCACTCATCATTACCGGCGCCAGCTCGGGAATTGGCCGGGCCGTGGCCAGGCGACTGGCCCAGCCTCCCCGTGCCGGGTACGGCCAGGGTTGGGACGGGTGCCTGGTGCTGACGGGTCGCTCCCGGAAGCGCCTCGAGGAAACCAAGACCCAGGTGGTGGCGGTTGGCGGCCGGGCGGAGATCATCGCCTGTGACCTGACGCAGCCGGCCGCTGTGGAGGAGTTGGTGGCCTTTGCCGAGGCCCAGGCCCCCCTCTACGGGGTGGTCATGTCGGCAGGCAGCGCCAGCTACGGCCCGGTGGTGGAGCATCCCCCGGATGACTGGCGCCGGACGCTGGAAATCAATCTCCTGGCCCCCTATCAGCTCTCCAGGTTAGCCTTGGCCCGTCTGGCGCCCCGAGGGAAAGGTCACCTCATTTTCATCAATTCGGTTGCCGGACTCAAGAGCTTTGCCGGTAGCAGCGCCTACGTGGCGGCCAAACACGGCCTGCGGGGATTCACCGAGACCTTGCGTCTGGAAGCCCGTGAGCATCGGGTCAAGGTCACCGCTATCTTTCCGGGGGCCACCGACACGGAGTGGTGGGATGAGGCGGCGGACGATGTCCCGCGCCACCGGATGCTCAGACCTGAGGATGTGGCGGCCGCCGTGGAGTTTGCCCTGAGCTTCAGTGAACAGGGCGTGGTGGAGGAGTTGGTCGTGCGGCACCTGGGCGGCGATTTTTAACCCCTTTATGGGGTGACAGTCACGTAACGGTCTGTCATCGGCCACCGCCGGCTAGGGCGGCCCGGTCTCTACACCCCCGGTGAGCCGTGCCCGGCTTGAGATAAACTTCGACGCGGCGTCATTCAGCGCCATTATCCACCCACCAGGGTGACCGCCAGCATCAGGAGAATGCCGATGCTCAGGGCGACAAACGGTCCCAATGGTTTGTGGTAGTCGTGAAAGGCCTCCGGCAGGAGATCCATGGTCGCCACGTAAATGAATGTACCGGCCGCCAGTGAGGTGGGAATGGCGAACTGGAGGGTGTCGAGGGTGTTCAGCAGGGGTAGGGACAAGAGGGCCCCGGCCGGTGTCGAAAGAGCGAATACGGCCAGCATCCCGATGGACCGCCGGGGCGGGAAGTCCGACAGTTTGAACACCGTAGCCAGGGAAAAGGCCGCAGTGGTTTTGTGGGTGATGATGGCCAGGAAGATCACCATGGCGATCTTGGGCTCCACAAAGCCGACGCCCAGGGCAAACCCGGCCAGGATGCCGTGGATGCTCAAGCCGACGAAGGCAGATATTCCCAGCACCTGATGCCGATGTTCGGCCTGGTCGTCATGGCCGTGGTTGCTGCGGCGCACCAGGACCCGTTCAACAAAGAGAACCAGCATGAAACCACTTAATATCATGAAGTTGGTCAGAGCGTTCGGTTGGCTTATGATGGCCTCAGGAATGAGGTGGAAGAAGACCGCCCCCAGGAAGACACCGGCCCCGAAACCGACGAACAGGTGCAGCTGGCGATCATTCCAGCGGCCCAGGAGGGGGGGCAATGCCCCGATCAGGGCGGCCATAAATATGAGGACCAGGGATACTGGGAAAGAGAAGGGTAGCATGGTCTGGAAAGTTACGCCGGGGACGGAACCGCCGAAAGGGATAGTCGGGTCGTGGTCAGCCCTCAGGGGGCCAACATTGCCCTGACCGAGTCGAGATTTCCGTCGTTGGGGGCCGGGGCTATGCCCAATACCGTGGTGATAAGATTATATATCTGTATGCTCTGGAACGGTTCCACCACCAGGCCGTTTTGAAATGAAGGCCCCCGGGCGATGAAAATGCCGTGCATGGCGGGATAGCGTGGGTCGTACCCGTGACGGCCGGCATTGAAACGGGCAGGATTTTCATCATAGACGGCATGGGTCGTGATGGACCAGCCCTTATCGGCAAGCCCTACGATGGGCGGGATGCGGTAGTGGTTGGAGTAATGCAGCCTGATCGGAACCTCCTCCCGCCGGTAAATCTGCAGCTGGGGATGGGCACCCTTGAGGGCGTCGTAGATGTCATCCTGCAGCCCTTCGCCGGGGCGCAGGCCCAGGATGGGGGACCAATCGATGACCCCCGCCTGATCGGGTTCCACGTAGTCGTCCAGGAAGATAACCCGGGTGGAATCGGTCCGGGTCACCCCGTGATCCGATACGACCACAATATCGATTTGCTCCATGACGCCGCGCTGGACCAATCCCTGAAACAGGTCCCCCAGGGTGCTGTCGAGCTGCTGGATCACAAGAGGCAGGTCCAGGGAATCGGGGTCCATCTGTCCGGGCAGATCACCGGTGGTAAAGTTCACGGCCATGAAGGCGGGGCGACGGTTCGGGGGTAGATCCACCCAAGCCAGCAACTGGTTCACCCGATCGGCGTGGGACAGGCTGTCATCGCCGCCGTAGGCATAGCTGGGCCGCCGGCCCTGGATCTCGGCGGTCGATCCGGGCCAGAACAGGGTGGCGCTGATCAGGCCCTGCTTTTGCGCCGTGACCCACAGGGGTTCGCCTGCATACCAGCGGCCATCATGTACAGCTTCCTGATTGCCGGCATCAAAAGTGGCGTCGAAAACCGGATCGTACATGCGGCCGGAAACGATACCGTGGCTCTCCGGGTAAAGTCCCGTTACCAGGGAGTATAGATTGGGCCAGGCATAGGTGGGGAAAATGGGTATCAGGGCCTGGGCTTTCACACCGGTGGCCACCAGACGATCGAGGCTCGGTGTGTCGGCTTGCTCCAGGTAGTCCCACCGGAAACCCTCCAGGGAGATGAGCAGGACGGTGGGCTTGAAACTGGGCTGGCTGCGGCAGCTCAAGGCCAGTCCTAAGACAGACAGCAGGATAACGGTGCGTCTGGTCAGCATATCCCCTCTCTCGGTGTACGATTTATGTGTGGTTCACAACCACGGGTTTCACTGGAAAGTTAAACAATCCTGTGGCGGAACGCCCACGCGAAACGGGAAGCTGGGTCTGCTCCCTATGCCCAGCGTTCCATTTCAAACACAAGGGGCCAACCGGGGGGGGACAGGACGAGTGCAATGGTATCCCTTGCTATAGCGGTAACCGATGTTTAAAATTCCATAGCACCAGTAATCGTTAAGAAGCATTCACCCAACATGTCAAAGCAGGAGGGACCTTACGTGTCGCGTTGTGGCAAACACCGAGGGACAATTTCCACATCACTGATTCTGGGATGGCTTTTAGTGCTGGCTACACCGGCCCTCTCCAATGTTCGCTTTTACAGCATCGTGCAGCAGATCTGTAACTCCTACCGCGTATCGGTTGGCATGAGCCAGATGAGTTTGGAAGGGGGGGAAACCGAGCAGACATTATTCCATCTCAGGCTGCAAAGCCGACGTAACAATTTCGAAGAAGTGATGATGATCGGGTATATTGCCACGGGTCAGGCGATTGCCCGTACGGGCGTAGACGTCCAGACCATCGCGGTCATCGTTACCATCCCGAAGGCGGACAATATGCTGATCATGACCAGCGCCAGCATATTGCAGGTGGAGCAGCTGCGTACGGGAAAGATAAAATCTTCTGAATTCATTCGACAAATACAGTGGAATTAACCAAGGAGGCCTGACGTGTTATCTTTTGGCGATACCCTTACCCTTTATTTAAGGACCATCGGCTGGGCATTGGCCGTTTCCATCGGCTTTTCTTTGGGCACAGCCCTGGCTGTCTGGATTTTCGGTCTCATCTCCACCGACATCGATGAGTGGGCCGAAATCCGGAACAAGAACTACGGCGTGGCCGCCATTTTTGTAGCCCTCATCGTCATGATCGGCCTGCTGGTAATGAGCGTGGTGTAACCGGTCCTTGATAGTACCCTTGTCGATAAAAGCCCCGTCGGCCGGCGGGGCTTTTAGTTTGTCCCGTTCTATCGACGTCCTACGCGCTACGGGAGGAGGCCCGAAAGTATCCTCCCTGGACCGTTAATGCAGCTTCCCCACCTTCGGGAATTGTCAGCTACGCCAGTTCAACAAAGCGGTCCCGGCTCGGACACCGGATGATCGGGCTCACCCGGCGCACGGGGGGGTGCAGATTCCCGGATATGACGGTCCCAAAATCTAATTTACTTGACAAATAAATAGCCTTCGCTTAACTTGTCTAATACAGCATTACACGAGACCTTCCGGCCAGGAGGCCAAACCGACAGACATGATTACCATAAATAGCGAAAGGGGACTTTACCCATATGTCTTCTAAAGATCGAGGTCTTCCGTAAGCATTTTCAAGGCACTCACCTTAACGATGGGCGCAACCGCATGGCTGGTCTTATTTGCGTGCGGGAAGGACCCGATAGGCAATGGCGATATTGATGCAGAAAAATTCTCACCCTGTGAAATTCCCCTAAATTCCAGTCTGGAAGGCGAGCCGGGCTGGATTGCCTTGACGGCCAGAATAGACGGCTATCAACAGATCTATTTGGTGGACTACAGTGATCCAACAAACTTCCGACGGGTCACACATAACGATCACCAAAACATAGCGCCTACCTTCTCACCGGATCGAACCCAGTTGATTTACTTAGACCGATCCACCGGACTAGTCCATAATGACCAACTCGTCCTATATGATATTTCTAGTGATAGTGCTACTCCCCTGGTACTGCCATCCGAGAATGGTCCATTTCCGGTGAGCGGCAAAGCGCCCATCGTGTTCTCCCCTGACTATGCCGGATTCTATTTCAGAGTCGGAGGTAGTTTCTCTGGAGACGATATATTTTATTGGGATTTCACCGGTCAAGCGATGACCAATTTGACCCAAACACGTGACCCTTCAGAGTATGTCATAGGGCATAAGGGGGCGGATACTCTTATTGCCTTCAGCAATGATGCGACAACCACAGGCCAGCCCATGGGTTTTTACCTCATGGATTTGGAGGGCAATTATCTCGCGTACATCGATAACCCTCACCTGGAGCTCATCAACCGTGACGGCGTCAATAAAAAAGTAGCCTATAACCCGGAATGGAATGATGATTCAGGTCTGTTCGCTTTCGCTGAAACAGACTCAACCCTGGCAGGCTACCGGATTGCCGTCACAGACCTGTACGGTACCTGCTACAAAAGCTACACCAACGGCCTATACATTGACGACCATCCTGCCTGGGGGCCGGATGGACAGACCGTTTTCTTCCATCGGCGGAAAGTAACAGACACTATCGGACCTTATAAAGTGATGCAGCTGAACCTTCAGACGGGGGAGATAAACGAATTTGTCAAACCGGCGGTGATTGATGGAGCTACGGAATTACTGCTGCCAGATTATTAATCTGGTGCTTGTGCATGAGAATACAAGTATGTGGAACGGCACTGACCGCGGCGGGCGGCTGGTGCCTACCGGTGTTTACATCTACCGGCTGGTGGCGGTCCCCGAAAACGGTGGCGAGACCTTCGCGGCCAGCCGGAAGATGGTGATGATGAAGTGAGCCAGGGGTTAGGGGCTTGGGTCCGGAACCTACCGGTTGAGCATCTCGATGATGGGATCGAAGCGGGCCAGGTTGGTCTTATGGGCATCGTAGGAGAAGACGCAGACCGCCTCGAAGCCGTACAGCCGGGCCAGGCGGATTTTTTCCGCCGTGGCGGCGGCATCCTGGTTGTAGGTGGCCACCCCCATGATCACCCGCTTTTTAAGTCGTTCCGGGAGCGAGCGGGACATGCCGGTGATCACGTCAAGGTATTCGCTGCGGGCCGGCGTGTAATTCATGGGGAGGGCGTAATCGAGGATGCCCCTCTGCAGCCATTGGGCCCAGTCCTGGTAGTACTTGCTGCGTGCCACCTGAGCGTTGGGCTTCACCGCAGCCGTGAGGAGGGTCTCCTTCCCGCTGATGGTAATGATGGCATGGAGGGCGGTGACGAGATCGGTAACCTTCTGCCGGCGGTAGTCATCCCAGATCGCTAGCTTTTCATTGGCCTCCCGAGCAGGTGCATCCTGACTGTCCAAGGAACGCGGCAGGGTAATATCCCGGGGATCGAAGTCATGCCGGGTGCGAAAGACCATCAGCCCTTCCTCGTTGTACCCGTAGTCCAGATCGTAATAGCGGCTGTAGTCCAGGTGCAGGCCATCGACGGCATAATTGAGGATAATCTCGGTGAACACGGCCTGCAGGTAATCGTTGACCTCCGGGTGAATGGGTGAGAGATAAATCCCCTCGAAGGACCCATCCCGGGGCGCGGCCAGGTCGATGTCCCGGTGGCTCAGGCCGTTGGCATTCACGTCCAGCCATTCGGGGTGCATATGGTAAATATGGCTGCTGGTGGCCGGTGGTGTCCGCGCGGACCACAGCAGGTAGGTGGTCACCCAGGCGTGGATATTGAGCCCCAACTCGTGGCCCCGGACAACCGCGTAGCCCAACGGATCGAACTGGCTGCCCCGAATGAAGGAACTGCGGGGTACGATGAGTGAACGGTAGTAGGCATCGCCCCGCCCCCGGACCTGCACAAAGACGTGGTTGAAGCCGCTCTCCTTGGCAAATACCAGGGCGGCCTCCACCTCCTCCTTGCTCACCATGCTCTCCCGTACGACCCAAAGCCCTTTGATACGCAACGGTTCCAGGGGCTCGGTAGCCACCCCGGCCATGAAAAGAAAAAAGGCAGCCAAAACGACTACCTTTTGAAACCTAGGATGGGTGATATTCAACAATAGGCCGCTAGTGACGGGACGAGCAGGCGGCCACCTTACTTCTTGGCTTTCTTGTCGTCGGTGGCGCTCTCTTCCGCACTTTCAGCAGGCGCCGAGCCGATATCCACCAGTTCCACCAGGGAAACCGGTGCGCGGTCGTTGGTCCGAAAGCCGAGCTTGACGATACGCGTATAGCCGCCCGCCCGGTCGGCATACTGGGGCGCGATCTCATTAAACAGCGTTTCAGTCACCGACTGGCCGTAGGTGCCCGGTATGGCCCGCAGCACCTGCCGCCGGGCATGGAGCGTGCCCTGTTTGGCGAAAGTGATGAGGGGCTCAATGAAGCGGCGCAGCTCCTTGGCCTTGGCGTCGGTGGTCTTGATCCGCTTATGGATAATAAGGGACGCCGCCAGGTTCCGCATGAGGGCCTTGCGGTGACTGGCCTTACGATTTAGTTTACGACCCCTTTTCAGATGCCGCATGATGCCTTCATCCTCCCTAACCCCCTATGAGGCTGTCATCGATCTTCATGCCGAAATAGAGCCCCATTTCACCTAATTTTTCCTGTAACTCCGTCAGTGACTTGCGCCCAAAGTTCTTGAATTTGAGCATCTCACTCTCTTCTTTGGTCACCAGCTCGTAGATCGTCAGGATACCGGCCGCCTGCAGGCAATTGTGGCTGCGGACCGACAGTTCCATTTCATCGATGCTCTTTTTGAGCAAGCTGCGCAGCTGGATCCCCTGATCATTGATTTTGTCTTCCACTTCAACGATCTGGGGCGACTCTTCAAAGGTGAAGATATTGGCCAGGTTGTGGAGCTGCCTTGCCGCGTAGTTCACCGCGTCTTTGGGCGTCGTGGACCCATCGCACTTCACCTCCATGGTGAGGCGCTCATGCTGGTCTTTGGAAGCCGGCAGTGGCTGTACATCGAATGTAACGCTGGTCACCGGGTTATAGATGGCATCGAGGAATATCGTACTGATGGGAGCATCGGGTAACTTATTCTTCTCGGCGGACACATAGCCCTTGCCACGGTTAATCCGAATCTCCATGTTGACTTTTTTCTTGCCATTGAGAGTGCAGATTTCCAGGTTGGGATTGAGGACCTTGAACTGGTTCGATGCCTTACCGATTTCGCCAGCCTTGAATATCCGTTCACCTTCCAGAGTGAGCGTGACCGGATCCGGCTTCAGTTCACTGAGGTTAAACCGCACCTGCTTGAGGTTAAGGATGATATCGGCCACATCCTCGATGATGCCATTCACGGTAGAAAATTCGTGTTGGACACCGTCGAGTTTGACGGAGGTAATGGCTGCGCCCGGAATAGCGGTTAATAGAATCCGGCGCATGGCACTCCCCAGGGTGATACCATAACCCCGTTCCAGCGGCTCCACGACAAAAGTCGCATGCCGGTCGTTGTGCTCCTCAATCTGATGCTTGTACTGATTGTCCTTATCTGCCATTAAACTTCCTTCGCGCATACTTTACTTAGAGTACAATTCGACGACGAGTTGTTCATTAACCTGCTCGGGAATCTCGTCGCGCTGTGGCCTGGCCAACAAGACACCGGTCATCTGGGCTTTATCCAGATCAAGCCAGGGCATCTGGTTGTCACCTGCAATTCGCCGCATGGCATCGTGGATGACCTCTGATTTCCTGCTCCTGTCCCTGACCTTGATCACATCTCCCGGCTTGAGCTGGTAAGAGGGGATGTTCACCACCCGATCATTGACCATCAAATGCTTATGGTTGACCATCTGCCGGGCAGCCCTGCGGGTTGGAGCGAAGCCAATGCGGTAAACGGTGTTGTCCAGTCGCAGCTCCAACATGGTGAGCAGGTTCGGGCCGGTTGGCCCCTCCTGGTTGGCCGCCTTTTTGAAGTAGTTGCTGAACGGACGCTCCAGAACGCCGTATAACTGCTTGATCCGCTGCTTCTCGCGGAGCTGGAGTCCGTAGGTGGATACCTTTCTCCGTCGCATGTTGCCATGTTGCCCGGGGGGATAATTCTTTCTCATCGACGAAAATTTCGACGATTCAAAGACGGGGTAATCCAACCGCCTGACCATTTTGCCCCTGGGACCCAAATATTTTGCCATCTTGCTTGAACGATCCTCCTTAGACCCTGCGACGTTTCGGTGGGCGACAGCCATTATGCGGGATCGGGGTCACATCCTTAATAGCGGTAATGACCAGCCCGGCCACTTGAAGGGACCGGATGGCGGCTTCACGCCCGCTGCCGGGCCCTTTGACCCGGACCTCAACTGTGGTCATGCCCAGATCCATGGCCTCCTTGGCCGCCTTCATGGCTGCCTGCTGAGCAGCGAAGGGGGTGCTCTTACGAGAGCCTTTAAATCCACTGGTTCCACCCGTGGCCCAGGATATCACGTTGCCGTATTTATTGGTCAGCGTGATCTTGGTATTGTTGAAGCTGGCCTTGACATGGGCAAGACCCTCAGCCTCTACAACGACCTTTTTTTTCTTTTTACGTCCCGCTGGTTTCTGTGCCAAAGTTTTCCTATTCCTCTTTCAAGAAGATCATCATTTTCGGATACCACCCGACCGCTTGTGACCCTTCCGGGTTCGGGCGTTGGTGTGGGTGCGCTGCCCATGGACGGGAAGCCCACGCCGATGCCGGAGTCCCCGGTAAGAACCGATATCCATGAGTCGTTTGATATTCAGGTTCACTTCCGTGCGGAGTTCGCCTTCCACCTTGAATTTATCCGAGATGATGTTCCGAATGGCCACCACCTGCTGCTCGGTAAGTTCGCTCACCCGTGTATTGAAGGACACCTTAGCCTCGGTGAGAATTTGACGTGCGCCGGTCTGCCCAATACCGTAAATGTAAGGCAAAGCATACTCCGCCGATTTGTTGCGGGGAAGATCTATCCCGGCAATTCGAGCCATAACTTTCTACCGCCCCCTGCTAAGTTCGCTTGATAACATCATCCCTGCCGCTGCTTGTGCCGCCCATGGACACAGATCACCCGCACCACCCCCTTGCGGCGGATCACCTTGCACTTGGTGCAAATTTTCTTCACGGATGCTCTAACTTTCATTTGTACCTCACTGCTCAGGCCGCTATTTATACCGGTAAGTGATACGGCCCCTCGACAAATCATAGGGTGACAGTTCTAAGGTAACCACGTCCCCCGGCAGGATCTTGATAAAGTGCATACGCATCTTGCCCGAGACGTGCGCCAGAACCTGATGACCGTTCTCCAACTCCACCCGAAAGGTGGCGTTGGGCAGGGTCTTGATGATGGTTCCGTCGACCTGTATCCCTTTTTCTTTGGCCATCGTGTTAATTCACCTCGTAATCTGTCAGGACCTCGGGACCATTGCCGGTGATCACAATCGTATGCTCAAAATGGGCCGAAGGTTTCCCGTCCGCCGTTGTCACGGTCCAGCCGTCATCCTGGGTGACGACTTCCTGCGACCCGATATTAACCATCGGCTCAATGGCCAGGCACATGCCCTCCCGGATGACGGCCCCTTGACCCGGCCGGCCGTAGTTGGGGACCTGAGGCTCCTCGTGGAGCCGGGTGCCGATACCGTGGCCCACCAGCTCCCGTACCACCCCATAGCCGGCCTCTTCGGCATGCTGCTGGACGGCATGGCCAATATCACCAAGCGTGCCCCCCGCCACCGCAGCCTGAATACCCAGGTCAAGGCAATCCTTGGTCCGGGTGATGAGGTCTTGATGGGCCTGATCAATCTTTCCGACGGCAAACGTCCGCGCGTGATCGCCATAGTAGCCGTCCTTCAAAGCCCCCACGTCGATCCCCACGATCTGACCCTCCATGAGCGGCCGGTCAGATGGAATGCCGTGAACCACTTCGTGCTCCACCGATACACAGAGAGTGGCCGGATAGCCGTACAGTCCCTTAAATCCGGGCTCGGCTTTTTGGCTCCGGATATATTTCTCGGCTTCGGCGTCGAGATTCTTGGGGGTTATCCCCGGCTGGATCATATCGCTCAACAGCTGCAACACTTCCGCCACGATCCGGCTGCTCTGCCGAATTTTTTGAACCTCATCCTGACTCCGTAGGTGGACCATAAACCTTCACACACCCATCAGAAACGCCGGCGGCCCCTGATGCGGCCGCTCTTTAAGAATCCGTCGTAATGCCGCATCAGCAGGTGGCTTTCAATCTGCTGGAGGGTATCCAGGGCAACCCCGACGATAATCAGGAGACTGGTCCCTCCAAAAAAACTTGCCAGGTCGTAGTTAATTCCCGTGGCCGTCATGAGCACATAGGGAAAGATGGCGATCAGAGCTAAAAACATGGAACCGGGCAAGGTGACCCGGGTCAGAATGTTGTCAATGTACTCGGCGGTCTTCTTGCCGGGCCGGACGCCGGGGATAAATCCCCCCTGCTTCTTCATGTTATCGGCCACTTCCACCGGATTAAAGGCGATAGCCGTATAAAAATAGGTGAAGAAAATAATCATGGTGCCAAACAGGAACCAATAGAAAGGATGATCGATGGCAAACAATCCCATTAGGCCCTGGACAAAATCGCTTTGCTGAAAGTAGGTGCCCAGGGTACTGGGAATAAACATGATCGCCTGGGCAAAGATGATCGGCATGACCCCCGCCGTATTGATCCGCAGCGGAATATGGGTGCTCTGGCCGCCGTAGACTTTGCGCCCCACCACCCGTTTGGCGTACTGCACCGGAATACGTCGGGTCCCCTGGGTGATAGCCACCACCGCAGCGACGATAATGACCATGAGGCCTATAAGAATAACGTCCAATAGAATATTGCGCAGCTGCTGATTGATCAAGGTGATCTCGTTAAACAGCACCGTGGGCGCCCGGGAGATAATCCCCACCATGATGATGATGGAAATCCCATTGCCGATGCCGTGTTCGGTGATCTGCTCGCCCAGCCACATGATAAAGATTGTGCCGGTTACCAGCGTGAGAACGGTCATCAGCTGAAAACCGATGCCCGGGTTGAGCACGACCTTTCCAATGGGCGTGTCGAGTCCCTGAAGGAAAATGGAGACGCCGTAGCCCTGGACCGTCGCAATGGCCACCGTGCCGTAACGGGTCAGTTGGGTGATCTTTCGGCGGCCCTCTTCCCCCTCCTTCTGCAGCCGCTGGAAGTAGGGTACCACCGCCCCCATGAGCTGGATAATAATGGAGGCCGAGATATAGGGCATAATACCCAGGGCAAAAACCGTGGCCTGGGCGAAGGCCCCTCCGCTGAACATGTCGTACAGGCCCAACAAGGTATTGGCAATGCCTTGCATGGCCCCGGCCAACGCTTCACTACTGATGCCCGGCGTGGGCACATGGGCGCCGATGCGGTAGATCAGCAGCAGTGCCAGGGTAAAGAAAATTCGCCGCCGCAGCTCGGGGATCTTAAAACTGTTGGTGAACTTTTCAATCATCCGGGTGATTTCCGTGGAGCTAGCACAATAGCCTTCCCGCCGGCCTGTTCAATTTTCTTTATGGCCGCCTGGCTGAATCGGTTGGCCACCACCTCAACGGCCTTGGAGAGTTCCCCGTCGCCCAGCACTTTCACCGTGGCCTCGGCATGCTTGATCACCCCCCGAGCTTGCAGCACGGCAGGGTCAACCTTCGCCAGTTTAAGGGCTGCGATGGCATCCAGATTGACGATCTGCACCTCAGTCTGAAAGCGAGCGTTGGAAAAGCCACGCTTGGGGACCCGGCGCTGGAGGGGCATCTGGCCCCCCTCGTACCAGGCGAGCCGCTTGGAACCCGAGCGCGCATGCCAGCCCTTATGACCCCGGCCGGCGGTGCGGCCCAGACCCGAGGCGTTACCTCTGCCGCGACGCTTGCGGTTCTTTGTCGAACCCTCGGCAGGTATCAGGTCAATAAGTGAACTCATGAGGCCACCACTTTCACCAGATGCCTGACTTTAACGAGCATGCCGCGAATCGCAGGGTTATCCGGCTGGACCACGGTCTGCTGCATGCGGCGAATACCCAGGGCGCGCAAGGTATCCTTGGTGCGCTGGGCGTAGCCGATACCGCTCTTGATCTGGGTAATGGTCAATTTTTTGGGATTGGGGGCCATCAGTTGAACAGTTCCTTCACCGATATGCCCCGTTTGCGGGCAACCTCAATGGCATCCTTGAGCGAACCGAGGGCCCGTTTCGTGGCCCGCACCACATTGAGGGCGTTGGTGGAACCGGTGCACTTGGCCAGAACGTCGGTGTAGCCCGCCTGTTCCAGGACGGCTCGGACGGGTGCACTGGCGATAATACCGGTACCCGGGGACGCCGGTTTGAGCAACACCTTGCTGGCGCCCGACTTGGCCGTGATGGTGTGGGGGATCGTGCCGTTGATCACCGGCACCCTGAACAGGTTCTTCTTGGCATCCTCCCGAGCCTTGCTGATCGCCGACGCCACCTCGTTGGCCTTGCCAAAACCGATCCCTACGTGGCCGCTGCCGTCCCCAATCGCCACGATGGAGTTGAAACTGAACCGACGACCACCCGTGACCACCTTGGCCACCCGGTTGATCTGGATGAGGTTCTCCTCTTTTAAATCTAATTCTGCTGGATTAATTGCCATAATGCTTTCTGCTTAGAACTTCAATCCACTTTTACGTGCACCGTCGGCAAAGGCCTTGACCCTGCCACGGTAGGGGTGCCCGTTGCGGTCAAAGACCACCTGGGTAATTTTCTTTTCCAGCGCACGGCGGCCAAGGACCAACCCCATACGGTTGGCCGCATCGGTTTTGTTGGCGCTGGCGCGGACTTCCTCAATCAGCGCTTTTTCAATGCTTGAGGCCGACACCAGCGTGTGCCCCACGCTATCATCCACCACCTGCCCGGTGATGTGTCTCGCGGAGCGGGTGACAACCAGTCGCGGGATGCCGCTATAACGGTCCATCTTCTTTTTCCCCCGGAGGCGCCGCCGCCGGTGGAGCTCATTCTTTTTGTCTTGTGATTTAATCATGGCTACGCGACTGCTCCTCCAACGGTCTTACCGGCCTTGCGCTGGACAATTTCGTCACTGTAGCGGACCCCTTTGCCTTTATACGGCTCGGGCTTGCGTAGAGCCCTGATCTTGGCCGCCACCTGACCCACGAGCTGCTTGTCAATACCACTCACCGTCACAGATGTGTTTCGATTGGACACCTGCAGCTCGATGCCGGGCGGGGCCTGGAAATAGATGGCGTGGGAATAGCCCAGGTTCAGCAGCAGGTCGGTCCCCTTCTGCTCCACCGTGTAGCCGATGCCCACCAGGTCCAGTCGTTTGGAGAAGCCCAGATGAACCCCCTGAACCATGTTGGCCACCAGAGCGCGGGTCAACCCGTGCAG
>CAZJBG010000022.1:15184-22413 GCA_964543925.1 uncultured bacterium
CCTGCCTGGTCACGGCGACCCCCTCGGCATGGGTGAAGGAAAGTTCACCCTTGGGGCCGGTGATCCTAATGGTGCGGTCGACGATGTCGAAGGTGACGCCATCGGGCAAAGCTATGGGTTTCTTACCTATTCGTGACATGCTACCCTACCAAACCTGACAGAGAACCTCACCGCCGATTTTGAGCCGGCGGGCAATTTTATCCGAAATGACCCCTCTGGACGTGGTAAGGATGGAAATGCCCAACCCCCCGCGCACACGAGGCACGTCCTTCGCGCTGGCGTAGACCCGGCAACCGGGCTTGCTTACCCGCGTAATGCCCTCGATGACCGGCTCACCGGCATGGTCATAACTGAGGAAAATACGAATCATCCCCTGCAGATCATCGGTTACCAGAATAAAATCACGGATGAAATGCTCTTCCTTTAAAATCAGGCAAATCCGCTTTTTCAGATTGGACGCCGGGATATCGACCCAACGCTTTCCCGCCCGGTGGGCGTTGCGGATGCGGGTGAGCAAATCGGCAATGGGATCAGACATGGTCATCGTAATGCAGGCTCCTACCAGCTCGCTTTGGTGATACCGGGGATGAAACCCATGAGGGCCATCTCCCGGAAACAGATTCGGCACAATCCAAACTTGCGGAGATACGCCCGTGACCGGCCACAATTCTTACACCGGTTGTACCGACGGGTGGAAAATTTTGGGGTCTGCTGGGACTTGATAATAAGTGCTTTTTTTGCCACTACGCGCTGGCTCCTTGATCGGAAGGTTGAGATTGGGGCCTGGGCCGAAAGGGGAACCCGAAGGCCCGCATGAGGTCATAGGCCTCCTCGTCCGTTTTGGCCGTGGTCACCAACGTAATGTCCATGCCCCGAATCCGATCGATCTTATCGTAGTCGATCTCAGGAAAGACGATCTGCTCGGTGATGCCGAAACTATAGTTCCCCCGGCCGTCAAAGGACTTGTTGGGCAGGCCACGAAAATCCCTGACCCGGGGTATCGCCATGCTGAGGAGGCGATCCAGAAAATCATACATTCGGTCACTGCGCAGGGTCACTTTGGCGCCCACCGGATCGTTGGCGCGAATCTTGAAATTGGAGATGGGCTTTTTTGCATAGGTCACCAGCGCTTTTTGTCCCGTAATCACCGCCAGGTCATCGAGGGCGCTCTTGAGCATGTTGCCATCATCCCTGGCGTCGCCCAGACCCATGTTCAGGATAATTTTATCAAGTCGTGGCACCTGCCAAATATTCTTGTAACCGACCTGCTTCTGTAACTGCGCCACAATCTCCTCATGATAGAGCTGCTTGAGCCGTGGCTGATAGCCTTTGGGGTGGCCCTTGGCTGGGGACTTGGACTTGGTGGTCCCCTTTTCAGGCGCCTTGGCCTTCGGCTTCGGGGTGGTGCCCTTCGGCTTGGCGGCGGTGGCCTTCGGCTTGGCGGCGGACTTGGGCTTGGCCTGCCCCTCAGGCTTTGTTTTGGGCGTCTTTTTTGCCGGCGACTCCCCTTGGGGCGCAGCCGGTGTCTTTACCTTGGGTTTTTCTGTCGTTTTTGCCATGATCAAACTTATTCGTTAATGGTTTCGCCGGTCTTCTTGCCATAGCGAACCTTCTTGCCACCTTCCAGACGCTGATAGCCGATACGGGTGGGCTTACCGTCCACCACCACCATCAGGTTGGACATATTAATCGGCGCCTCCCGTTCGATAACGCCCCCCTGGGGATTTTTCTGGGAGGGGCGGGTGTGGCGCTTCATGAAGTTGACCCCCTCCACAATGGCCCGGTTCCGATCAGGCATGACGCTGAGCACCTTGCCTTTTTTCCCTCGTGCGTTGCCCGACAGGACCTGGACCGTATCGCCCTTCTTGATCTTCATGCTCAGATCACCTCAGGGGCTAATGAAATGATTTTCATGTATTTCTTGTCCCGCAACTCCCGTGCTACCGGGCCGAACACCCGGGTTCCCCGGGGTTCCGATTGAGGGTTAAGCAATACAGCGGCGTTATCGTCAAACCGGATATAGGAACCATCGGATCGTCGCACTTCTTTGCGGGTACGCACCACCACCGCCCGCGATGTCTCTCCTTTTTTCACCATCCCCCCGGGAATGGCGGACTTGACCGTCACGACAATCATGTCACCCACGCTGGCGTAACGGCGCCGGGAGCCACCCAACACGCGGATGCAGAGGACTTCCTTCGCACCGGTGTTGTCGGCCACCTTGAGTCGCGTTTCCTGCTGGATCATTGCGCGACTTCCACACCGGTAGCCGGACGGGTTACTTCCACGACCCGCCAGCGCTTGAGCCGGCTGAGGGGCCTGGTAGCCTCGATAATGACCTGATCCCCATCCCGACAGGCATTTTGCTCATCATGGGCATAATACCGCTTACTTTTGGTCACAAATTTCTTATACATGGGGTGAGCGAACCGACGGGTGACCCGCACAACGGCGGTTTTATCCATCTTTGTCTTCACGACCTCGCCGGTTAATCTTCTCCGGCCCAAAGGGGTTGTTGCCATGCTCTACTCAGTCCTCAATGATCTGCGCTCCAGTTCATATTCCTTCAGCAAAGTTTTGATCTGGGCAATATTTCGACGCGTTATACGAATTTCGTGCGGACTTTCCAGCTGCTGAAGCGCCTTTTGAAACCGCAGGTTGACCAAGGCCTCTTCCTTGTCATGCAGCTGCTGCCGCAGCTCCTCTATGGACATGGATAAAACTTCTTCACTGATCATGCCAGTGACTCCTGGCGGGCAACCAACTTTGTCTTTACGGGCAATTTATGCGAACAGAGCCGGAACGCTTCCAGCGCCATTTCTTCATCGACCCCTTCGATCTCAAAGAGTATCCTGCCCGGCTTGACCACGCAGACCCAATACTCCGGGGAACCTTTGCCCTTCCCCATCCGGGTTTCGGCCGGCTTCTGGGTGATGGCCTTGTCCGGAAAGATACGGATCCACAGGCGACCAAACTTCCGAATCTTGCGGGTGAGGGCTACACGGGCCGACTCGATTTGCCGGCTGGTGATCCATCCATTTTCCAGGGCCTTCAGTCCATAAGTCCCGAAGGCAACGGTGTTGCCCCTACCGGCCATACCCCGCCGGTTGCCACGGTGTGGCTTGCGATATTTTACTTTTTTCGGTGCCAGCATGATCTACAGTTTATATGATGAGGACTTAATGGCGGCCTCGCCGTTGCAAATCCAGACCTTCACACCAATCTTGCCATAGGTGGTCTGCGCCTCCACAACGGCATAATCGATGTCCGCCCGCAGGGTATGTAACGGCACACGGCCTTCCCGGAAGGTCTCGGTGCGGCTCATCTCCGAACCACCCAGCCGGCCGGACAGACAGATTCGGGCGCCTTCGGCCCCCATCCGCATGGTAGCCTGGATCGACTTCTTGGCTGCCCGCCGGAAGGAAATCTTCTTGATCAGCTGTTGGGCGATACTTTCGCCCACCAGTCGGGCATCCAGCTCCGGTCGCTTCACTTCGCTCACGTTGAGCTGAATCTCCTGGCCGAGCAGCTGCCTGATCTCACTCCTGAGCCGCTCCACCTCTTCACCACCCCGGCCAATGACAATCCCGGGACGACTGGTATGAATGGTCACCGTGACCTTTTTCGGCGTACGACTGATTTCGACCCGGGAGACACCGGCGTTGGTCAACCGATGCGAAATATACCGCCGCAGAATAATGTCTTCGCCGAGCTTTTCGGCGAAGTGCTGCTCATCAAACCAGTTGGAGAGCCACGTCTTGTTGATCCCCAGGCGAAATCCGATCGGGTTGGTTTTTTGGCCCAAAATCTAGCCTCCAGTCAGGATTGTTTTTCCGCCACGACTACCGTCAGGTGGCTGGTCCGTTTCAGAATCCGGTTGGCCCGCCCCATGGCCCTGGCCCGCCACCGCTTTAGGGTAGGTCCGCCGTCGACATAGGCCTGCTTGATGTACAAATGGTCGATGTCCACCTCTTTGGCATCGGGCGCGTTCATGACATTGGCAATGGCCGAGCGCAGGGTCTTCTCGATGAACTCCGACGCCTTGGTGGGAGAAAAATGGAGAATGTTCAGCGCCTTGTTCACATCCTCGCCCCGCACCAACTTGAGCACGCGGTTAATCTTGCTGGCCGATTGGTGCAAATACCTCGCTCGAGCGAGCTGCTCTGCCGGCATCAGCCCTTCCTCCGGTCCGGGTGCCCACGGAAAATACGCGTGGGAGAGAACTCGCCCAATTTATGGCCCACCATGTTCTCCGACACGAAGACCGGGATGAATTTGTTACCGTTATGCACGGCGAAGGTGTGGCCCACAAATTCCGGGGTGATCGTGCAGCGCCGGGACCAGGTCTTGATGACCATTTTCTGCCCGGACTGATTCAGCGCTTCCACCTTGCGATTAAGTTTTTCCGATACGACCGGACCTTTTTTGACTGAGCGTGGCATCCGATTAGGCCCTCCGAGTTACAATATATCGATCGGATGGATGTTTCTTCTTGCGGGTCTTATACCCCTTGGACGGTACGCCGGTGGGTGATACGGGATGGCGCCCGCCAGAGGATTTCCCTTCACCGCCACCCATGGGGTGGTCTACCGGGTTCATGGCAACACCCCGCACCTTCGGGCGACGGCCCAGCCACCGGGAGCGGCCCGCCTTACCCAACTTTATATTCTCATGACTCTTATTACCCACCTCCCCCACTGTGGCGATGCAAGTTTGGGGGATCATGCGGATCTCCCCGGAAGGGAGCTTCAAGGTGACATAGGTCCCTTCCTTGGCCATGAGCCGGGCTGCGGCCCCGGCACTGCGAGCCATCTGCCCGCCCTTACCGGGCTTCATCTCAATATTGTGGACCATCAAGCCAGCCGGGATTTCGGAAAGGGGCATGGCATTGCCGGGTCTCAGGGGGGTCCGGGACCGGGAGGCAACAATCTTGTCCCCCAGTTTGATCCCGTCGGGGGCCAGAATATACCGTTTCTCACCGTCGACGTAGTAGATCAAGGCAATGCGGCAGGAGCGGTTGGGATCGTACTCGATGGTGTGAACCGTCCCCTCAATATCGTACTTGTTCCGCTTGAAATCGATGATGCGGTACCGGCGCCTATGCCCGCCCCCACGACGGCGTACGGTAATACGTCCGTGGTTGTTGCGCCCACCGGACTTCCTCAGTGCCTCGGTGAGGGATTTTTCGGGCGCATCCGTGGTCAGTTCCTCAAAAGTAGAAACCGACATGAATCGTTGGCCGGGAGTGCTGGGCTTCATCGTCCGGGTAGGCATGGTTATTCGGCCCCCACTTCAAACAGATCGATCTTGCTGCCTTCGGCCAGGGTCACAATGGCGCGCTTCCATTTCGGACGACGCCCCTGGGTACGGAGGGCGCGGCCGTTGCTGCGGATCGTCATGCCTTTGACCTTGCCCGCCCGGTTCTGGGTAGCGACTTTGGTCACCTGCACCTCAAATTTTTGTTCGACAGCCGCTTTGATCTCGTGTTTATTGGCGCTGGGATGAACCTCAAAAGCGTACTTGCGCTCAGCTTCTTCCAGGCGACTCATCTTCTCCGTCACGAGCGGCCGATAGATAATATAACTTTTAATGGTCATGTTATGTGCCCAGCGCGGTGTTGAGATCTTTGACACCGTCACGGTCGACGAGCAGGTAATCGGTAGACCACAGATCGTAAGTGGATACCTCAGCTGCCCGCTTGATCCGGACCCCAGGCAGGTTCCGGCCGGCCAGCCACAGATTGTTCGACGGTTTACCGGCCAACACCATCACCCGCTTTTCGGCCAACCCCAAGGCATCCAGGGCGGAAGCCATCAATTTTGTTTTGTGGCTATCGAGTTCGAAGGCTTCCACCACGATGATACGATCCTTCTGCCGCATCATGGAAAGCATGGACCTGCGCGCCAGAGTCTTGACCTTGCGATTGAGTTTGAGCCCATAGTCTCGCGGCTTGGGCCCGAAGGCGACACCCCCACCGGGCCTGATGGGGCTCCGGACATCCCCGACCCGGGCGCGGCCGGTGCCCTTCTGCCGGAACAATTTGACGCCACTGCCCCGCACCTCGCCCCGGGTTTTCGTCGAGGCGGACCCTTGACGGCTGTTGGCCCGTTCCGTCTTCACCGCCAGATATACCGCGTGTTTATGGGGCACGATCTCGAAGACGTCCTTATTCAGGTCGACCTTTTTTTCGACTGTGGAGCCGTCAAGTTTGCGTACGTCGATTTTCACGATTGCTTCGTCAGATAGACCGTGCCGTTCCGTGGGCCGGGCACAGCCCCAAGAACAAATATCTGGTTCGACTCCGGGATGACCTTCACCACTCTCAGATGGGTGACCGTGCGACGGGCGTTCCCGCTGCGTCCCGGCATTCGCAGGCCCGGGAATACCCGGGATGGGTCCGAACTCGCACCGATGGAGCCGCCGGCCCGCAGTTGATCGTTCTTCCCGTGGGAGGCTCGGCCCCCGTGGAACCCGTGGCGTTTCATGACGCCGGTAAATCCTTTGCCCTTGGTCCGGCCAACCACCTTCACCAGGTCCCCCTCGGAAAAGATATCGACCGTCACCACGTCACCGACCTTATGCTCAGCGGTGGATTGAAATTCTTTGACCACTTTGGCAGGCTCGATGCCGGCCTTCTGGAAGTGCCCGACCAGCGGCTTGGGCGTATTCTTCAGTTTGCGCACGCCGAAGGCCAACTGGACCGCCCGGTAGCCATCCCGCTCAGCGGTCTTAACCTGGCTGACAGTACAGGGACCGGCGTGGATCACGGTGACGGGGAGATCGCGACCGACCTCATCGAAGATTCGAGTCATGCCAAGTTTTGTGCCGATGAGCGAATCCATTCTCAGGCCCTGATCTCGATGCCCACACCGGCAGGCAGATCCAGCTTCATGAGCGCGTCGACTGTCTTGGGTGTGGAATTATGGATGTCGATAATCCGCTTGTGCACCTTGGTCTGGAACTGCTCCCGGGATTTTTTGTCCACGTGGGGCGATCGGTTCACCGTATAGATGGTTCGTTGGGTCGGCAGGGGGATCGGGCCCGATATCAGGGCACCCGTATTCTTTGCCGTGCGAACGATCTTCTCGGTGGACTTATCCAGCAAGATGTGATCGTAGGCTTTCAGACTGATGCGTATTTTTTGGCTGGCCATCGTTTAATGCTTCACTAGCGTGTTACTTGATCACCTTGGTGACCACCCCGGCCCCTACCGTGTGGCCCCCCTCGCG
>CAZJBG010000023.1:0-15748 GCA_964543925.1 uncultured bacterium
GTGCCGATCCGCCGCCCCTGGTGGAAGATATAGCCACCGCCAGCCCCCTCGCCTTCAGGGTGGCCGGGGTAACCGGTCACCGGGATGGATACCATTTTTCCAGTGAAATCAATTTGGTAAGTTCAAACGAGTCCGATACGCTGATCCTGTCCATCCAGCTGGCCATCGCCGTGCCCACGGAGTTTGTCGGGGGTGACTGGCGATCCGGGGACCAACGCGGCCCGGTGGTCGCCACCTACATCGAGTTTTTCGGCGGTCAGGGGGGCATGCCCCTCGTCGGGGGGCGGTTCCTCCTCCTGGAAACCGGCGATATCCGCACCGGCCGAATGCGGGTGAACCTGCCCCCTACTGAGGTTCAGACGCGCCGTAACCGGTAGGGTAAACCATCAGAAAGACCATAGAGGTAGTCATCATGAAAATACACCCCTTATTGAGCATCATCCTGTTGGCGCTGGCCCTGCCGGTCATCGCCGGGGACCGCCCCATCGGGCAAAAGTTTATCACCCGGTCAGAAGTGATCGCCCAGCACGGTATCGCCGCCACCAGCCACCCCCTGGCCACCCAGATCGCCCTGGATATCCTGAAACAGGGCGGTAATGCCATCGACGCGGCCATCGCAGCCAACGCCGCCCTCGGGTTGATGGAGCCCATGAGCAACGGTATCGGCGGCGATCTCTTTGCCATCGTCTGGGATGCCAAAACCCAAAAACTTTACGGCCTGAATGCCAGCGGCCGGTCCCCCAAGTCCCTGACCCTGGACCATTTCAGGAAGCAGGGCCTGACCCAGATACCCCCCCTCAGCCCCCTGGCGGTGTCGGTCCCTGGCGCCGTAGACGGGTGGTTCCAGCTGCATAAACGGTTCGGCAAACTGTCCATGAAAAAGATCCTGGCCCCCACCATCGCCTACGCCCGTGACGGCTTTCCGGTCACCGAAATTATTGCCCAGGATTGGCAGGCCGGTGCGTCACAGCTGCATGAGCAGCCGGGCTTTCAGGAGACCTACATGCCGGGCGGACGGGCGCCCATAAAAGGTGAAATTTTCAGGAACCCGAGACTGGCCGACACCTATACGGAAATTGCCCGGCGGGGTCGCGACGCTTTCTACCGGGGCAAGCTGGCCCGCCAGATGGCGGCCTTTATGCAGGAGGTAGGCGGCTTCCTCTCCTATGACGACCTAGCGGCCCACAGATCCCAGTGGGTGGAGCCGGTTTCAACCAACTACCGGGGCTTCGACATCTGGGAGCTGCCCCCCAACGGCCAGGGTATCGCCGCCCTGCAAATCCTCAATATCCTCGAAGGGTTCGATATTCAGGGGATGGGCTTCGGCAGCACGGCGTACATCCATCATTTTGTCGAGGCCAAGAAACTGGCCTTTGAGGACCGGGCCCGGTTCTACGCTGACCCCGATTTCAACGACATCCCCGTCGAGTCCCTCATCTCCAAGGGCTATGCCGATGAGCGGCGCGCCCTCATTAATCCGGCCCACGCCGCCCAAACCGTCCCGGCAGGTCATCCAGCCCTCAAGGGGGGTGATACCATCTACCTCACCGTGGCCGACGAAGACGGCAATATGGCCTCCCTGATCCAGAGCAATTTCTATAGCATGGGGTCGGGGCTGTGCCCCGGCCTCGGTTTTGTCTTCCAGAACCGGGGTGTGCTGTTCGACCTGGAGGAGGGGCAATACAACACCTATGCCCCCGGCAAGCGCCCCTTCCACACCATTATCCCGGCGTTCGTTACCAGAGACGGCCGGCCCTACCTCAGTTTCGGCGTCATGGGGGGGGCGGTCCAGCCCCAGATGCACGCCCAGGTGATCGTCAATCTCATCGACTTCGGCATGAACCTCCAGGAGGCCGGCGACGCCCCCCGCATACGGCACTCGGGGTCATCCCAGCCCACCGGCGAGCGCATGACCGACGGTGGCACCCTCTACCTGGAGAGCGGTATACCGGAGGAGATTGTCCAGGCACTGATCAATATGGGGCACCGGGTCAGTGACGAACCGGCCTTTTTTGGCGGCTACCAGGCCATCATGTGGGACGGGGAGAATCAGGTTTACTACGGCGCATCGGAGTCCCGGAAGGACGGCCAGGCCGCCGGATATTGACGGACGCAGTCAGGGGCCGCGAATAGCGTGACCCCTGCTCGCCACATCGTCAAACCATCAGCCGGAAGAGACTACGCGCCGGGGCCGCCGGGGCCGCGAGGAGCCGTCGCTTCATTCCAGGCCGTTAACTGCTCCTTGGAGAGAATCTTGGCCAGGCGGCCATCGAGTTTCGCCTTTAATTTCTCCCTGGCGCCGCGGATCGACTGGAAATCCTGATCGGCAAAGGCCTTCGCGCGGGCCTTATCGAAATCGATCACGTACTTGGTGAGCAGTGGCAGCGCCTTGTCACCGAGATCGAATCCCCCCACGGTATGGAGCATAGAATCCCACTCGCCACTGAGCGTACCCAGCGAGGCCATAGCCTTGCCGACGTCCTTGGTTTTCAGAAAACCGCCGAGGGCTGTTTCCAGCTTGCCGCGCTCTTCATCGGCAATTTCCCGATACACCTGAAAGTCGCCGGCGCCATACTGCAGCTCTATATTTTTACGATGGCTGGCCCGGGTTGCCGTATAAGTATCGACCAGCTGAGCGGTGCCTTTATCGTCAAGGCGCAGCTCCTTGGCCACGCTCCGGGCTGCCAGCGTCCAGGCCGCCTGGGCTTGCTCCGGCTCAAGCTGGGGACCGCCCCTGCCGCGTTGGGCCGTAACTGTTGTTGGGTTGCCGAACAGGAGTATCAAGCCGACCAGTGAGAAGATTCCAACGCCCTTGGTGACGTGCCGTTGATACGCATGTTTCATTTTCCGCTCCTACTTTTATTGGCCGAGCCGTTAGAAGATCGTAAAATTGGGACTTGTCGTATGATACCTTTGGCGATCATCATAAGTTCCCGCATTCGTCTTCTTGAGGCAATAGATTTCCGTCCAGCTTCCCGAACCTTCAGGCCCGTGACCGCCGGTCTGTGATTGAGGCCAGGGAGCATTAAACCGACCAGCATGCCGCCCCGTCCTGCACTGCCGCCCATCATCGCCCATGTGGACATGAACACCTTTTTTGTGTCGGTGGAGCGCCTCAAGGACCCGGGTCTTGAGGGCAAACCGGTCGTGGTGGGCGGCGATCCGAAGAGCCGCTCGGTGGTCGCGTCCGCCTCGTACGAGGCCCGCCGCTACGGCATCCATTCGGCCATGCCCATGTCCCAGGCCCTGCGGCGCTGTCCTGAACTGGTCATCGTGCGACCCCATTCCCACGACTACCAGCACTACCACGATCGGGTGAAAGCTATCCTCCAGGCGTTCACCCCGGTACTGGAAATGACCTCCATCGATGAGGGCTACCTGGACCTCACCGGCACCGGCCAGCTATGGGGACCCCCGCCGGAAGTGGGCCGCCGCATACGCCGGCGCATCCTGGACGAAACCCGGCTGCCCGCTTCAATTGGCATCTCATCGAATAAGTTGGTGAGCAAGGTAGCCAGCGACCTGGTGAAGCCGGTCCCCGACCCCCGGCTGGGCGAAGGGCCCGCCCAGAGCGGCACCCCGAGCCCTGTCCTGAGTGGAGCCGAAGGACTGTCGAAGGACGAAGGGCCTGCCCTGAGCATTGACGAAGGGGTCCTGGTGGTGCCTGCCGGGCAGGAAGCCGAGTTTTTGGCCCCCCTCACCGTCGCCCATCTGCCCGGCTGTGGCCAGGTCACCGTAGCCCGGCTTCAGGGAATGGGCATCGAGACCGTTGGGGAGCTCGCCGCCCAACCTGAGGAAGCACTGGTGACCCTGTTTGGCGAGGCGGGACGGATGCTGTGGCACCGGGCCAACGGCCAAGGGTCCTCCACCCTGCAGACCGAGCGCCAACGAAAATCCATCAGCAAGGAGCTCACCTTCCAGAAGGATGTGCGGAATATCGCCCACCTGAGGGCCACCCTGCACCAGCAGTCGGAAGAGGTGGGTGCTCACCTTCGCCGCCGTCAGGAGCAGGCCCGCACCGTCACCCTGAAGCTGCGCTATGGGGGGTTCGAGACCCACACGGCCGCACGCACGCTCCCCCGGCCCACCGACCTGACCGAGACCATCTTCGATGCGGCTGCCCGGCTGCTTAAAGACCGCCTCACTGAGCGGCGGCCGGTGCGCCTGATCGGCATGGGGGTGTCGGGCCTGCTAAAGGGCTGGGGGCAGGCGGACCTCTTCGCCCCCCTTGAGCAGGGGAAGGCCGCTCGCCGGGAGTCGGCAGTGGACCGGCTGCGGGAGCGCTTCGGGAAGGGGAGCGTGCTCACCGGGGAGAGCATCCGTTTGATGAAGGACTCATCGGATGATGAGCCCACCGACAGCTCCACTTGACGGCGATAGGTCATTTGCGCCCGCCCCGGGCTTAAAAGTGGAACTCCTGGGGATGCCGCCCGTTGTAACGTAAATCATTCGGAGGAAATATCCCATGTTCTTATCGCGCCACAAGGTGCCCTGGGCGTTGAGCGTCCTGCTGGGGCTGCTGGTCACCGCCAACGGCCAGATTGATGACACCTTCAAGAATCTGCAGGTCTATCCCGAGGACATCGAACGGGAGGAACTCATCGACACCATGCGGGAGTTTACCCGTTCCCTGGGCGTGCGCTGCACCCATTGCCACGTGGGTGGGGCCGACGGGCAGTTCTCAAGCATGATCTTCGAGGCCGATGACCTGGAGACCAAACAGGTCGCCCGGGTGATGATCCGGATGGCCCGCCAGATCAACGCGACGCTGAAAAGCCAGACCGGCCGCGATCCCGCGGACCTGACCACCGTCACCTGCTTCACCTGCCACCATGCCAACACCACCCCCGAGCGGCTCAGGGATATCCTCAGTAACGAATATGACTCGGGGGGCGCCGACGCGGTCCTGGGCCTCTATGGGGACCTGCGCCGGCAGTACTACGGCCGTGCCGTCTACGATTTCTCCAATTCGCTCCTCATCGATCTGGCCGGCGCCATTGCCGAGCAGCACGGGGACACCCCAGGGGCCATCGCCCTGCTCAAGGCCAACCTGAAACTCTACCCGAAGTCCCACTTCACCCACTATACCCTGGGCCAGCTCCTGGCCAACGCCGGCGACAGTCGGGCGGCCATCCGGAGCCTCCGCAAGGCCGTCAGACTGAACCCGGAAAACAACCGGTATAAAAACGCCCTGAAGGCTGTTCAGGAAGGCTAGCACCCCGGTCGGCGGTCATCCCTGAGCCTACCCCGCCCCCAGCCGCTTCTCGATCTCCATCAAAAGTCGCGGTCCCCGCTGGGCCAGGACCGGCCCCACCAGCTCGTCCTCGCCCAGCAGGGTAAAGATCGTCTCCACCACCCCGTCCAGTACCTCCCGGGTGACGGCGCCGTCCCCGGGACGGGTCAGGTCGTCGAGGACCTTCTGCAGGACGGCGATGGACCGCACCGCCGCCTCCGCCGTCTTGTACTCCAGGCTGTCGGCGGCTTCCACGGTCTTGCGGTGCAGCTCGGTGAGCTTGGCCACGGCCCGGGCTCGGCTCTTGGCCCGCCGCTCGTCACCCAGGTTCTCTGAACGCTCCTCGAACCGGGCGCGTCGTTCCCGCCAGTTCCCTCCCTGAATCCACCTCTGGACGGTGCCGGGATCGGGCTTGACCCCCGCTCCGTGGTCCCGGAATAATCGTCTGGCGATATCTAGCGGCCCTAATCCCTGGCAGAACAGGCTGAACGCTTCCTCTTTGATGGGGTGGCTGTACCTCATGACCATAGCCACCCTACCAGCTGCTGGATCAGTCCCGGGGCCAACCCGCCGCCCCCCAGACCGCCGATGACCGCCGCCCCCGCGGCCGCCCCTACCGCCAGGGTGCGAAAGGGGTGCGCCCACATCAGCCCCACCAGGCCCCACCGTGATTCGTTGGCCCCGTGGTAACGCATGTGATTGAGCTGCCACCTGAGCACCTCGGCCCGGAAGGCCTGCAACCGCGCTTCCAGCAGGGCCAGGCGCGTGTTCCGGCTCACCGGGGTCCCGGGCATGGGGACCTACTCCTTCCGCAGGTGTTTCAGGGCCGCGGCATCGGCCACCTTGCTCGCCAGGCGCACCCGCTCACCGAAGTAGTCCAGCAGCTCCTGCACCGCCTCGTGGAAGGTGTCGCTCAGGTCCTTCTCCTTATCGGTGGGCTGCATCGCCCCCAGCAGTTTTTCCAGCAGGGCCTGCTGGATTCCCGCTTGGGCCTGCAGGGTCGCCAGCAGTTTCTCCACATCCGGCGATGGCTCGCGCAGCAGGGCTTCCGATTCCACCGCCAGCGCTTTGATGGCCGCCAGTTTCTTCATCAGTTTGTTTTTCTCCAGACTATCCGTCATCCCGTCAGCCCCTCTCTGGTAGATATTGTAACCGGTCCCCGTGTCCCATGGGGCTAGGCCTTGCGCTTTTTCCGGTTCTGCTGGTCGATCACCTCAATGGCCTTGCGGAGATAGATCGGTACCAGCGGCGCGATGATGGTCAGCAGGAACGTCAGCGCCACTTTCACTATGGGCGCCAGGGTAATGGCCTCTTGGGCATGGGCCTGTAGCAGCAGGGCCGCGGCCAGGGCCACGCCGGACAGGATATAGGTACGGTTGCCGGATTTGAAAAAGGGAATCATCGGTCTGCTCCTTTGTGTTGATGCCGTAGCATGTCTGCGGCATGTTATGCACAAAGGGATCGGCTGTCTTTCGCCGGGTACGCTTGTTGCGCCCCATGCGCGAGGGGCCGGCGTCTATGGCCGTAGGGATAGAATATATAAGGAGTTAAGTAGAAACGGTAGGGTTCTGTCCCGCTGGACAGCCGGTCAGGTCGGCTTGGGTGGTTCTCCACCGGCGAGCCACAGCCGCAGCAGCTTGCTCGCCTCTTCGGGGTTGTCCTTGGCGAATTTCAGCACGTCCGCCGTCATTTGCTCAGGGGATTCCAGCTCGGCCCGTGCCTCCGGCGACAGTTTGGCGTGGGCGGCCAGGGAGCTGACCTCCCCCGGCTTCTCGACCTTCCCCGGCGGCAGCCCCGGCGTCACGGGACCCGACTTGGCCTTCTGTTCTTTACGTCGCTTCAGCATGTTCACTTACGCACCTGGACCGGCCTCCTTCCCCCCGGTCACCTCAAAAGTAGCCCTCCCTGGGAAACATGTCAAGGCCAGGATGCATCAGCCGTCAGCATTCAGCAATCAGCCCCGAAGCGCCCTCTAGGGGATATTCTTCATTTTGCAATCGTTCCCTATCGCCCAGTCCCTAGCCCCTAGTCCCAAGTCTCTAGTCCCTAGTTTCTAGTCTCTGGGCTTTGCCGTCAATTCCTGTTTGGCATGGGTCTCATCAACTGTAAGTTTATTCGAGGCTGTAGTGTTTCACGTATATTGTCTCTGAATCCAGCGAAAAGGCAAACCTCTCGGATAAGAAGTCAAAGATGCCCGCTCCCAAAATTGTCCTAGAGCTCATCGGCCGGTTCGACCGCAACCTGGACGCCTACCGCTCCGGCCACTACAATGAAACCCAAGTGCGCCTGGAGTTCATCGACCCTTTTTTCAAGGCCCTGGGCTGGGACATCTACAACGAACAAGGCAACGCCGAAGCCTACAAGGACGTGGTCCACGAGGCCGCCGTAAAAGTAGGTGGGTCTACCAAGGCCCCCGATTACAGCTTTCGCATTGGCGGCACCCGCAAGTTTTTCCTGGAAGCGAAAAAACCTTCCGTCTACATCAAGGGCGATCCCCACCCGGCCTTCCAGCTGCGCCGCTACGCCTGGTCGGCCAAACTGCCCCTGTCCATTCTTACCGACTTCGAGGAGCTGGCCATCTACGATTGCCGCATCCGTCCAGTGCAGACGGACAAGTCCTCCAATGCTCGGGTCATGTATCTGACCTATACGGAGTATGCCGACCGGTGGGACGATCTCTACAGCCTTTTCTCCAGGGACGCGGTTTTGAAAGGCGACTTCGACCGCTTCGTGGCGTCCACCACGCACAAACGGGGCACCGCCGAGGTAGACGACGCTTTCCTCCAGGAAATCGAAGCCTGGCGGGATGCCCTGGCCCGGAGCATTGCTCTACGAAATACGGACCTCTCCCAGCACGAGGTCAACTTCGCCGTTGGCCGCACCATCGACCGCATTATCTTTCTGCGCATCTGTGAAGACCGGGGCACCGAGGAGCCTGACCGCCTCATGACCCTTCAGAACGGGACCAACATTTACAAGCGGCTGATTGACCTTTACCATCGAGCCGACGAGAAGTACAACTCCGGCCTGTTCCACTTCCACAAGGAACGGGACCGCCCCACGCCGCCGGACGAGCTGACCCTCAAGCTGGCCATTGATGACAAGGTCCTGAAGGACATCTTCAAAGGCCTGTATTACCCCGAAAGCCCCTACGAGTTCTCCGTCCTTCCGGCTGACATCCTGGGGCAGGTGTATGAACAGTTCCTGGGCAAGGTGATCCGCCTGACGGCGGGCCACCACGCCAAGGTGGAGGACAAGCCGGAGGTCAAGAAGGCGGGCGGCGTCTACTACACGCCAACCTACATTGTGGATTATATTGTAGAGCACACGGTAGGCAAGCTCCTGGAAGGCAAAACTCCAAGGCAGGCTGCCAAACTGCGCATCCTGGACCCGGCCTGCGGCAGTGGTTCTTTCCTGCTCGGGGCCTACCAACTGCTGCTGGACTGGCACCGGGACTGGTACATACAGCAGCTTTCCACGGTAGGGGCGACCCGCCGGGTCGCCCAAAAGAAGGCCTCCCCCATCTATCAGGTTGGCGAAAACGAATACCGGCTCACCACCGCCGAACGCAAGCGCATCCTGCTGAACAACATCTACGGCGTGGACATCGACTCCCAGGCCGTGGAGGTGACCAAACTCTCCCTGCTCCTGAAGGTGCTGGAAGGGGAGTCAGCGGAGACCATCAACCACAACATCCAGCTTTTCCACGAGCGGGCCTTGCCCGACCTGGCCAGCAACATCAAGTGCGGCAACAGCCTCATCGCTCCCGATTTCTATCATGGGCAACAAATCAGCCTCCTTGACGAGGAGGAACGCCACCGGATCAATGTGTTCGACTGGGAGGCGGAGTTTCCGGAGATCATGAAGAACGGTGGCTTCAATGCGGTCATCGGAAATCCACCGTATGGGTTTCATGAAATACACACCGTTCCTGTAAAACAATATTTCAGAGATAATCTTATTTCGTCAAAAGGAAGCTTTGAGCACTACTTTCTATTTTACGAGCGGTCACTGAATCTGTTGCGGGAGAAAGGCCAGCATGGCTTTATTGTCCCTGTGACTTGGCTTACGATCCCGTCAGCTCGATCACTGAGAGAATTTGTTCTTAAGAATTTCAGCATCAAAACCATAGCATGGCTTCCAGAACTCGTTTTCCAAAGCGCCCAGGTAAATACTCTGGTATCAGTGATTGCAAAAGAAGCCCCTGGTCAAGTTAACGTAGATATTTATGAGGCACTTGGGTTCAAAGGACCTCCTAAGATCAAGCGATGCTATGCTCAATCAGAATTCGTTGAAGATGGTTATTATATTGGCATTTTCAAATCAACCGAAGAAAAAGAGGTAATAGATAATATTCTGGGGATGTCCCACCGTCTTGAAGAAGTGGCACGTCCATGTTCGGGCTATAATCCGTACGAGGCAGGGAAAGGAGAAAAGCCGGGGGGTGGAGTACAAGATAAGAATACCGTCAAGGGCAAACCCTACCACGCACAGAAAAAGTTAGGCCGAGACTGGAAACAAGAAATTGTTGGGCGTGATCTTGGCAGGTACAATCTATTAATAAAGGAGGATCGGTGGATTAAGTATGGTCCCTGGCTTGCCGCGCCTCGTGATCCTCAGAATTTCATGGGACCTAGAATCCTAGTTCAAGAAATTGTAGGTGGGAAAGATAGACGAATCGTTGCAACATATTACGACGACGAATTATATCACAGTCGCGATATTATCCCGATAAAGTTCGACCACAATGGGATGCACCCCTTTTGGGTATTGGGTGTGCTAAACTCATACCTAATAACATGGTACCATCATAAACAGGATCCAAAGGCAAAAAAAAGTCTCTTTCCAAAGGTATTAGTTTCCGATCTTAGACGGATTCCAATGCCCAATCTCGACTTGAGCAAAGCGACCGACAAGGCCCGCCACGACCGCATGATTGCGCTGGTGGAGCAGATGCTAGCCCTGCACAAGCAATTGGCCGCCGCCCGCACCGAGCACGATAAGACGACCCTGCAAAGACAGATCGATGCCACGGACAGGCAGATTGATGGGCTGGTGTATGAGCTGTATGGGCTGACGGAGGAGGAGATTGGGATTGTGGAAAGCCAAAACAATGAGTAAACGAACGTTCATCATCTGTACCCCGACATACAACCTTTCAATTAGCAAGATATGTAATTCTGAGATAAGAATTGAAAATGTAACGTTTATTTCTGGAAAGAAAATTCCTTACGTCAGAAAGCATTTGGGATTTAAGGATAGAATCTCTGTAATGAATGCTTGGAATCAGAAAAATATTGGAAAGAAGCTTATTGAGGATAATGTCACGTATGCTATTATCAAATGGAGAAGACTCCCTGATGATTCTATTCAGAAACCAATGCGACTTATTCAAGAAGCAATATGGATTTTAGCAAGCTCGCAATTTTCTGCATCAAACCGGGGCATTGTAGATTATTTTGGATTGCCTGAGCACGGTGTTAGATATATGCACAAATATTTCTTATACGACTTATCAGGAAAGAAGTCCAGGCAGTCTTTTTCTGTAGCCTCCCCGATCAAGACGTTTGAGCTAAATGGCGAGTGGAAGCGACTGATGCGGCATCACCTTTTCCCTGAGGTCTTAAGGATAATTAATCGAGATGTGAGCGTAGATGGTAAATGGAGGAAATCAATTAGAAAAGCAGCAATTTTATCCGGTCAGAGCATATTGTCGACTGATCTTCCTCAAGCATTCATGTATAATATGATAGCTATGGAAACATTACTTACGCAAAGAGGGGATAAGTTCCCGGATGCAATCGTAGAGAGACTGAACGCGCTCTTCTCATGGCTTTTCGAAAGGCGACCAAGGTACTGGGAGCAGATAATTACGCGCCTCTATAAACTCAGATGCAGTATGGTTCATGATGGAGAAACCGGTGATATTAAGACGGAAGACTTACTAAACGCTGACATTTTAGTTGAAAATCTACTTGCCAATCTTGGTCTTGCTACTAGAATTATTCAGAGCAAGTCTAGCCTAATTGAATTATCTAAGAAAGTGGCGGCAAAGAGATATCTAGGAATTAGTTACAAACCTCCAT
Organism: uncultured bacterium; assembly: GCA_964543925.1. Taxonomy (GTDB): domain Bacteria; phylum Fidelibacterota; class Marinisomatia; order SCGC-AAA003-L08; family TS1B11; genus JADFNF01. The sequence continues at coordinate 11,320 of CAZJBG010000023.1, forward strand.
TTAGGGCAAGGTTTTCTCAACCTGCTTCACTTAAAAGTAAAGTTGAAAGGGTCAGAGAGAAGATGTCATGGCCGTAGCGATTGGTAAAACCCTCGCAATTTCATCCGTCACCCGCACCGAGCACGAGCAGCCCGCCCTCCAACGGCAGATAGACGCCACCGACCGGCAGATCGACCTCACCCTACTCGCTCCACGAGGCCCCTCTCCTTCAGGAGAGGGGAAGACACGCAGTGTCAGGGGTGAGGTGGGCACGGTGTAGCGGGAGCGCAGCCGACCGGGGTGAGTGCTAATCACGACCAGACCGCCCTCCAGCGCCAGATGCGACCTCACCCCTGCCGCCAGCTGGCGGATTCCCCTCTCCTGAAGGAGAGGGGCCTTACGCAGTAAGCGGGGTGAGGTAGCACGGGGTGAGTGCCGCTCCCCCTGCCGCTGCCACTGCTACTGCCACTGCTACTGCAACTGCAACTTCCCCAACCCCCCAACGCCTCTCCAGCCTTTCGCCTGATACGTAATGTGCGCCCCCTGCGCCCCCTGCGCGACGCGGCTCAACCCCCAGCCCCATCATCCATCCCACTCCTTGTACTTGTGGATGAACCGCACCAGTTCCTGGCCGGGGATGCGGATCAGCCGCCCCACATGCAACGCTTCCAGCCGCCCAAGTTCCACTAAAATCTGAACATAGCGCACCGAACATCGCAGGAACTCGGCCACCTCCCGTGTGCGATACAGCTTATGCCGGTCGATCCTTTCCATCAGCTCCTCGAATGCGTCGATGCTTTGCATCTGTCTACCCTGTTCACTTATCGTATCATATTGATAACTTAGCGTATAGGTCTGCCCGTGGAGGCCGCCCAGCCCCCGGAATCCCTCCTCCGCAGGACCCCTATTTGCGCAACCCATCTATTTTAGAATTGATGTCCAATTTCATGGGTACTACTTTCAGATCGGGCGTCATAAGGGTAAATTCTCATGAGAGGCGTGTTCATAAGCATAGGGAGCCGTGCGGCATCATCATGGGGAAGGGGTTCCATTTCAGTCCAGCATTGATCCGGACCTTCCGGAGGCGACAGGTAGATGCGCCCTTTCCGCCGACGGCTCCTCTCTCTGGTTGTCTTTCATTCATCAAGGCGATGGGTTTCCTACTAAAATGTAATGTGTAATAATTACACATTACAAGCACTATCATGACAAGTCTGGGCCAGAAATTCGGTGGGTTAGGTGAACGGCTGAGAGGCGTTCGTCAGCACCTGGGGGAAACCCAAACTACCTTCGCCGCCAGATTCGATCTCAAACGCTACGACATCGCCAATTACGAGCGTGGGCGCTCCGATTTACCCTCTCGGGTGATGGGCTACCTGGACGCATTGGGCTTTAATATCACCTGGTTAGTCACCGGCGTGGGCAACATGCACAAGGTGGATGATCTCCTGATGCGCTTTAAAAGCCTATCTGAGGAATTCGATCGATTATCGACGGAGTATCACCAGGCCCGGGAAGAGCTGCTACGGGTACTGGCTGTGGCGGAAACGGGGCGCTTCCCGTTCAATGAGGACGAGCGCATTAGCGATCAAAATGATCGGGTAATTTCTGAAGATCAAAAAGTTGCCACCGGACCGGTCGACGCCCCAAACGCTGATTAAGTCCGGTGCGCCCGTGCTGACGGCGGCGGGGTCATCGCAAAGTGATCGACCCAGGCACTCATTCTTGCCGCCCACCCTCCTCAAAGTAATCACTGACGGATAGGGTCGTATCCCCCAGAGCCACCGCCCTGCGGAAGTAATCCCTCGCCTGAACATCGTCCCCTTGCTGGCGGTAAAAGAATCCCAATTCACGATGATGCCGGGGATTGCGGCTATCAATCCGGACACGCAGTTCCAGCCGTTCACGTTCCCGCCGTAGACTATGTGTGGCCATGAACTGCTCGAAATAGCCCCGGGCAGAAGCCGTGTCTCCAGCGGCTTGGGTGACGCGAGCCAACCTGTACAGTACCGCCTCATCCTTCAAATTTTGCTCATGGAACCAGAGGAGCTGTTCCCTGGCAAACGACCACAATCGTTGCCGGATGAGAGCGTCCACCAGTTTGGTCCGCACCGCATTATTCTCAGGCTGAATACGCAGCAGGCGACTGTAATAGTAAATCGAAAAATCATCTTCACCCAGAGCCGCAGCGACATCGCCCAAGGCATCGTAAACTGTAGCGGTGCTATCATCGCGACTCCAGGCTATTAGCAGGGACTGCTCCGCCTGGGCGTAGTACCCCTGATAATATTCGGTGAGGGCTCGCCGGTGAAACGCTTCCCACCGCCAGGGGTCGATGGCGCTTGCCTGCTGATATTGCTCGATCGCCTGGCGATATCGCGCCCGTCTCAGATGGATATCTCCCCGGTTAATCCACACCTCGTAATAATCAGGGTCGCTGATCAAGAGGGAGTCGAACACGACAAATGCGAGAGAATCCTGATCCAACGCACCCAGGGCACGCCCCAGGTACAGTCGGCCTTTCAATAGATCTGGCCTCTGCTCTTGTACAGCGGAGAGGTATGTTACCGCCTTTTCATACTCTCCAATCTCATACAGGGCGATACCGTAGTTATACTGGGCGCCTACATGGTCCTGGTATCGAATCACATACCCTCCCAATATATCGGCTGCCCGATGAAAATCGCCTATTTCGACATAAGCACCCCCTAGCCAATAACGGGTATTCGGCGTTTCCGGAGCAGATTTCAATCCGGTTTCCAATACGGCTACGACTTCTGCCCACCGACCCTGATCGATAAGGATCGTCGCGGCCAGCTCATACGCCTGGGTGGACTTCGGGTACCAGCGATACGCCAGTTGGAACTCGGACAGGGCCGAATCGGGCTGGTCAGTTTCAGAATGCACCAACGCCAGTTGAAAGTGATACTTGGCAGCGGTGCTATCCAGGGCGATGGCCCGGGAATACCCCTGTTTGGCCAGGTCCAATAAATCCAGATCGTACAAAATATTGCCAAGAGCAAAGTGACTCTCGCCATTAGCGGCATTCAGATCCAGGCTGTGCGTTAAATCCAATACGGCCTGTTCGTATTCCCCAACCCGATGTTCAGCAATGCCTAATTTTTGAAACAGGGCGGCATTCTCCGGCTCGACCTCAAGTGCGAGACGGTACCACTCGGCTGCCAGGCTGTCCTGCCCTTCCGAGGTAGCGATACGGGCCAGCAAATCATAGCATTCAACGCATTCGGGGTCGTTGCGCAGGAGGCCCTGGAGCTTGGTCGTCGCTCTCTCAAACCGTCCTAAATCAAAGTAGCGGACGGCCTCGCCATACGGGTCCCCTATCTGACTTATACCGGTCGAAGGGAAGAGCAAAAATATGCCCAGGACCAGTGTATTTAGATTCGTCAAATGCCCTTCCTTCACGGCCCGGTCTCCTGTCGGGTCAGCGTGTAATACCGATTCAGCGATGTGGTTCGATAGCGATTGACCAGCCCATCAGGCCATCGAATCTCTACCGAAACTGCCCGGATCCTCTCGGGCATATAGAGCAGCACCGGATTGTGATCTGCCAGGATGTAGCGGCGTGACATTTCGCCGGCGGACACCGTCAACTGAGTACCCACGGTGTTCGTCCCGGGCTGGACTGTTCGCAGCTGAAGGCCCAAAAACCGAGGGGACCGTTTCAGCTCCCGCTTCCAGACCCGGACTAATCCCACCGGATAGGTCGCAATAATCTCCTGGACACCATCCCCGGTGAGGTCCACGACGACATACCCGCTTGCCTCCTCGTAAACCTTCAGCGTATCCAACTCACCGGTGCCAAAAATGGTCGAAAGGGTTTGCACCGTGGAGTCGATGAAAGACGAATCGATATAAGCCGAATCGGTAGAAGCAGTGGTATCCAGGCTACCCTGGATGATCGCCTCCGAAGGGTCGGTAGCAGGTAAAGCGAAGGGATCCTCCTCAGGGAAAATGGGGAACAATGGGCGTCCCACCGAATCCACGGCCAGGAAATCCAGGTGGCCATCCTTGTCGGATTCAGCAAGCACGATCGGCACCAGCAAGACTGTGTCCAGCACCATGGTGCCACTTGCCTCTACCGGATAATAATGGTTCCTGTCATCGCTCAACAGGAACCGGCGAAACGCACTGGTCACCGTGCCGGCCATCAGGGAATCTGACCTCAATCCATATGCGGGATCAGACAGGATGAGATCATCGGTCCCGTTGAAGTCCAGATCCAACACAGCTGCGACGGTTGCGGGGTAGGGCGCCTGAGGTTGAAACAGCCCGGTCTGGTAACGACCCTCGAAGAATCTGCCCGTCCCATCATTGAGCAGGAGCTGCATGTGCCGATCTTGCCTGGTAAACAATAGATCGGCGTAGCCATCCCTATTGGCGTCCAGGGTCATCACCTGGTTCCATTCCGGCTCGGAGCCATCTGGCGCGA
>CAZJBG010000023.1:15848-22180 GCA_964543925.1 uncultured bacterium
TTGGCGTCCAGGGTCATCACCTGGTTCCATTCCGGCTCGGAGCCATCTGGCGCGAACGCCACACCCGAAGGGATACCAATCTCGACGAACCCTGAGTCGACACTGCTCAGATATAAGAGATTGGGTGATCGATACGACAGGACCAATAGATCCAATTGGCCATCACCATTCGCATCGAACAGTAATACGGCCCGGGAGCGGCTGGTGGAGTCGGCCAGGCCCATCGCCGCCGTCATGTCCTGAAAACCGCCCAAGCCATCGTTGATGTACAGACGGTTGGGTGCCGGATCATACAGTTCCGGATCGCAAAAGGTTCTCTCGTTTGTATCAGGATGAAAACACGACAGGGTATCCTGGCTGGGATAGTCGAGGTAGTTGGCTACGTAGATGTCGAGGAATCCATCCTGGTTGGCATCCAAAAAGACCGCATCCGTGGCCCAATAGGTATTGGACAGACCTGCGGAATCGGTTACGTCGTGCCAAGCCTGGCCGCCTTGATTCAGGAGGAGGCGGTCGGCTCCAAACAGGCAGAGGTACAGATCGAGAAAACCATCCCCATTGACGTCCCCCACGGCTGCGTTTCCTGCCGGGGGAAAGCGAGACAATCCCGTTGCGTGGGTCACGTCTACCCAGACGGTATCGTCGTTACGATAAAGCCGGTTCATCCCAGGATGGAGGGTGTCGGCCACCTGAGGACCATAGGTGAGCAGAAGATCAAGATCCCCGTCCTGGTCAAAGTCAAAGGGTACCGGTCGACCCGTGAAATTCTCCGGAAGCCGGTACAGCCCTGACAACGGCAGGCGGTCAGGCGATACGATGCCCATTCGGTCGGTGGCATCCACCAGTGTGACTGGCGCCTGCCCCGGTAACGATCCTACCAGGCAGGCCAACCACACCAGGGTTAATATGGTCTGGGTCACATTTTTCACACTCGTTTGCCAGTACCTTTAGGACATCTATTTCGAGGTTCCAGTCACAGGGTCGCCATGGGGTCAGCACATCATCCAGGGAGTGCGCGCCTGACCCTCATCGTTTAATGTGTTCGTGAGCCTTACTGTTCCGTCACGGAAACGTCGTCATGATTATAAACATTAAAATTACCGCGGAACAGTCCCCGTCAAGCCAATAAAGAATGTCAATCGTGAGGTAATCAATACGGCCCGACGTGGGACAAAGGCATTTACAAATGACATTTTTATTGCGTACTTTATAACTTGAAAGTATTACCACTTACATGGCTAGCGACAACTGATCAGTCAACTTCGACCGTGCAGGGCGTATCCTCCATCAATTGAAGAACAAAACCCATAGACTTCGTTTTTGGGGTGTTCGCGGCTCCATCCCTACCTCAGATCCTGATAAGGACAACTTTGGCGGCAACACATCTTGTGTGGAGATTACTGCCGCCGATGGTACCCTGATCATCCTGGATAGTGGTACCGGCATTCGAAGCCATGGCAACGATATTGCACGTAAGCACGATAGCGCCTATGACATTCACCTTTTCCTCTCCCACACCCATTGGGATCATATCATCGGCTTCCCATTCTTTGCACCCATTCACCAATCCCATGCCCACATTACCATTTACGGCCCCAAACGGGCGGATAACTCTCTTGAACAAACCATCTATGGACTGTTCCAGGCGCCCTATTTTCCGTTGGTATCCAGCGATATCAAAGCCAAATTAACGTTCATAGAATTAGACGAGGGGCAACTCCCCTTTACCCAAAACAACACGGTCCACTTCGCCTCCCATCCCCACCCTAACGGCGCGTTGACTTACCGCTTTGAAGTCGGTAAGCGGGTCATCACCTACGTTACGGACATTGAACATACCAAGGACCGGCTGGTGCCATCAGTCCTCAAGCTGAGCCGCAATGCCGACATCCTGATTCATGATTGTCATTTCAATGAAGATGATTTACCCACGCACCGGGCCTGGGGACACAGCTCATGGGAAGAGTGCGCCCATGTCGCCCTGAAAGCAAAGGTCAAGCAACTGTTCTTATTTCACTTCAGTCCCAACTATTCGGACAACGATATTTGGGATATGGAACGGCTTGCCCGTGATAGGTTCCCCAAGACCACCGCTGCCCACCAATCGATGACTCTGGAAATTCCGGCCACCTAGTCTCACATCCATTGGGGTCAGGGAGGGGCTATACCTAACTTTACCCCCGGCAAGTCATGGCATTACGCCTGGATTCAGGAAATGTGCGGAGATCAAAAGTGAAAGCTAACCCCAGCATCTATTGCGACTACTCCGCGTCGGCGCCTCTGCGAGCCGAAGTCCGTGCTGCCACGGCGGAAATTGACGACCACATCATCGGTAATGCCTCCAGTATTCACCAGCCGGGACAGGCAGCCAGGGTTGCATTGGAGCGAGCGCGCAAGACCGTGGCCCGGTCCATCGGCGCCCAGCCGAGAGAAATTATCTTCACTTCGGGGGGCACTGAAGCCAACAATACCGTACTGTGGGGCTTGCTCAAAGCGGGTGACCACGTGGTGACTTCCCTGATTGAGCACCCCTCCGTGCAGGGCCCGTTAAAACGCCTGCAGGAGCAGGGCGTCACTGTAACCCAGGTTAGCCCAGCTGCCACGGGGGAAATTTTAGTGGGGGAGGTCGCTAAAGCCATTCGTTCGAATACCCGCCTGATCACCGTCATGGCCGTCAATAACGAAACGGGGGTCGTCAACGACCTGACCGCTTTGGGCACCCTGGCCACGGAACAAGGGGTTCTCTTCCACACTGACGCCGTGCAGGCGCTTGGGAAGTTGCCCATCGATGTGGCACGGAGCGGCATCCATTTCCTGTCGGCTTCAGCCCATAAACTGGGCGGTCCCAAAGGGGTCGGCCTGCTCTATGCCCGCCAAATGATACCGTTTCAACCACGCCAGTTAGGTGGCTCACAGGAGAACGGACATCGCGGGGGTACGGAGAATGTCGCCGGGGCCGTCGGGTTCGCCAAAGCCCTGGAACTTGCCGTTGAGGAACAGGAGACTCTCTATCAAAGGCACTCGGCTTTCCGCAAAGCGTTTCTGCGGGTGCTCACCGAGGACCAAACCTCCTTTTCCATCAACGGATCGGGTAGCTGTCCCGGCATCATCAACATCCACCTGCCCGGCATAGCGGGCCACGCACTGGTCATGAACCTGGATGCGGAAGGGGTCGCCGTCTCATATGGTTCAGCCTGCGCCTCGGGAACACCGAAACCGTCCCACGTGCTGTTGGCCATGGGCCTGGATGAGGAGGCGGCCAGCCAGTCGGTGCGGATTTCATTCGGTTACGGCACCACGGAAGCAGAGGTCCACACAGTGGCCCGTATTCTGGTCCGGGTCGTGGCGCGCATGGCGTCATCGATCCCGGAAGCGACCACCGAGGCGACCGGAAAGGTGGAGGCCAGTGCCTGAGCGCGTGGTTGTGGCCATGTCCGGCGGCGTCGACAGCTCCGTGGCCCTGCTGAAGGTGCTGGAGGCCGGCTACAATTCACAGGTGGCTTTTATTGCAGAATGCCAGCGTCTTGGGTATTTTACAAAACAAAATAATCGCTGTTAGACCCGAATCACGAAAATGGACGCAATTAAAATATCACCAAAGGTGATCAAGGGAAAATGGACGGATGGATTCGCCTTGGATTATCACACCGTCAGCAGTGAATACATTGGGGATGACGAATACGGGCATCCCCAATATGACACGAAAAGGACCGAGCTGGGAGAACTACTGTACCGTCTGAAATACCATCATGATCAGTCAGTAGCCGAAATGATTGTTAGGGCTACGGTAGATTTTGTGACTTCCGAGGCATGGCGTGTCGATCTCGTAATCCCGGTTCCACCTTCACGTAAACGAAAATTTCAGCCTGTAATCGCTCTTGCGGAACAGGTAGCCGAGCGTCTGCAGAAGCCTTTCAGCGATAGTGCTGTAACCAAGGTCAAAGACATCCCTGAACTCAAGAACATATATGACTACAACGAGCGTACGAAACTGTTAGCTAGGGCGTTCCGGGTTAATTCAGAGGTTAAAGGCAGGAACATGTTATTATTTGATGATTTATATCGCTCTGGTGCCACGATGAATGCGGTATGTTCTCAAATAACGGCTGCGGGATCAGCTAAAGTTTTTGCCCTCGCACTTACTATGACTCGGAGCAAGCGATGAAAAGAGTTTTTATCGGTGGATCGAGACAGCTAGGGAGGATCAACAAAGCCGTGAGGGAACGAGCTGACAACATCATATCCGGCGGCTACCTGGTGTTGGTTGGGGATGCAAACGGCGCGGATAAGGCTGTGCAAACTTATCTGGCCGAAAAATGCTATCCACACGTGATCGTTTTCTGCGCAGGCGAGACGTGTCGCAATAATATTGGACAGTGGGAAACAAGACATATTCAAACGCATAGAGAAAAGCGTGATTTTAAGCACTACGCCACAAGGGACAAGCGAATGGGGGAGGAAGCCGATTATGGATTGATGCTATGGGATGGGAATAGTAAAGGGACTCTGAATAACATTGTCAGTCTATTAGAACAACACAAAAGTGTCTTAGTCTATTTCTCCCCTAAGAGGGCGTTTTACCCTCTGAAGTCCTTCCATGACTTAGAAACATTACTGGCATTTTGTAATCGTATAACTATTGACAAACTGGAGAAGGCGTTGAATCTTCGCGAGCGAGCTCACTCTGCACAATCAGAATTAAACTTCGCCTAACCACCACTTGGGCCAAATCACATATGCATGGCTTAGACCGAGCATTCGAGGTGATCCGAAGAATCAGGTCTGCGACAAAGTGAGATCACAACTTCTATTATGGGATGGAGGGCAGCATGGGTATCCTTAGATCAATCGCCAAGCTGAGTGGAATTGAGGAGAGAGTGAAATGGTCCAGACAGAAGGAAATAATGGCTTTCGGTGAGGATCCCTTTGGATATCACTATGTTTTTATTGATTCTAATTTCAATGTGGCTGTTTTTCTTCCAAAGGGCGACCTTACTCAACATGTTATGATTGGTGACGTTACTAGCGCGAACAGATAGCTGAAATTTGATTCTAAGGGAAATCTCGAATTTGATGAAGCTGTTTCCAAGAAGTTTCACGAATGGAAAATAAACCCGAAAACCATATTGCATAGGGGTGTATCATTCGATCCAAGGCACTCATCCATTTATAGGGCGAAAGTTCCCCATGTTGAAGAATTTTCAGACAAGATTACTGATGATTGGATCAATGCGAAAGCAAAAGAGCACCTGGAATCAATGAAACAACAGCAATAGTCTATTGTGGCTTACTATGATGTGCAATTCTTGGCTAAGGGCCAATCGCGAAAGGCTGAATAATAGGTACGTTGGAACAAGAAACATGAAACTCGAAACAGGAAGCCTATTTCTATAGAGATGAACGCGCGTGTCTTAGTCGCCATGTCCGGTGGCGTTGACAGCTCCGTGGCCCTGCTGAAGGTGTTGGAGGCCGGCTACGAAGCCATCGGCGTGACCATGAAGCTCTGGGAATACCGCGACGTGGGGGGCCAACTCCTGGGCGAAAGCAACTGCTGTCCGTTGGAAGCCATCAACGACGCCCGAGAGGTATGCGTGAGCCTGGGTGTGCCCCACTACACACTGGATTTCCAGGACGTATTCCGCACCCAGGTGGTCGATAACTTCGTGGATGAGTACCTGGGCGGGCGTACGCCCAATCCCTGCGTCCGATGCAACAGCTATGTAAAATGGGACGCCCTCATCGAGCAGGCCGACCAGCTTGGCGCCGACAAAATCGCTACGGGCCATTACGCCAGAATTGAGATCGGACCCGACAGCCAACCACGCCTGCTCAAGGGTATCGATGCTCACAAGGATCAGTCCTATGTTCTGTGGGGCATCCCCCGGGACACCTTAACCCGGACCCTGCTGCCACTCGGCCATATGACCAAAGACCAGGTGCGTACGGTCGCCCGGGACCACAACCTGGCCACGGCAGATGTTCCTGAGAGCCAGGATATCTGCTTTGTGCCCGACAACAATTATCGGCGTTTTTTGGATGAAAATGCCGTTGATCGACTGGCCGGGGTCGGCGCAGGGGAGATTGTCGATGAAGGCGGCCAGGTCATGGGCAGGCATCCCGGCTACCCGTTCTTTACCATTGGCCAGCGCAAGGGATTGGGCATCGCGCACCCGGCGCCCCTGTACGTGAAATCCCTCGACCCGGAAACAAACCAGGTCACCGTCGCAACCCGATCGGCCTTATTGGGCGAGGCCTGCGAGGTGGACCGGGTCAACTGGCTGGTGGATGCCCCTACCGCTCCAGTCCAGATACAGGCCCGGATACGTTACAAC
>CAZJBG010000024.1:0-22016 GCA_964543925.1 uncultured bacterium
CCAGGAGAGGAACGTGAACCTGGGGGCCTTTTATGCCTCCGGCCCCTTCACCTTGCAGGCCGGTCAGACGGAACGATTTTCGATGGCCTTGCTTTTCGGTGAGGATAAGGACGATCTCTTACGAAATAAGGTCATCGTCCAGGGTATCTATAATGCCAGCTATAACTTTTCCAAGCCCCCTGAGAAACCGACCGTCACGGCGGTTGCCGGAGATCAGCGGGTCACCCTCTATTGGGACCGCCGGGCCGAGAGCAGCTTCGACCGCTTCCTGGGCAGCTTCGATTTCGAAGGGTACAAGATTTATCGCGCCACCGATCCAGCCCTGCTCGAACCCAAGATCATTACCGATGCGTTTGGTAATCGAACCTTTCGCAAGGCCATCTTCCAGTGCGACCTGATCAATTTCGATCGGGATAATCTATGGTGGGTCAAGGGTACCCATCCCGCCGATATCAACGGTGTACAGTATGATATGGGCAATGAAAGCGGCCTGGTGCATACCTGGACCGACACCACCGTGCAAAACGGCCAGACCTACTATTATGCCGTGGTCTCCTATGACCGGGGACTGCCCCCGCCGGAATTGGGGGCCGAAGGTTTACCTCCCAGTGAGAGTACCTCCATTATAAAGATCGACGATCTGGGCTTCGTCACGGCGACCGACATAAATACCGTGGCCGTGACACCGAACGCTCCCTCGGCAGGTTATACACCACCGGGGTGGACAGAAATTCGCCATGTTGCCGGTCCCGGGACGGGCGATATCACTCTTGAAATTCTTGATCCTATGAAAGTGAAAGATAATCACACCTACCAGGTTCGATTTCATCATGCGGGTGTTTTCGAGACCGCCGCTTATTCTGTTGTCGATCTAACTGAGGCGGTTGAGCTGGTCACTGAGAGTGACTATATAGCTAGTAGATCCGTTTTAATCGACCCCATTAGAGCACGCTATGCCCAGCTCCCACAGGAGGGTGAGGTCTTTGACGGGATGCGGATCTCCGTCTTCAATAAAACGGTTGCGGTCGATGATACGGCCTCCGGGTGGACGGCAGAAAGCCAGAGCAATTACGCTTTCAATATTAAGCTAAAGAGTCCGGGTGGCACCCTTTACCCAGCGGACTATGAAGTTCGCTTCGTTGACAACTTGGTCAGCACGTCGACCAATGGCACACCGGCAAAATTCACGGTACAGAACCTGACAGAGGCTAAACCGAGCGAGTTTTTTTTCAGAGACTTTAACAGCGACGGCATTCTCGACATCGGGGAATCGATGTATATCCGGGAAACAGTCGAGGATGTCACCCTGAAAACCTGGGAAATAAACTTTGCCCTCCCAGCGCCGATAATGGACACGATCTGGATCACCTCGGATAGTATGGTCATTACCGAAATTCCGATAGACCCCATCCCACCCTTGCCCGGTGATATATTCGTGGTTCAGGTAGATAAACCGTTCCGTGGTGCATACGGTGACAGCCTCAATCCATTGGGTGGTGACAGTTTTGAGTTTACCACGCAAGCGGCCAGCACTGAAATACAGCAGGCACAATCAGAATTGGGTCGGGTGGCTGTGGTCCCGAACCCCTATGTGGCATCAGCCACCTGGGAACCCAAGAGCCTGTTTTCCACCGGCCGCGGGGCGAGAATGGTGGAATTTATTCATCTCCCCAAAGAATGTACCATCCGAATCTATACCGTACGGGGATATTTAGTGGATACGATTCACCACAGTAAAGCTGTAAATGATGGCAGTGAGTTCTGGGATATGAGAACCAAGGATGGAATGGATATTGCTTATGGACTCTATATTTTTCATGTTGATGCCGGGGAGATTGGAGAAACCATTGGAAAGTTTGCGGTGATCAAATGATGCTTTTTAACCCGGCATTTACCTCGCTGAGAAAATCTCGGTTTTTCTCCCGTTATTGCCTGCCCACGCTCTTCCTCCACTTTTTAACCCTGGCTATTCCAAATCCTCTTTTCAGCCAGTTTAATATTGATGTTTCAAAAGTGGGAACAACTTCGGCGCCATTTCTGGAAATCGACGTGGGATCCAAAGCAGTGGGAATGGGGAGTGCATTTGTGGCCGTTGCCGATGATGCCACCGCGTTATACTGGAATCCCGCAGGAATCTCGCGCCTGCCCGGCAATGAGGTGGTTTTCATCCATACGGATTGGATAGCCAATATCAAATATGATTTCGTGGGCAGTGTATTTCCCTTGAATAGTTTTGGAGTCATCGGTATCAGCCTCATCTCCCTGAGGACCGATGAAATGAAAGTGAGGACGGTTGATCAGCCGGAAGGTACTGGCGAAATGTTCGGCGTCAGTGACTTGGCTATGGCCCTTACCTATGCCAGGAACCTCACCGAAAGATTTTCCATCGGATTCAATGGGAAATATATTCGACAAAAAATCTGGCACATGAGTGCAACTGGATTTGCTATTGATATTGGAACCCTGTTCACAGCCCCTTTCGCCGGAATGAAAATTGGAATGAGTATATCCAATTTCGGTGGCAAGCTGCAAATGCTTGGTAAAGATACATATGTTAATTATGATTTGGCGCCAAACCAGGAAGGGAGCAACGACCGAATACCGGCCAATTTAAAAACGGACAAATTTTCCTTACCCCTCCTGTTCCGGGTCGGACTCGCACTGGACGCTCTAAAATTGAAATCCAGCCGAGTGCTTATTGCGGTGGATGCCGTTCATCCGAATGATAACACCGAGTACCTGAACATGGGGGTGGAGTACTCCTCAAATGATTGGCTTTTCTTAAGGGCCGGATTTAAAAACCTGTTGGTGCTGGATGGCGAAGGAGGCCTAACTCTAGGGGGAGGAATGAAATATGGCCTCGGCAGAAATGTAAGGGTAATCATCGACTACAGCTATCAGGATTTCGGAAGACTGAATAACGCGCAGAACTTCTCACTGGCAGTAGGATTCTAAGGTTTCATGCAAACGCAATGACCTGAAATACACCCCGATTGATCGCTTGCCGGCATCCCAATCACTCTTTCGACATGTTGAGTTTATCCTCGAGCAGGAATCGCTGCAGTCCTTCCAGATCGTCGGTGTTGATCATATCAACATCGGCGGCCACCAGCGCGTGCCAGACCGCCTCACGGGCAGGGCCGGGGCCGTCGGGCGTGGCCCAGAAGCGCACGCGTCGCCCAGCTGCATGGGCCGTAGCAACAATACGTAGCAACTGATCCCGTTCATCCTCCGGCATGGGCCCCTCACCCATCCAGGTGAAGAAGGCGCCCCACCGGCCGCTGATGAGCGGGATGAAATCCGCCGGGGCAGCCGTGTCCAGATCTTCAAGCCTGCCATCGTAAGCCGCGTAACGGATAGCTTCATTTTCCATCGTCTGCCGAGGGCGGTTACCAGAGATGATCACAGCCACCGGGCCCTGCTTCGCACCAGCCAGGCCGTAGCTGGCCAGGATGTCTGCATATTGTTCCAGCTCCTGGCGCAGGGCCGCATAGGTCACCTTAGCCTCCGATTTGATGTCGATGAGCAGCCAAAACTGCGGCCCTCCCCGGTAGACCCGCCCGCCATTTTTGTTAACGCGCTCACGTAATGGCGTGAGATAAAGTGCTGCCAGGGTTCGATCCGGCTCCACGTCTACCAGGTCATGAGCCATCAGCAGCTGACCATCCACGAGGTGGATGTCGGCCTCAACGCTCGTGAAACCCCAGTGGAGGGCGTCGTGCAAAGGATGGAGATGAAGGTAATCATTGTGCGCATGTGCGCGTAGGAGGGGTACCGGTTCGGGGGTGACGAGCTGTACGTGCTCTGCCACCATGGGCCCGCAGGCGGACCAGGCCGTAAGAAACAGCGGCAAAACCACCCATGAAAATATACGCTTACCCATCTCGGAAATCGGGCTCCATCGCTTCTCCAGCCGCGTCCATTGCCGTGGAATCCCCTGTAGGGCCGCCGCAAGGCCGATGGGAAGCGGTCAGCAGATAAGCTTTCCAAGCATGTTCAGAGGCAGGCGGGCCTTCCGCCAAATTGATCGGTGCCATTACCAGCGCAAGGTGGCGGGGAAGTATTCCGCGATCAATTCCATATAAAACGGTTTGAGTTCGTCAACCGTGGCGGGGTCATCACTTTTCGAGTACAGGTCATATTGACTGAATTTTTTCAGCCACTTAAACCTCTCCCGGTCATGGTCGCTCATCAGCTGGTGGTACGCGTCCTCGCGATGGCCGGGATAAAAGGAGTGATAGCGAATGATGTAAGGCGCCGGGTCCGGCAAGTAGTCTTTGATCACCTGGTAGAGGTACTCGTCATGTCCCCAGGCAAAATGTACGTTATCCAGCCCGCAACCTTCCTCGTAAATCCCTGTCAAGGTCTGATACGCCGGGTTCTTGGTGTCGGGGTTCTGCGAAAAATACTCACTGAAGACGATCTGGTCCGAAAATCTGCAACCCACCGGATAGGTATCGCCGGCCACCGCCCAGGATGGCTCCCCAAAAAGGCCGAGAATTTTCCCCAGATCATGGATCAGTCCCGTCAAGATGAACCACCGTGGATGCCCGTCCTTGCGGATGGCTTCGGCCGTCTGCAGCAAGTGATCCAGCTGGGGGAGATCAATGTCCGGATCGCTGTCGTCCACGTAGGTATTGAGGTATTCAATCGCCTCCCATATCCCCATTTTTCGATGGTTCAACTTCAGGAATTCCTGTTTTTTTTGCAAAACGAAATCGAAGGTTTGGTTGGTGTGATTGAGCCGATAAAACGTCTTAACGCTACTGCGCGTTTCCTTCCGGTAGTCGCGAAAGGCCTCCTTGGGCCTGCCGGAAGGATTCATATTGCCGGTGTCGCCGGTATCGGTTGTCATTAAAATGTCTCCCTATTGTGTGGTTTCGGGTAAGAATTTAATGATGACCAGGCTGGAGCATGACCAAAGTTAAACCTCGCTGCCATAACGTCCTGCGCCGGGTGCTCTTGGCGTAGGCTACCGTGACAGGTACGGCCCGTGAACCGCCTTGACGCGATACGTTTCCGCCGAATCGTCGAGTATAATGACCCGGTAAGTATCCCCACCGGGCGCCACGCGGACAAGGATGTGTCCCCGGCCGCTCGTGAGCTCATCAAGCAGAGGACCGATCACCAATCTGTTCACCTCCATCATGTTGGTGGCAAATACATCTCGCAGTCCAGGGTAGAGCCGGGTCGACAGTATCCGCTTGATAATCCCGTGGCCGGGGTGATCCGACGACCACACCGGAATGATATAAACACGCGGGCGCAGGGCACTGATGAAGAACTCATTTTGCGAATCCCGGTTGCCGTGATGGTTCAACACATGAACCTCCACCGGTCCGACCGCTTGGGCCACGGGCGTTTCCACATCGTGCCATGCGGGGGCGCCCAGCTCGAGCAGCCCCGGCATGTCTCCCCCGGTAAAATAGTCAAACTTCCCGTAGCTGAGCCTGATGGCAATACTGCACATGTTCTCGGTGGGTCGCTCAGCGGGCTGCAAATGCTCGATGGGGGGAAAATGCTGCCGTGTGTTGATGTCGACCCCCGTCCAGATCTCACCGTTGGCCGCGATATTGCGCACCTCAAAGTTCCGGTAGTCACCCGGCTTGTGGACCAGCACAATCTGATCGCTGCGCCCCGGTTGCAGTCGTTCGACCTGCAGGCCGTTGTTATCCAGCTGCCATTTGAGAAACGCCCGATAATTTTGCATCATATCATTCGCAATCGGGGCAGGATATTCCTCAATCGGGATCGGATAGTCATAATTCGGCCAGCCGCGATCCAGCATCTTCCTGATGGGGATCTGCTCGCCGACTGCCGTGATTCCCGCCAACTGGTACTGGCCGGACCGGGACAGTTTGGCCCGTTCCGATGGGACCCCCATGTGATCGCCGTGGAAGTGAGTGAGCAGGGCATAGTCCAGTACGGGTTTTGATTCGTGGGCCAGCATGTGCCTGATATAACGCACAATCCATTCCCCGGGCGTTCGGGTAGAGTCGGGTACGTTGGGCGTCGCTCGCGGACCGGTAGCGCGGGGGCCGGTTGGATCCATCGCACCGGCATCCACCAGCAGGGTGGTGCCATCGGGAAAGATGAACAGGGCTGCGTCGCCCTTCCCCGTGTTGATCTGGTGGACATCCAGGGTTCCCGGCGTCCAGGGCGGCAGGATTTCTCCAACGGTCTGCGCCCCAGACGTGCTGAAGGAAAGTACGAGGGACAGGAAACCGACGAGGCTGGTGGCAAATCGATGGGCCATCTTTTTCCCGCTAGATACTCTGAACCTCGACAGGGTTATTTTCTTTCTGCGACAAGGTGGCGGCCATGCCGATGCGCAAGGCAGCCAGGCCATCGGCAATCGTTATGGATGGCTCCTTATCATTCATGATATTACTGACGAAATCTTCCAATTGGGCCACATAGGCGTCGCCGAAACGCTCCATGAAATAAGGGATCGTGTCATGCGTGACTCCTTCCCTGGTCATAACGACCAACGGCGTTTCCCGCAGGTATCCGATCTTCAGGGCGCCTTGGGTGCCCAGCACTTCAGCGCGTATATCGTAGCCGTAGACGCCGTTACGACTCAGATCGATGACACCCAGGGACCCATTCTCAAAAGTGAGGGTCGTAATGGCGTTGTCGATGTCCCCGATCTCCTTCAGCTCGGGGTAAGCCAGGGTGCCGCCCAGGCTGTAGACACTTTTGACCTCCCCCATGAACCAGCGTCCGATGTCAATATCATGGATGCCCATATCGATGATCAATCCGCCGCTATGCTTCGGATTGGCATATTCCAAACTGGGGGGATAAGGGTCCCTGGAAGACGATTTAAAAACCACCGGCGTACCGATCACGCCGTCCTCGATTTTCCGTTTGGCCGCCATATACCCTTTGTCAAAACGCCGCATAAAGCCCATGTGAAAGAAGATCCCCGCTTTTTCTACGGCCTGCAGCATAAGGCCGGTTTCCTCCAACGAGAGCGAAATGGGCTTCTCGCAAAAAATGGCTTTCCCCGC
This sequence comes from uncultured bacterium, assembly GCA_964543925.1. Taxonomy (GTDB): domain Bacteria; phylum Fidelibacterota; class Marinisomatia; order SCGC-AAA003-L08; family TS1B11; genus JADFNF01. The sequence goes on from CAZJBG010000024.1 coordinate 7,014, forward strand.
TCGCGCAGCTTCAACGACAATGCCATGGTGTGTATGGGTCGGCGACACGACCACCACGGCTTCAATATCCTTGTCGGCCACGAGATCCAGGCTGTCACCGTACCATTTAGGAATGCCAAAATCATGGGCGCAGGATTCGGCCAGCTGAACCTGAGCATCGGCCACCGCCAACAGATTGGCCTGCGGAATACGGTGCGCCAAATGACCGGCATAGATGCGACCCAGGCGTCCCAAGCCGATGAGGCCTATATTTATTTCCCTATGACTCATGTCCTATGATTCATTCGGCACGACCCCTCTTGGGGGCCTGTTACACAAACCTATCTCCCGTATCCAGGCGCGGACCTTCAATTCAGATTTTCCTTCGTGATTAATTCTATTTTGACCGGGATGCTTTCCGGACTGCTCTGCCCGTTGATTAAATCATACGCCTGTTCCACCGCCAGTTTTCCCATTTCGAAAGGATGCTGGACAATGGAGCCGTCCATGGTCCCCTGCCCAATGGCCTCCCGCCCATCGACAACCGCATCAAAACCCACGATAATGATCTCGCCGGTTTTCCCGGCAGCGGCAATCGCCTCGATGGCGCCGAGCGCCATCATATCGTTGCAGGCAAACAACGCCTGAACTTCAGGATGGGACTGGAGGATATTTTGGAAAACATTGAACCCCTGGTCCCGCTCCCAGTTGGCGGTCTGGGAAGCGATAATTTCAACACCGGGGCTATTTGCGACTGCCTGATGAAATCCACCCAGTCGGGCATCACCGGTCTCGTGACCGGGAATCCCCTCAAGGATGGCCACCTTGCCGTGTCCCCCCAGCCGTTCCACGATGTATTCACCAGCGATCCGGCCGCCTTCGAAATTATCCGAGCCGATAAAGGTGGCTACCTCACCGCCCGCTTCCGCCAGTGCCGCGGCATCCACGCGGGTATCCAAAATCAGGACCGGAATGCCGGCTCGATTCGCCTTGACGATGGCCGGAACGATCTCCTTGGAACCGCTCGGTGCAACGCAAATCGCGTTGACCTTTCTCTGAATCAGGTTTTCAATGATTTGCATCTGCTTTTCAACGTCCACCTCGCGTTCGGCAGCCTGGACGACCAGATTGACTTTTAAAGTCTTGGCGGCTGCTTCCGCACCCTTCTGCATATCAATAAAAAAGGGATTGTTCAAGGTTTTCATGACCAACGCTATCGTCGGACCATCTGTAGCCTGATTATTACCACGTTGACAGCCGGCCAATGCAAAAAACGACACCCCGGTCAGGACCAGTATGATCAGCGAGAACTTTCTCATTTCTTCTTTCGACCCCCTCTCGGCTACTTCCGTTGTTTTTTTAAGGCCATATCGATGAGTACCGCCACAATGATGACCGAGCCTATAACCGTCTGCTGAACGAAGGAGGAAATCCCCAACAGGTTCAGTCCATTTCTCAGCACCCCCATGATGAAGGCGCCAATCAACGTGCCGATGACCCGCCCTTCACCCCCCATAAGGCTGGTACCGCCGATGACGGTAGCGGCAATGGCGTCCAATTCGTACATGATGCCGGCAATGGGTTGGGCCGAGTTCAAACGCGCCGTCAGAATAATGGCGCCCAGTCCGCTGAGCAACCCGCTGAGCCCGTAGACCATTGCTTTATAAAACCTGACGTTCACGCCAGAGAGACCCGCCGCCTCCTCGTTGCCCCCAATGGCATAGGTATAACGACCCAATTTTGTCCGGGTTAACACAAAATGAGCGGCGACATAGACCAGGACCATGATGATGACGGGATTCGGAATGTGGAGGGTTTCACCCGTGGCCAGCAAACGGAAATTTTCCGAAAAGCCCGAGATCGGTCTGCCCTGGGAATACAGCAATGCGCCACCCCGGGCCACACTCATCATACCCAACGTAGAGATGAACGGGGGCAGCCGTCCATAAGTGATCAGCAGGCCGTTCACCAGGCCGCTTAGCAGGCCAACGCCTAACCCCACCGCCAGGGCCAACGGCACAGGCAACCCAGCGCGCAGAACGCTGGCTAGCACCACCCCGGAAAAGGCCACAATGGACCCCACCGACAGATCGATCCCGGCGGTAATAATGACAAAGGTCATGCCCACGGCGATAATGGCATTGATGGAGGTTTGCTGGGCAACGTTCAGTAGATTGGGGACGGTAAAAAAGTAGGGGGTTAAAATCCAAAGGACCAGCATCAAGGCCAGCAGCCCGATCAAGGTGCCGAACTGCCGTCCATAGTGCAACAAGAAATCTTTAGGCGCCATTCGATACCCCTAACGCATGGCCCATGATTTTTTCCTGGGTCGCACTTTTGGCCGGAAATTCGGCGGTAAGCTTACCTTGGTGCATCACCGCAATTCGGTCACTCATGCCCAGAATTTCGGGTAACTCCGAGGAGATCATGATAATTCCTGTGCCCTCGGCGGTCAGTCGGTTCATCAGTTGGTAGATTTCCACCTTTGAACCTACGTCGATGCCCCGGGTAGGCTCGTCAAAAATGAGGATATCGGCTTGACGGCAAAGCCATTTGCTCATGACAACTTTTTGTTGATTGCCACCACTCAAATAGACGACCTTCTGGGTTAAACCCGGGGTTTTGATGCGCAATTCTTGAACGGACTGGCGTGCAGCCTGATGCTCTTCCTTCAGATTCATGATGCCCCACCTTGAAAACCGCTCCACGCTGGGCAGGCAGACATTTTCCATAACCGATAGCGTCATGATGAGTCCCTGCGACTTGCGGTCCTCGGTGAGAAACCCAAGACCTAATTTGATGGCATCACGGGGTGAGGTGATCTTTTGCCGTTTTCCATGAATAAAAATCTTACCCGCATCGACATGATCCACACCAAACAGCGCCCGGGCCAGTTCTGTCCTACCGGAGCCCAATAGGCCGGCGATCCCCAGCACCTCGCCGCCATAGAGTAGCAGGTTAATATTGTCCAGGACGCCCTTCCGGCTTAAGCCTTCGACACGCAGAATCTCCGCACCCCTTTTGGCGTACTGCTTTGGGAATTGCGCCTCAAGGTCGCGATCCACCATCAAACGGATCAATTCAGGCTTGGTCATATCGGCGATGGGATAGGTCCCCACGTGCTTTCCGTCGCGCAATACCGTGACGCGATCACCGATTTCAAAGAGTTCCTCCAAACGGTGTGAAATGTAGATAATGGTGACGTCCTGCTTTTTCAACCGGCGGATCGTGGCAAACAACTCCTTGATTTCCTGATCCGTCAAAGCGGAGGTGGGCTCGTCCATGATGAGCAATTTCGCATCCAGAGAGAGGGCTTTTGCCACCTCAACCATCTGCTGCTGGGCCACGCCCAGCTCCTTGACCAGACTGAGGGCATTGATCTCAACTCCCAGGTCATTTAGAATTTTCTGCGACGATTCAACTATCTGCTTCCGATCAATGATGCCCAGATGATCTGTGCGCTCCCGGCCAAGAAAAATATTCTCGGCGGCAGAGAGCTGGGGCACGAGATTGAATTCCTGATAAATAATGCCGATGCCAAGTTCCTGGGCCTGTCGGGGTCCTCTGATTTCCACCTTCCGGCCGTTCAGGATGATTTTCCCCCCAGTCTTTTGATAGGCGCCGCTCAATATCTTCACGAGGGTGGATTTCCCCGCGCCGTTTTCGCCCAGAAGGATGTGCACCTCCCCCTTCCTGAGCGTCAAATTGACATCGTCCAGAGCAACAACGCCGGGGAACGTTTTACGGATATGCTGCATTTCCAGAATAGAACCGTTTTTCATGCGTCGTCGTCTATCCTACCCCTCAAATGATGCGTTCGTGGGCATTCTCTGTATATTCGTAGCCTTTCTACTCGTACTACTGCAATCGAAACAATAAAATGGATAACTCCTCATGCCTTTAAAGCGCTGGTGCTTAGGATCTGTACCTAATCTTAAAATAGGCATCAAGCGGCCAATCCCCGCATGTATTCGAGGGTTTTTTTCGCAGCCGTAACCGGGTCGGGAAGGGGCATGATCTCTGCCGAAACAAAGTCCTGGTAGCCAATCTTGTCCAACGCATCGATGATCTTGCCGAAGTTGATATGGCCCGCGCCAGGGTACCAGCGATTGGAATCGGCGATATGAACATGAAACAACCGGTCTGCGGCGGCCATGATGCTCTCGGTCGGCGACGGTTCCTCGATATTCATGTGAAAGGTATCGAGCAGTAGGCCCACATTGTCTATACCGAGCTGCTCCACCAGGCGCAGGCCCGATGCGACGGTATTCAGCAGGTCGGTCTCATAGCGATTGATGGTTTCGATGGCCAGTTTCACCGTTTCGTCTTCCAGAGCGCAGGCTCTCAGGGCCTCAATGAGCAAACTTTCCACCTGATCCGCAGGGCGCTCCGGGCCCTGTTTTCCGCGTATCAAGCCGATGATAACGATGGCCCCCAAACGGTGAGCCAACCTCACGTGGGCCTTGATGCGCTCGACGGCTTTTCGACGAATCTGTTCATTCGGGTCCGTAAGCGACAAACCTTCCTCGCCAAAGGCCTGTCCCGTTCCGATGGCCGGCACCGACAGGCCATTTTTTTTGAGCAGGGCTTCCAACGCCGGTACGTCCAACAGACTCGGATCGCGCACCGCCAACTCGACCCCGTCATAGCCCAGACTGCCGATCCGGGCTATGTTTTCCTCCAAATCCCCTTTATAGAGCAGGGCCGAAAACGACGCCGGCTGCGTCGAAAGCACGATACTTAGTCTCACCGGGCCTACAACCCCATTTTCCGAATGGCGTAGATGGGACGCCAACCAGCGGTGAAGGGCTTCTTCAGGTAGGGTTCCATTTCTGCTTTGGTTCTGAGGGTCGTCTCCTCAACGGGCGGCAATTTACCGGGAGGAAACGCCTCCAGAATCTCATCGTTTACCAGTGTCAGGTATGACAAAATGGCGGCGATGGCCCGTTTGGCTTTCTGGGCCGTGCCGAGTGTAGGCCGGCCGACCACCCCCTCAGGCACGGAGGCCACTTCGATGGGGAAATGTCCCTGGCCTTCGGACCACTTGCTTGGGCGTGCAAAAGGTTCGACGGATTTGTCAAAATGGCCGTCGGGAAGGTAGCCCTCCACCTCGGTTTCATCGGCATACTGGAGGTCCACATATTCCTTAGCCAGCAGCAGCAGTACCGAAGTCTCGGCCTCATCAGCGTGGAAAAAGTCATCCTCCCAGTCTCCACCACGATCCTTGGTCCGGAAAAACTCGCGCACGGCACGGTGCCAATCGATCACCCTAAAGATGCCCGGCAGGTTCCAGGTTTTCTGCAATTCCTGTATGGCCGCTTCCACCAGCCATAGCTGGCCATGATTATTGACGAGGATGATCTTACGGAAACCGTCGTTCCACAGCCCCACCATGACATCGATAAGATTCCGCTTGAGCACCTCATCTTCCAGGTGGATCGTCCCCGGCATGCCGATGTGGTGGTGCGGGTGGCCGCCGTATATAAGCGGCGACCACATCAGGTTAACCGGCGCACCTTTTTGGGCGGTATATCGGCGGACCCCTTCAAGGATTTGGGTCACCATGAACGTGTCCATACCGGTGACGGTATGACGGCCATGCTGCTCGGTGCTGCCGATGGGAATGAAGACGATGTCATTTCGCTCCCGATTCTCAACCACTTTCTGACGGATGGTCGTCTGGATATAAGAGCCCGGCTTGCTCAACTCGGAAGGTGTTGGGATGCCATAGTCGGCTAAGATTTGATCGATCTCCTGCTCGGACGCTTCCCAGATTTTCTTTTTCAAACGACCAACGGTCGTGTCTTCAAAGCGCAGGTCGTCCCGATTCGTCGTAAGCCACTTTGTCATTTTAGGTTCCTTAAGTTTTTAAGGGATTCTTGGCCGCCATCAATCCGGTATGACGGTAATCTTGACTTCGTTGCGATCGGTCTGCAGCATCACCAGGTTTTCCGGCACTTCATCCAAACCGATCTGCTTGGTAATCAAGGGTGAAACGTCCATACCCGTGGCCATCGAACTGATGACTCGGGGGAAGGTCCCGTGGCCGGAATGGCCCTGGGCACCCACCAAATTAGCCCGCCGCACCTGGAATACTTCGCCGTTCAACGGAATTCTGTCGTCGGCCCGGGCGACGAGCACCACCGTTGTATTCAGCGTTTTGCCTTCCCAAATGATTCTTTCCACATCGGGCCATACCACGCTGGGCAATCCGGTGGCTTCAAGAATAATCTTGGCGCCGACCCCCTCTGTGATGTCCAAAACCGCTTCGGCTGCGTTCACCTTCAGCGGGTCGATGGCATGGGTGGCGCCCATGGCCAGGGCCATGTCCCTTCGGGATTCGGAAGGCTCAGAGATGATGACCGATGCGGCGCCGGACCGTTTCAGAATGGCGCAAGCGGCCGCCCCCACCGGACCGCCTCCCAGGATGACCACATGATCCCCTGATCGGATGCCGCCACCGCGCTCGATGACGGCGTTATAAGCCACCGAAGTGGGCTCCGCCAGGCTACCCAGCAGATACATCTTGTCCTCACCATAGGTCTCCCGCAGTCCTTCGAGGCTCCACAGGTAGCGGGCATCGGCCTTGATGAATTTTGCATAACCCCCATCGATGGAAAAGCCGATTTCCTGGAGCCGTTCACAGTGATTAGGAAAACCGTCGGCACAGGGCTGGCACTGGGCACACCAGATCATTTCTTCACAACAGACCGCCTCACCGACTTCATAGGGCTGGCCGGTGCGCTTATTGATGGCCAACTCCCCCGCCTCAACGACTTCCCCGGAAAATTCATGGCCGATGGTACACGGGAAGGCCGTCAAGCCTGGATAGAAAATATAGCCGTCGTCATCGCTCTGCAGCATATGCACATCACTGCCACAGATGCCGCAAGCCTTTACCTCAATCAGGACCTCGGTTGGTCCCGGTACGGGTATGTCCTTTTCAACAAACGCGATATGGGGATTGTGCCATACCTTGCTGCCCAGGTAGGTCGATTTGCCTTCGATATCTCGGGCCCCCAGTTTGAAGTCCGGCCGAGGATTCCAATCGGCGTTCAACGATACTGCTCTCATATTATGTTTCCTTTACTAATTGACCTGCTTGTCAGGAGGTATAGACTCATCCCAAGTCTCTTACCGATGACCGTTCTACCAGGTGCGACTTCAGAACAATTTCACGGGATTCGACCCTTTCACTCTGGACTCGGGACATGATCAGCTTCAAACTCTCCTGGCCCATCTCGTAGATAGGTTGATGCATGGTCGTCAATGTTATGGTGGTAAAGGGAAGACCATCGTACCCTACCAGGGAAAAATCATCTGGGACAGAAAGCCCCATATCACGGGCTACTGAATAGAATAGCAGCGCGATGCGATCGTGTCCTGCGAAGACGGCCGTAAAATCCCCTCTATGTTCCAGCAGCGCACGGATGAGTTCCCGGTAGTGCTCCTTGATGAAGGGGCCAGCATCGGGAATGACAATGGTGGGATCGATGGGAATATCATGGTCCGCAAGGGCGGCGTGGTACCCTTTTAGCCGCTCTTTCTCGGTACTGAAACTTTCGCTTAGAATGAGGGCAATCTTTCGATGACCTCGCTGGATGAGGTAGCTGGTGAGCTCGTAGGCACCATCGAAATTGTTGGTGGTGACATGATCAACTTCGATTCCCGGGATGGTTCGATCGACGAGAACCACCGGGATATTTCTCTTGGTGAACTTCTCGATTATCAGGCTGTTTTTCTCATGTGAAGTCGCCGTGGGGACAAAGATCACACCGCTCACTGCGGCCTCAATCAGGCGATCGGCGTGATGCTCGGCTCTCATATATAAATCGTCGGTATTGCATAGAATGAGGCTGTGTTGGTGTTTGGCAGCCTCATCCTCAGCGCCACGGGCCAATTCGGGTGCGTAACCACTACGGATATCCGGGATTAAAATACCGATGATGGTACGTTTTTCAGTTGCGATCTCCCGATCTTGCACAAAGGTGCCGAGCCGTCTCTTACGAACGAGGTAGCCCATATTTACCAGGTTCCCTACGGCCTGACGGATAGTGGCCCGGGCCAGGCCCGTTATCTGCCCCAGCTCTTTTTCCGTGGGGATTTGGACCCCATGCTTCAGTATCCCCTGTTCGATTTGCTCCATCAGCCAGGTTTGCAGCTGAAAATACTGGGGGATAGGACTGCTCTTATTGACGATCATGAGATTAATTGTCTATTTGTCTATACAAGAATACAAAAGGAATAACTCTGTGTCAAGTTTATATTTAGTTAGGCGACCTGGGCGAGCCGGCGCTGCTCCACGGCTGGCCACCCTCAATGTGAGCTGCGGTCCATTCCCGCCTCGCGTATCCTTCAATGCCAGTGGGCCCCATATCGGTGTCCTCCGATTCCCGTTGAGAAATGGTCATCTACAAAGCTATAGCAGCACTCCTGGTGGACAGACAATAGCAATCATAGATGACGGGAAGATTCCATGGCAAAGCGGACATCGATAACTACACTATTCCCTTACTGCCTCCAACTAAAAGCTTGACATGCTGAAAATATCTTCGTAGGCTTAAAGGTTAATGTACATACGTATAGACATTGGCTGAGCGTTGACCGAAATCGCAGACAGGCACTCTGGCTACTCCGGTATGCCCAGCTATGACTTGACGATGAGCACAGCTGCTTTTTTGCCGCTTGGCCCATCGATCAGTCTCTTAAATGCAATGGCCTTAGTATTGTTATGTCGGAAGGGTTCAAGGCAGTCCTGAAATAGTTGTTGACAAAGGCAAAATTACTGTTGAACTTGAATTATATCGTGATTCTATCAGTTCGTGATTCTATCAGTTTGTGATTGAGAGTGACTGGTTTCTGAAACAAACAAAGGGAGTTCACCTATGAAAAGGTTATTATTAGCTGTCATCACTTTGACCCTGTTGGGCGGGTCTTCAGCATTACAGGGGCAAGTCAAGAATTTCGAACTAGTATGGGATGGAGGAATTGGAGACGCCGACCCGGACGGCACAGGTCCACTTCCGCCCAATCTGGTTCGTGCCTGGGGCATGATTGGAAACATTCCCTCAGGGCCCATCGATATTGATAAAGACTCGAATAATGAGTTTGTCTCCTATGATGCGACCAATAAACGCATTTTCGTGTGGGAGACGGATGGTGATAATTCATACGCTGTCGTTTGGCATAAGGATAAAGACGTTGATGGTACGTCTATTCTTTTTGGCGGCGAACGGAGCGTCATGATCACCGATCTGGATGCTGACGGGAATCTTGAACTCATCAATATCTGGGATTCTTTTCATCCTGACTCCACCGCTCTACTTGGGTTTAACGCCCTGGAGATCTACGAGCACGATCCACTAAGCGGTGATTTTCTGCCGGATACAGCGACCCTTACTTACGACCCGCCCAGGGACGCCGTCAGTAGGATTGCCCTGGAGTTCATGAGTGTGGCCACGGATATTGACGGTGATGGGGTCATTGAACTCATTCTGACCCATCGCAATGGGAATGGCCTCAGGCTGTCCATCATCTCCCTGCCCGGTAAGGATTTTGCCAATCCGGACTGGGTGGTGGAATATGTCGATAGCACGGTGGCCGGGTCCGACAGCGTCGATTTCGGTTGGAAGGTGCACTCCATGACGGTGGGGGATCTTGACGGCGACGGGAAGATGAATATGGTCGTCCAGATAGATGGCGACGACATGCCGATCATCGTTTACTCGGCCACAGCAGCCAATACCTATGAAAAAGTGGTATTTGATTCTACCGTGTTCCATGACGACTACCACGGTAGCGCCGCCAAGTTGGTCATGGCGGATATCAACGGGGATCTTAACACTGAGGTCTACCTCGGGGCCCGTGGTGGTAACATATGGGTGGTATCCGGTATTGCGGATATTGCAACGGCTTTTGATTCGACCAACTTCAGTCTCATCGCCGACATCCCATCGTTCGAAGGTAGACCAACCGAAGGGGTCGAGTTGCGAGGTGGAGAATTCGGAGACGCGGATAACAACGGTAAATTGGAGTTCCTGGTTACCGCCAGAGACCCTTATGAAGGGATTTATGGTATTGAATGGGTAGGAGGAACAGGCGATGTTACCGATCCAGATCTCCACCAGATGTTCAGGCTGTACCAAGCGGACACGACCGATGCGGTAACGACTGGATTTGTAGCGATGGCCATTGGGGATTATGATAGCGATGGTCCTACTAAGCAAGATATCGTGTTCGTCACGGGAAATGGTAATTCAGGGGTCGCGCCTGGTATATACCTTGTCGAGTTTGTACCTCCGCTTGCCATTGACCCCATAGGGTCCCAGACCCCCAAATCCTTTGCCTTGCATCAGAACTACCCAAACCCGTTTAACCCTGAGACGAGGATTGTCTATGACATACATGAAGCCGGGGACGTCACGCTTGTGATCTACAACGTCCTTGGTCAAGAAGTCAGGACCCTGTTTAGCGGGCAGAAGTCCACGGGAAGACATGAGACGCTCTGGGATGGAAAAGATCGCGATGGGAAGAGCATGATGAGTGGTGTATATTTCTATTCACTTGAATCTGCCGGATTCAAGGCGATAAGGAAAATGCTGCTCATTAAATGATCCTGACGAGGCATAGGCTAGGGGAGGAGTTTTCCCGCTATGCAGCCTATAGCCTATAGATAGCAATGGAGTCGGTGCGGAAGGGGAACACCACTCAGGTGTTCCCCTTCCGTTTTCTGGACGACCTTACAGTTCCAATCTTCGGGTTGGCGCAACCCGTTTTTGATGTCATTTTACCAGGGTAGACCGGTGGTAATCATAGGGTACTCCTGGTGCTCTCTAAAGTGCTGGACCGAAATTCGTGAAGTTCAGAGGGTTTGCGAGTTCATCCATCTTTTATGACAAGAAATAAAAATATGAATTCATCGTTTTCTGAGGTTGTCGGCAATGTGCCGTTGAAGGTTTCTCCATGAAGATCTTTTTTCTATTTACAGCCATATCATTGGCGGTCTGCGAACTCGCTTGGGGAGGGCAAACGGGCAAGATCACTGGCACGATCATCGATGGCGAAACCGGTGATCCACTTCAAGGGGTTAATATCCTTCTTGAAGGGACTTCCATAGGGACATTCACTGGTCAGGATGGATATTATGTGATCCTGAATATTCCACCCGGAACGTACACGTTGAAAGCCTCTATGATCGGCTATGCCCGGCAAAGTGTTGAACAACTGATGGTGTCGCTGGACGTAACCACAGAAGTGAATCTTTCGTTGTCTTCATCTATTTTGGCAGGGGAAGAGGTAGTGGTTATATCTCAAACGCCCATCGTGCAAAGAGACCTTACGTCATCCAAGCAGTTAGTACGGGGCGAAGATATTAGTCAGATGCCGGTGGAAGAGTTTGCCGATGCCCTTGAGCTGCAGGCTGGAGTTATAAAAGACCTGGATGGCAGAATACATATACGCGGGGGGAGAGCCTCCGAAGTGAACTATCTGATTGATGGTATTTCGGTAACGGACCCGTTCTCAGGCGAATTGTCTGTTGAGGTGGAGCTCGGCGGGCTTGAACAGTTCCAAGTGATTAGTGGTGGTTTCAACGCAGAATATGGTCAATCATTATCTGGAGTGGTGGAAGTGGTTACCAAGGAGGGCGGAGATGAATATCATGGCACCGTTTCCACCTATGTTGGAGATTATTTATCTTCCGATAGTGACCTCTTTTTCGGCACGGGTGACCTAAGTGTAGCAAATATTACCAATCTGGAGGCTAGCCTGAATGGTCCGGTTCCTTTTTTTAATAAGAGATTAACCTTTAATGTAAATGGGAGGTATTTCAGCAATAAGGGTTGGCTATACGGTCAGAGAAGATTTACGCCACGGGATTTATCCAGTTTTGAAGGCGGCGATACACTGTGGGTCATTCAGGACCACACAGTACCCGAACCTATTCTCGCGGAAGATTCAGTTTTCGTGAGAGGTTCTCATATCGTGGGAGATTATATCGTGGGATTGGATAATTATCTCGCACATGCTGACGCAACGGAATATACACCTGTTTCAATGAATCCCTTCAAAAAATTGTCTCTTCAGGCTAAACTTGCCTTTAAGATATCACCCACAATCAAGTTCAGTATGGGCGGGTTGTTCAACACGGTTGAATTTAGTCAATACAGTCATAGATTTTTATTTAACCCGGAAGGGAATTTCAACGAGTTCAGGAACGGACTAACCATCACCCCGGTTCTGAATCATTCCCTTTCTTCACGTACCTTTTATACTGTGAAGGCTTCCTATATCTTTTTTGAATACGATCGTTATGTTTTTGAGAATCCATTGGATCCCGGGTATGTTGATCCCCTCTTGCTGGAGGCAGCCAGGCAAAATGCATTCTACACAGGTGGGACGGCAGGTGTCAAAGCCAATCAAGGTGATAGAGAATTCATCGTTCACCGGGAAACAGCGACGGGGGTGGGAAAATTTGATATCACCAGTCAGGTGAGTAAGAGCCATCAGATCAAGTCAGGGGTAGCGCTCAAGCAGTATGACTTGAAGTATGAAGAATTCGAATTAATTCCTGAAAAAGATGAGGGTGGAAAAGACAAGGTTCCATTTAAACCGGCGATTCCCCCGATCACTTCGTTTAACCACAATGAGTATCATAGAAAGCCCGTTGAGTTTTCTGCCTATATTCAAGATAAGATTGAACTGAAGGAGATGGTCATCAACATTGGGTTGCGACTGGATTATTTTGATTCAAAGGGCAGACTTCCAACAGATTTCAGGGATCCCAGCCTTACGCAAGCTATTAAAACTATTGATATATTTCAGGGTGATGATACCCTGGGTATTGATGTGCCTTATCGCCTGAATGCTGATGATTCAAGAGCGCTAATAGATCCCGCTACCGGTGAGCCTTTTTCAAAACCGATACCAAGCGATGCTCGTTTTATTGATGCTGCACGTACAGATTTGAGTCAGAAAGACTGGGGAGCCACAGGTACCTGGTTTGAGGACACAAAAGCTCTAATACAGCTGAGTCCGCGGGTCGGCATTTCTTATCCGATCACAGATCGGGGTGCTATCTTTTTCTCCTATGGCTTCTTTTTCCAGAAACCAACATTTGAGCAGCTCTATCTCAATCCGGAATTTGAAATGAATAGGGAGCAAAGTGGCGTAGTTAATACGTTAATTGGGAACGCGAACCTGAAGAATGAGAAGACCGTGAACTACGAAATCGGTCTTCAACAGCAATTCGGAATGAATACAGGATTTTTTGTTACAGTTTTTTACAAGGATATCAATAATTGGATCGGAACAGAAATTGTTGAGACCTACGCGGGTGGTGACCGCTATGGCCGGTTTATAAATTTGGATTACGGCAACGCCCGCGGCATCACACTTGAGTTGGAACTGCGACCCACGACATACGTAACGACCTTCATCGACTATACGTTCCAGATTGCCGCCGGCAATGCCTCCGATCCGGAAGCAGTTTTTGCCGACGCATCTTCTGCGCTGCCGAGGGAAAGCGAAATTCAGACCGTCCCCCTGGATTGGGATCAGAGACATACTCTGAACCTGACGACCATGCTCAATGATCCAGCAGGGAGCTGGCGATTATCGGTTATCGGTAAACTGAACACCGGCAAGCCTTATACACCCACCATCCGGGCTTCTCGAGGCGTTCGTGCTTCTTTCGAGAATTCGGAAAGAAAACCCATTAACATAAACTTTGATCTTAAAGGAACTAAAAATTTCAAAGTAGGCACGTACACCTTATCCTTGTTTCTTAATGTGTATAATCTCTTCGATGCCAGGAATGTGAGTACTGTTTTCGCATCTACTGGCCGAGCTGATTTTACAACCGACATACTCGATGCTGGAGGAGTCCAAGGGGTTAACACGCTGGAAGAGTGGTTTACACGACCTGATTACTATGCCGAGCCAAGGCGCGTACAAATGGGATTAAACATTGCCTTTTAACTACCTTTTCATAGAGTTCAAGTGATGTCGCGGCATTACTCTTTCATGATAGTTGTACTAGTGTCAGCCTGGCTTGAGCAGTCCTTCGCACAAACCGAGGACCCAGACCCCCAGCAGGGGATAGGCGGAGATATCCGATTCCGAAAATGGGGTCAGATGGATGGCAACCTGATCAATACTCCTGTCTTGAATAATGGCATGGTCGGCAATTGGCCTGGGAATCCTGATCCATCCGAATGGCCCAAAGGTAGTGGTCACACTTACGTAGAAGGTGCCACGCCCATTGTTATCGCTGAGGTTATTGACGCGAAGGGCGATACAATGCACATTGCCGAGGTGGGCTATCGAGAGGATGTCGATACCGGACCAGACGGTACCCCATATGGCTATGAGCCCCGGCCAGGTTGGGATAACCCGGACGGAGATTCTCCGGCGATGAGTAATGATCCCAGCACGTGGCCTTCAGTTTGGCCGGATAAGCTCAATCTTTCAGACGACCCGGGGTGGCCAGGCGCATGGAGTGGTTTTTTTGGGAAGAATCAGTTTCAAGCAGATCTGGAAACCTTTTTTGTGATGGATGATTATCAAGACAGGGAGGCTCAAGACAAGGGGTTTCAATTTCTTCCCATACCTGAGGAACCAGACCGGGGAGGATTGGCTACATTGGTGAGGGAGCGGGGACTACAATGGTCCCAGGTTCTCGCTGAAGACGTTATCTTCTGGCTCTACCGTATCACGAACTTTTCCGTGGTGGATTATACCACGGTCTTTTTTGGCATGTATTTCGATTATGGAATAGGTGGAGTAGGAGATTCTGCCGACGACAGCGCGTTTTATGACACATTCATCGATATCGTCTATGGATGGGACGAGGACAATAGAGGTAACACAGGATGGACCCCTACGGCCTATTCCGGTTTTGCTTTTCTGGAAAGTCCCGGTGAGCCCACTGACGGCATTGATAACGATGAGGATGGTCTGACTGACGAAACCAGAAATAACCCCCGAGGTGAGTATATCTTCGGCTCAGTAGGTATCTATAACGAG
>CAZJBG010000025.1:0-8098 GCA_964543925.1 uncultured bacterium
TGAGTATGACCGGATTTGGTCAGAGCCAGGTGACGCGGGAAGGGATAACCCTCTCAACCGACATACAGTGTCTCAACGGCCGGTATTTCGACCTGGGGGTGAGGTTGCCACGGGTGATGCAGTCTCTTGAGCCGCTGGTCCGCCAGACGACGCAGGAGGTGATTTCTCGAGGTAAGATTTCCGTAACTGTCGTGCTGGCAGGGAAAAATGAAGCTGGCGCCGACCACCGGCTTGATACCGTTCGGCTGCGGGAATATCAGCAGCTATTTCAGGAAATCCAGGATGAGTTGGGCCTGTCGGAAGGACCGTCTTTCGCTCACTATGCGTCGCTCAACGATATCATCCTGGAGCATGAGGTGGACCGGGCGGACCTGCTGAAGAGTCTGCTGGCCGAAGGTCTGGATACGGCCCTGCGTGAGGTGCAGGCGATGCAGCGGGCGGAAGGGGCCAACCTGGGCGCCGACCTGCTGACGCGCCTCGGTCTGGTGCGCCGTGAGACCCAGGCGATTGAGCAACGGGCCCAGCAACACCGGTCCGAAGATTTGGAACGGTATCGCACCCGGATTCAGGAACTTGTGGGCGAGTTAACGGTTGATGAGGGCCGGCTCCTGCAGGAAATTGCCATGCTGGCCGAAAAGCGGGACATCGCCGAGGAATGTACGCGGCTCAACAGCCATCTGGACCTGTTTGAATCCTATATGGACGGGGATGAGGCTACCGGCAAAAGGCTGGGATTTCTGCTCCAGGAAATGGGGCGGGAGGTCAATACCATCGGCTCGAAAAGCAACCAGATCGAGATCAGCCATACGGTGGTGCGCATGAAGGATGAACTGGAAAAGATTCGCGAACAAGTACAAAACATTTTATGAGCAGGGGCCGTCTGGTGGTCATCAGCGCCCCCTCGGGAGCGGGCAAAACGACTATCTGCAGACGGCTGGAGACGGATCACCCGGAGTGGCGTTTTTCGGTATCAGGCACCACGCGCCCTCAGAGAACCCACGAGACAAACGGTAAGGACTATTATTTTCTCACCGATAAACAGTTTGATGAGAAATTGGCCAGGGGTGAGTTCCTGGAGTGGGAATGGGTCCATGGTTACCGTTACGGGACGCTCCGCCAGGCACTGGAAGAGGCTCTGGACAAGGGGGAGACCCTGCTCTTGGATGTAGATGTGAAGGGTGGCGTCAACATCAAGGAGCAATTTTCCGGGGATACCATCGCCATCTTTATTGAACCGCCCGATATGGATACCCTGGCGGCTCGTTTGAACCGTCGCGGCACGGAAGATCCGGCCATCATCGAGCAGCGGCTGGCGCGTATCCCACAGGAACTCGCTTACAAACAGGATTACGATCACGTGGTGGTCAACGATAAACTGGAAACGGCAATCAACGAAGTTGAGGCCATACTCAAGGAGGTAGAATGAAGGTAGGGACGTTGGCATTTCAAGAAATTCTCAAGCGTACACCTGACATATTTGAAGCGGTGGTCGTGCTCGGCCACAGAGCTCTGCAGATCAATGCCCGCCGGGCGGCGGAGCGTCAGGTCCTGGAAGAGGACTATTTTGAGGAGGAATACCCGCCGGAGGAGGCGGTTGAAGACCCCGATTACGTGGAAGAGGATAAGGCTATGGTCCTGGCCATGGAGGATTTCTTCGATAAGCGCCTCATCTGGAACTATCCTAAGGAGGAAAAGGTAAGCGACGATGATAGCCCGGTGAAGCCCCCCGCGAAGTAATGGCCCAGGCTATCGAAAATGCGGTCCGCTATTTCCGGAGACACCGCTCCCTGTATGGTGACCAGCTCGTCTTAGGGGCGCCGGTGGTGGGCATCAACCCACCTCCACCTCCGCCAAGCCGGGTAGCGGGGGATCAGGCCCTGGGCGGACCCACGGGGAGCCTGACGACTCTGGCGGCCTTTAACGAGGATATCCGTAACTGCCAAAACTGTCCGTTGGGAGCGACCCGAACTGAATTTGTCTTCGGTGTCGGCAATCCCGAGGCGGACCTGGTTTTCATCGGGGAGGCGCCCGGCGCACAGGAGGACCTGAAGGGCGAGCCGTTTGTGGGGCGGGCCGGCAAGCTGCTGGACCAGATCCTGGCGGCTATCGAACTTTCACGGCGGGATGTTTACATTCTCAACGTCCTCAAGTGCCGGCCGCCGGGAAATCGGGACCCGCAGCCTGTGGAGGTGGAGCAGTGCGAACCTTACCTTCAGGAACAACTTCGTATCATTGAGCCCAAACTCATCGTTACATTAGGGCGAGTGGCGGCCAAAACCCTCCTGCGGGTGGATGAGAGCCTGCAAAAGATGCGCAAGCAGGTTTACCGCTACCAGGGAGTGGAAGTGCGGGCCACCTATCACCCGGCCGCCCTGCTGCGCAACCCCGGATGGAAGGCCCCCGCGTGGGAGGATTTTCAGGTGATCCGGGACCGCTACCGGGAGCTCACGGGACGACCACCCGTAGTGAAACAAGGGGATCAGGTCTCCGCCGGGAAAGGAGTGTGAGGCTCATAACATGGCAGAAGTGAAGAACGGGAAATCTGTCCGGGCAGACGGCCAGCCGGACGGATTACGCCTGCCGCCCCAGAATCTGGATGCGGAGCAGGCAGTGCTGGGGGCCATCCTTATTGACCCCAAATCCATCGACCGGGTGATGCCCCTGCTGCCTGAGAACGCCTACTACAAAGAGGCCCACAACCGCATCTATGGGGCCATGCTGGAGCTGCAGAATGAGGGGGAGCCGATCGATACGGTGACCCTGACCAATTACCTGACCAAGCACGGGCTGATGGATAAGGTGGGGGGCGCCTATTACGTGACCGGTCTGATGGAGGCCCTGCCCTCGGCCGCCAATGTCGAACACTATGCCCAGATCGTCAGGGAAAAGCATGTATTAAGGGAGATTATCAGCGCCGGGCAGCAGCTGATCTCTGATGCCTATCAGGGGGAAGACGAACCCGATGAGCTGCTGGACCTGGCCGAGCACCGCCTCTTTGATCTTCAACGCCGCACGCAATCGGCCAGGGATTTTGCCATTAAACCGATCCTCACCGAGGCGTTCAGCATCCTGGATGAGCGGCACAGCAAAAAGAAGCATCAGCCCTATTCAGGCGTCCCATCGGGATTTAACGATCTGGACGACATGACCGATGGCTTCCAGCCCGCCGACCTGGTGATCCTGGCGGGACGGCCATCGATGGGCAAAACGGCCCTGGCCCTCAATGTGGCCCGGAATGCGGCTGGCAGCCAACACAAAATTGGTATTTTCAGCATGGAAATGTCCAATTACCAGATCGCCATGCGGGTGCTCACGGCTGAAGCCAAAGTGGACTCCCACATGGTGCGCCGGGGAACGCTGCCCAGCCGGGAGTGGAAAAAACTCTCCATGGCCGTCGGCAAGCTCTCCGACCTCCCCATCCACATTGACGACACCGCCGGTATGAATATTCTCGATCTGCGCTCACGCATCCGGCGGTTCAAGGCCGACTACGATGTAGATCTGGTGATTATTGATTACATGCAGCTTTTGTCCGGGCACGGCCGCACCGAAAGCCGGCAACAGGAGATGTCGGAGATTTCCCGGTCGCTGAAGGCCCTGGCCAGGGAACTGAATATTACCATCCTGGCCCTTTCACAGCTCTCGCGGGCCGTTGAGCAGCGGCCGGGGAGGGACAAACGTCCCATTATGTCCGACCTGCGGGAATCGGGGGCCATCGAGCAGGATGCGGACATGATTCTCTTTCTGTACCGTCCCATCGTGTACTCCCGAGACAAAGATGACATCGGTAGGGCGGAGCTGATTATCGGCAAGCAGCGCAACGGTCCCACGGGAATCATCAAGCTCTCCTTCGATGAAAACTTCGCCCGGTTCAGGTCCTACGTACCCGAAGATGCCCTGGCCGGATTGCCCACCGAGGAGTCCCCATTCTGATGGTCGTAGACTCCCTCAAGCAGGTCCTGCCCCGCAGCGGCCGCTATCCGGCCAAATTCCGGACGATGGTCAACAACATGAACCTGGAAGATCACCAGGGGAGAGACATCGAGGGATTTCTCTGGGAGGCCTATCAACTGGCCGAAGAGGCCCATACCGGACAGCGGCGCAAGTCGGGAGAGCCTTATTTCGAGCATTGCTACCAGACGGCCCTGCTCCTCTCGGAATGGAGCATGGACCCCATTACCGTCGCCTCCGGGCTGTTGCACGACGTCATCGAAGACACGGCCTGCACCCAGGAATCGATCACCGAAAAATTTGGGCCTGAAGTATGCCACCTGGTGGAGGGCGTGACCAAGCTGTCCGGCATCAAGTTCCGCACCCACGCCGAGCGGCAGGCTGAAAACTATATGAAGATGCTTCTATCGGTGGCCCGGGATATTCGGGTGATCATTATCAAGTTTGCCGATCGCCTGCACAATATGCGCACCATCAAGTATCTCCCCCTCATGAAGCAGCGGCGCATCGCCATTGAAACCCGGGATGTGTATGCCCCCCTGGCCCATCGCCTCGGCATGGCGCGGGTCAAGTGGGAATTGGAAGACCTGGCCTTGCAGACCGTGGAACCGGAGAAGTTCGCGGAGCTGGTGAAGAAGGTGCGGGACTCCCGGGCCGAGAGCGAAAAATATATTGAGGAATTTGTGCGCCCCATTCGTGGGCAGCTCGACACTTACCATATCAAGGCGACGGTGATGGGCCGGCCCAAGAGCTATTACTCCATCTTCGGCAAGATGCAACGTCGACGCGTTGATTTTGAGGAGATCTACGATCTGCTGGCCATCCGGATTGTCGTGAACCGGGTGGACGAATGCTATGCTGCCCTGGGCATTGTCCACCAGCTCTATACCCCCGTTCAGGAGCGGTTCAAAGATTTCATTGCCACTCCCAAAATGAACGGCTATCAGTCCATCCACACCACCGTGGTGGGTCCCCATGGGAAAGTGGTGGAGGTACAATTTCGCACCGACGAGATGGACCGAACTGCCGAGAGTGGTGTGGCCGCTCACTGGCGCTACAAGGAGGACGACCAGGGGCACCCGACCTCCCTGGATCGTCAGGTCCGTTGGCTGAGGGATCTGGTGGAGATTGTCCAGAATGAAAAGTCCACGCCCGAGGAGTTTCTGGAACTGCTCAAGATCGACCTGTTCAAGGATGAGATTTTCGTATTCACTCCCAAAAGGGATCTCATTCAGTTGCCGGTGGGCTCTTCCCCGGTGGACATGGCCTTTGAGATCCATACCGAAGTTGGTCTGCACTGCGTAGGTGCGCGGGTCAACGGCAAGATCGTGCCGCTGAACAGCAAGCTGCACAGCGGCGACACGGTGGAAATCATCAGTTCGGAGCACCAAAACCCCGGGGCGGCCTGGCTCAAATTTGTCCAGACCAGCAAGGCCAAGACCCACATTCGACGGTTCATCCGCCGGGCTCAGCAGGTTGAGGGCATCCGATTGGGGCGGGAGATGCTCGATAAGGCCCTGCGCCGTTTGAAGCTGACCTCATTGAAGAAGGAGATCAACAAGGATTCGGTCAAGGCGGGCTACGATTCGGCCGACGCACTTTACGGAGCCTTGGGACGGGGCGATGTCACCGTTCGGCAGGTCATTGAAACCTTCGTGCCCAATCCGGAGCCCGAGGGTAAAGGGCTCGGCAAAAAAATTGGTGAGACCCTTTCGCGCCGCATACGCAAGTCGGCCCAGGGCGTTCGGGTAGATGGCATTTCCGACCTGCTCATCTCCTTGAGCAAGTGCTGCAATCCCATTCCCGGTGACGAGATTATCGGGTTTGTCACCCGCGGTCGGGGGATCACCGTGCACCGGGTGTCCTGCACCAATCTTCCGTTGCTGGGCGATGATCAGGACCGTTATGTAGAAGTGGAATGGGACGTGGATAAGCGGCGGGATTTCATCGTGTGGCTCAAGATCGTGGCCGAGGACCGCAAGCATTTTCTGAAAGAACTTACCGAGTACACCTCGAAACTCAACACCAACATCTCAAGCATCGACATGGTTGTGGAAGACGGCATCCTGACCCTGAACATGGCCATTGATGTCGATGGCATACGCAAACTTCGACGCATTCAAGACCGAGTTCAAATGATACCAGGAATCATCTATATGGAGCGCATTTAACATGGACGACCTCAAAAAGTTCAAAAGCATTACCTACACCAAAAAAGACGTAACCCAACGGGTGGCTGAAAAGATGGAAATGCCCGTATCCCAAATGAAGGCCCCCGTGGATGCCGTCTTTGAGGTCCTGCGAGAGATCATGAGTCAGGACCTTCCCAAGCTGCGGGTGGAAATCCGGAATTTCGGTGTATTCGAGATCAAACCGACCAAGGCGAAGCCCCGGGCCCGCAACCCGCGGACCAACGAGGAAGTGTACGTCCCCCCGCGACGGAAGAGCCACTTCAAACCGGGCCGTATGCTCCGGCAAGTTCTCAGGGCGCCGCTGGACGAACTGTAGGTATCCGCCTCGGTGCCCCGCATTCTCGGGATTGATTATGGTGAAAAGCGTGTGGGGCTGGCGGTTTCTGACCCTCTGAACATCATTGCTCAACCACTGACCACCCTGATCCGTGAGGAATCGGGGGGGTGGTGGCAGCAGCTGGAAGCGATCATCGTGGAACAGGAGATCGTGTCCATCGTGGTGGGCTACCCCCTCACCATGAAAGGTACCAGCTCTCGCCAGACCGAGGAGGTGGACCACTTCATCCTCGATCTGGCCGAGCGGATGATGCTCCCCATCGATCGTTACGATGAGCGCCTGACCTCCGTGGCTGCCCAAAGGTCACTTATCCGGCAGGGCATCAAAGCCAGCCGTAACAAGGAGGCCGTGGACTACACCGCCGCCGCGTTGATTCTCCAGGATTACCTGGATTCCCGGGGTTGAAAGGCTTGAACATTCTTCTCTGGTACCGGAACCTTTCCGTGGAGTGGAAGCTGGTCCTTGCCGGCGCCGTAACCGGCCTCAGTTTTCCCCCTGTCTCCCTGGCTTTCCTGGCCTGGGTTGGACTGGTGCCCCTCATCCGGGCCTGGCTGAAATCCACCTCACCCTCCCGTTCCGGGTATTACGGATTCCTCTGGTCTGTAGGCTTCCTTGTTGTGACCCTCTATTGGGTGGCGTTCAACAACGGCACGTACTGGTGGGCGGCCCTGATGAGCCTGATTGCCCTGGTCCTCTTTTTATCACTCAACACTATCTTCATCGGCTGGTGGTTCGGCCGGCTGCAGGCCCGCTGGGGACGGCTGGCCCTCTGGTCGCTGCCCCTCATTTGGGTGACCGTGGAGTTTCTGCGCAGCTTCGGGTCCCTCGGCTTCCCCTGGATTGCCCTGGCCAACTCCCAGACGGTACTGCTGCTGCCGATTCAGAATGCCGAGATCACCGGCATTTACGGCATAAGTATGTGGGTGGTGCTGATGAATGTCCTCCTGGTGGAACTCCTGGAGGGCTCGGCACGGCAAAGGACCGCGCTAACCCTGGCGGCGGTCTTTCTGTTCCCGTGGGTGAGTGGGTGGCTCCTGCTGCCGGAGGTGCCGTCAGCCACTTTCAAGGTGGGGGTGGTGCAACCCAATGTCAACGCTCTGGAGAAATGGGTGCCCGAAGTCAGGCGCGAACATTTCGACCAACTCAATGCGCTCACCTATACGGTGGCGGTGGACTCGCCCCAGGTCGTATTTTGGCCGGAGGCGGCCACTCCCGCCTACCTTAAACGGGGGGGACGGCCCTATTTACAGGCCATACAGGAGGTGCTGCGGGAGGTTCGATTCCCGGTGGTGACCGGTATGCCCGACTTTGAGCGAACATCAGCGGAGGACGTGCGCTACTACAATGCGGTAGGCTACATCGATAGCCTGGGTCTCCATGAGCAGTACAATAAAATCCAGCTGGTCCCCTTCGGGGAATATATCCCCCTCTCCGGATGGATACCGGCCCTGAACGCCCTGAACCTGGGCCAGGGCAACTTTACCCACGGTGACGCCTACACGGTCTTTGAAGTCGACTCGGTCCCTTTCAGCGTAGAGGTATGCTATGAGACCACCTTCCCGGGGCTGACTCGCAACTTCGTCCGTGCAGGCGCCACTTTCCTGGTAGGGGTGGTGAA
>CAZJBG010000025.1:8108-19989 GCA_964543925.1 uncultured bacterium
TATCAACATGCCGCCCAATTTCGTTACCGGGCCGTGGAGTTGCGCCGGCCGGTGGTGCGGGCCGCCAATACGGGTATCAGTCTGGTGATTGATCAGGCCGGCAGAACGGTGGCCCGTATGGGACTCAATCAGGAAGGGGCTTTCACGGCGGAAATCGCCCCGGCGACGGGGTTGACCTTCTACGCCCGCTACGGAGATATCTTTGCCTGGCTGACTGTCCTGGCCGCCCTGGGATGCACCGGATGGGCCTACCGGGACACGTTATCCGCCTGGATTCCCACGGTACAAGCCAAGGTCCGGAGAAATGGGGCTTAGGTCGCTGCCGGGGAGGGCGTGGGTGCTGACGTTGATCCTGGCGCTCGGCGGCCTGGAGTTCCTCTCGGCCCAGGCGGTTGATCCGGCGGCGAAAAAGCAGGCGCTGGTGCGGTCGATCATCTTGCCCGGTTGGGGACAGCACTACCTGGGAGCCCCCGTCGCAGCCCGTCGCCTGGCCGTGGCCGAAGCGGGGCTTTGGCTCGGTTTTATTCTCCTGCGTGAAAGCTCCCAATGGCACCTGCAGGACTACCGGGCCTATGCGGCGGTCCATGCAGGGGTTGACGCCGGCTCCAAATCGAGGCCGGAGATCTACTACTTTAACCTGGGTCATTACGATTCGATCACGGCCTATAACCAGGACCAGCTGCGCCGCCGTGAGTTGGACGACGTCTATACCCTCGGGGTGGGCAATGACTGGCAGTGGGATGACACCGCGAACCGCACGCGGTACAGAGATCTGCGCCGAACCAGCCTGAGCCTTGCCAAGGCCGCCACCTTTACTCTGGGAGGCATGGTCGTGAACCGCTCCCTGGCTGCCCTGCACATCCTGTTTTTGTCGCGCAGCAGCACACCGGCAGAGGCGCAGCTCACGCCCCTCCCGTCCGGTGGGGTGGTGAACTTCAGGTGGGAGTTTTAATGGCGGCTTGTCCAGGGCCGATGCCCCCCGGGGGATAGGGGCGGGAGAATCGGCGAGGACCGTTGACCTGCTCCCCTTCAGGCTGAGCAATGGACGTTGGGCAAGGTGCATGACGATACTTCTAGGCAGCGCGGGATGGGCAAATTAAACTTCAAGCTGGTGGTTGAATATGATGGAACGGCTTTCCATGGCTGGCAGTCCCAGCTGGCCGACCGGACAGTCCAGGACGAACTGGAAGCGGCCCTGAAAAAAGTAACGGGACAGCAACAGGTGACCGTCATAGGGGCCGGGCGTACGGACGCCGGCGTCCATGCCCTGGGGCAAGTGGCCCATGTGAAATTGGACACGAACCTGCCTGCCAAGCGCCTCCGAATGGCCATCAACAGCAACTTGGCGGACGACCTGCGCGTGCGGGACATTGACCAGGTTGGAGACGATTTTCACGCCCGATTCAGCGCCGTGCGGCGGCGGTACAGCTATACGGTTGTTACGGCCCAGCCGGTGATCGGGCGCCAATATGTCTGGTCGCTCAGGCGTGTCTTTAAACGGGGCCTCGACCGGGAGGTGCTGGCCCAATGCGCCCAAAGGGTTCTGGGTCGCCACGATTTTTCCGGCTTTGCCAAAGCCAATATCGAAAGTGACTCCACCGTGTGTCATGTGGATACTTCCCGGTGGGAGCCGTCCGGGACCCGGCTGGTCTACCATATCGCCGCTGACCGGTTCCTCCATCATATGGTCCGTTACCTGGTGGGGACGATGCTGGATGTGGCCCGGGGACGCTATACGGTGGACCAGTTTGCCGCTCAGGTTCGCCAGGGGGCCGGCGAGATCATGGTCTACCGGGCTCCAGCCTCGGGGCTTATCCTGGAGCAGGTGCAGTACGCACCACCCAACCAGTTGGAGGCATGAATGTGATGATCTTGCGGCGCTCAAGCCGGTGAAGGGCCATCGGCAGAACGCGGGGGGCACGCCCTCGGTCGCCAAGTGGCTGCTCATCGGTCTCCTCGCCCTCTGGGGCCAGGGGGTCCAGGGGCAGGACCGGTTGGACCTGGGCAGGAGCCGCGAAACGGCCCTCACCCGGTCGATTGAACAGGTGGCCCCGGCCGTGGCCGGCATCAACGTGGTGAAGTTGCAGCGGGGTCCCCGAGGCTACAGCATGTTGTTTGATGATCCCATCTGGTCGAGTATCCTGCCGGAAGTCTACCGCCAGGTGGAAAGCCTGGGGTCGGGACTGGTCATCTCTTCCGATGGATACGTGGTCACCAACGCCCACGTGGTGGATAACGCAGCCGAGGTCATTGTGACCCTTTCGGGAGGACGTCAGTACGAGGTGGAGGGCATATTTTCCGATCAGCTTTCCGATATTGCCCTGTTGAAAATCAACGCCCGGGACCTTCCCGGCGTCCGGCTCGGCGATTCCAATGATCTGATGATCGGGGAATGGGCCATCGCGCTCGGCAATCCCCTGGGCCTGTTCGATGTGAACAAGCAGCCCACGGCTACGGTGGGGATCATCAGCGGCCTGCACATGGATTTCGGCCATAAGGCACCGGGACGGGTCTACCAGGACATGATTCAGACCGACGCCTCCATTAATTCCGGCAACAGTGGTGGGCCCCTGGTGAACGCCATGGGGGAGGTGATCGGGATCAACAGTTTTATCTTTACAGGGGATGATTATTCCAGCGGCTCCATCGGGATCGGCTTCGCCATTCCCATCAATCGGGTCAAGGAGATCGTCGCGGACCTGAAGACCAAGGGCCGGGTGAATCGTGACATCCGTACCGGCCTGAGAGGTCAACCGGTAGATCGCTATTTTCAGGAATATCTGGGTCTGTCCAAGCGCCGGGGATTCCTGATCACGGCGATTGACGAGGCGAGCGCCGGGGAACAGGCCGGTCTGAAAATCGGTGATGTCATTTTGGAAGTCAACGGCCGGGCGGTCAACAGCAAGCGGGATTTTATCAATATCATCAATGAAGACCTTGTGAAGGTCGGGGATGTGCTCGAACTGACGATCTGGCGCGGTGGCGCTGAGGTCAAAATACCGTTGAAGTTGGGATGAAAAGGATGGGCAGGTGATTGACCGCTACACGACCCCGGTCATGAGGGATATCTGGAGCGACCAGCACAAGTACGCGACCTGGCTGAAGGTGGAGATCGCCGTGTGCGAGGTGCTGGCCGAGCAGGGCAGCATACCGCCCGAGGCCCTGGATGCCATCAAGACCAGGGCGGCCTTCGATGTCGGGCGTATCGATGAGATCGAGCTCACCACCCGTCACGACGTCATCGCCTTTTTGACCAATGTGGCCGAGGTGGTGGGGCCTGAGTCCCGGTTCATTCACATGGGGATGACCTCCTCTGATCTGCTGGATACCTCCCTGGCCCTGCTGTGCGTGGAGGCCGGGGGAAAGATCCTGGAACGGATGGAAACCTTTCACCAACTGCTACGTGAGAAAGCTCTGGAACACAAGTTCACCTGGCAGATCGGCCGATCCCACGGCGTGCATGCCGAGCCCATCACCTTTGGCCTGAAACTGGCCCTGTGGTCGGAAGAGATGGGCCGGAACCTGACGCGGTGGAAAGCCGCCCTGGACGAGATTGCCGCCGGCAAACTATCGGGCGCCGTCGGCACCTTTGCCCACCTGTCTCTCGACGTGGAGGAGCAGGTCTGCCGGCGGCTGGGCCTCAAACCGGCCACTGTCTCCAACCAGGTGGTGCAGCGTGACCGCCACGCCCAGTACCTGTCGGCTATGGCCATTGCCGGGGCGACCCTGGAAAAAATCGCCCTGGAGATTCGTCACCTCCAGCGAACGGAAGTGCGGGAGGTGGAGGAGCCGTTCAAGAAGGGGCAGAAGGGATCGTCGGCCATGCCCCATAAGCGCAATCCCATTGTCACCGAGCAGATCTGCGGGCTGGCGCGGCTCCTGCGGACCAACGCCCTGGCCGGTCTGGAGAACGTGGCCCTGTGGCACGAGCGAGACATTTCCCATTCATCGGTGGAGCGGGTGATTCTCCCCGATTCCACCACCCTGCTGGACTACATGCTCATGAAGATGACCGATCTCATAGGGGGCATGGTGGTCTACCCTGAGCGCATGCTGGACAACCTGAATCTCACGGGAGGCCTCATCTTCAGCCAGCGGGTGCTCCTGGCGCTGGTGGGCAAGGGGCTGACGAGAGAGGATGCTTATGCCCTGGTGCAGCGCCATGCCATGGAAGTGTGGGAGGGCGGGGGCGATTTCGGCCAGCGGCTCAAGGATGACCCTGAAGTGACGGCCCTGCTTCCGCCTGAGGAGATTGAAGCCTGTTTCAACTATGATAACCTGCGTCACAGTATCGACGCTATATTTAAACGAATAGATATGAAGGAAGCCACATCGTGAAGAAAGGTAAAATGTTATACGAGGGCAAGGCCAAGCAGGTCTTTGCCACCGAGGACCCCACCCTCCTGATCCAGCATTTCAAGGATGACGCCACCGCCTTTGACGGCACGAAGAAATCGACCATCACCGGGAAAGGGGTGGTCAACAACGCCATCGCCAGCCACATGTTTACTCTGCTGGAGAAACAGGGGGTGCCGACCCATTTCGTGGAGCAGCTCGATGACCGGGAGATGCTCATCCGGGCTCTGGAAATGGTGAAGGTGGAAGTGATCATGCGCAACGTGGCGGCCGGCTCGATCTGCCGCCGGTACGGGACGGAGGAAGGGCTGGTCTTTGATGAGCCTATCCTGGAGCTGTACTTCAAGAGTGATCCCCACCACGATCCCCTGATGAATACTGAGCACGTCGTGCAATTTAATCTGTGCACGGCCGAGACACTGGCGGAGATGTCCCGCCTGGCCCGCAAGATCAACACGACCATGCGGGAGTTCTTTCACTCCGTCGGCATCAACCTGGTGGACTTCAAGCTGGAGTTTGGCCTCGCCGGTGACCAGGTGCTCCTGGGCGATGAAATTTCTCCCGATACCTGCCGTTTCTGGGACCTGAAGACCGGGGAGAAATTGGACAAGGACCGCTTCCGGTTTGACCTGGGGAACGTTGACGGGGCCTACCAGGAAATGCTGGCCCGGGTAACGGGTGCCTAGGATGGCTCCTGAAGGGCGGATCATCCTGTTGCCGCTTTTGAGTCTGGCGGTAGCAGCCACCGCGGGGCTGATCTGGATGCCCCAGGTCTGGCTGAAGACGCTCACCGGTATGATGTGGCTCCTCGTGGTCTTTTCCCTGCAATTTTTCAGGGACCCGCAACGGGTACTTCCGGAGAATCCTAAAGCCTTCGTCAGTCCGGCGGATGGGCGGGTGGTGGCCATCAAGGCCATCGGGTACAATGATGACTTGCAGGCCGAAGCGTTGCAAATATCGATCTTCCTCTCCATCTTTAATGTGCACGCCCAGCGGGTCCCCATCGATGCCCACGTGGAGGAGACCCGGTACCATCGGGGCAAGTTCCTGGCGGCATTTAATCACCGGGCCAGCGATGAAAACGAACAAGGGGTAACCCTTTTTACCTCAGAAGGAGGTAAATTCATCGTTAAGCAGATTGCCGGGGCGATTGCCAGACGGATTCTGAGTAATATGCGGCCCGGCGAGGACGTCCACCGGGGTGACCGGCTGGGGTTTATCCGGTTTGGATCACGGGTGGATATCATCCTGCCGGCTGACTTTCAGGTCCGGGTGAAGGTGGGCGACAAGGTAAGGGGGACAACCAGTATTATTGGGACCTTCGCATCATGAAACTTAGGAAACGGATCAGCAAGAACCAGATTCCCAGCCTGTTTACTCTGATAAACATGTTCCTGGGGTTCCTGGCCATACTGAGCATTGTGGAAGGCTTTTACATTCGCGGCGCCTATCTGATCATCGCCGCGAGCGTTTTTGACGTTATGGACGGGAAGCTCGCCCGTAAGCTTTACGGGGGGTCTGAATTCGGGTCGGAGCTCGATTCCCTGGCCGACCTGGTATCCTTTTGTCTGGCGCCAGCCGTGCTTATATGGACGCTCTACGCCCGGGACCTCCATCCGATTTTAGGGGCGTTAATCGCCGGCGCGCCCCTCTATTTTGGGGCCCTGCGGTTGGCCCGCTTTAATGTGGGCCAACAGACCCAGCCCCTGTCTTATTATGAAGGGTTACCGACTCCGCTCAGCGCCGTGACTATCGTGGCGATGGTGTTTTACTATGAGGCCCAGGGTCATAGTGGCGCCGCCAAGGTCGTCTTGCCCACGGCCATGGCCCTCGCATTTCTCATGGTCAGTCATATCAGGTATGCCAAATTTCCCAACCTCACTTTTCATGCGGGACTGCTTAACAGTCTCAAAGTTCTGTTCGCATTTGCCCTCCTGGCAGCCCTGCCGATCTTTGGGGGCCGGATCCTACTGCCCATTGCCATGCTCTATGTCCTGCAGGGACTTCTACGGTGGTTGACCCGGTCGGATACCGGGGCAGACCTTCCTCAAAGGGAGCTCCCGGAGGAATCCCTTTCCGGGACGTTCGGACAATCGATGGAGAAAAAAGTTTGAA
Source organism: uncultured bacterium (assembly GCA_964543925.1). Taxonomy (GTDB): domain Bacteria; phylum Fidelibacterota; class Marinisomatia; order SCGC-AAA003-L08; family TS1B11; genus JADFNF01. Next base: position 14,580 of record CAZJBG010000025.1, read on the forward strand.
GGCGCAGGTCTACATCACTCCCAAAGCCGGCATACTGGACCCCGAGGGGCTGACCGTCGGGAAGGCCCTTAAGAACCTGGGGATCGGCGGGGTGGCAGAGGTGCGCATGGGCAAGTACATCGAAATGGCGCTGCCTGACGTACCCCGCAAGCAGGCGGAAAAGATCACCACCGAGGCCTGTGACCGGCTGCTGGTCAACCCCAACATTGAGACTTACCGTTTTGACATCCTGGAGGATGCCTAGTGCGGTTCGCCATCCTGGTCTTCCCCGGATCGAATTGCGATCATGACGCCTACCAGGTGGTGCGTCATGTTCTCAAGGAGGAGGTGGCGTTTGTCTGGCACCAGCAGGATTCCCTCGACGGCTTTGACGTGGTGATTATTCCCGGTGGCTTTTCATATGGAGATTACTTGCGATCGGGTGCCATTGCCCGGTTCTCCCCAATTATGCAGGCGGTGCAGGCCTTCGCCAGCCATGGGGGGTTGGTCCTGGGCATCTGCAACGGATTTCAGGTGCTGGTGGAAGCCGGGTTGCTGCCCGGGGCGCTGATCCACAATCATCACCTGCGATTTATCAGCCAAATGGTACACCTGAAGCCTGAAAGCGGTGGTAGTCCATTTACCGCTGGATTGGATCTGGACCGGACCTATAAGATGCCCATGGCTCACCAGAGCGGGAACTACGTTGTATCACCGGCTGAGCTGGCCGAGCTGGAAAAGCATGATCAGATTGCCTTCCGCTATGCCACTGACGAGGGTGAGATCACCCCGGAGGCCAATCCCAACGGTTCGTTTGCCAATATTGCCGGTGTCGTGAACCGGGAGCAGAATGTACTGGGCCTGATGCCCCATCCGGAGCGGGCCGCCGAGGCCATCCTTGGGTCGGTGGACGGTTTGGCCCTCTTCAAGTCGATGCTGGGCGCCAGCTGATGGTGATGCCCGAATATCGGAAGCGGTCTTTGGGCATCCTGTTCATTACGCTGGTCTTCGGTGCCGCCCTGGGAACCATCCTGGGGGACCTGTTAGCCCTGACTCTGTCTGAGGGGGTGGTCAAGCAGTTTTTCCTCCAGTCGGTGAGCTGGGGGGTCAGTCCGGTTACGGTGGATCTGCTGGTGATCACGCTGACCTTCGGGGTTCGGTTCAAGCTCAGTATCAGCAGTGTGCTGGGACTGAGCGCCGTTTATTACTTTTTCCGTTATTTCCGGTGAAGGTCATGGAACCGGGGTTGTGCGCAGTAGCGCGGTTTGCAGGCCGCAGTCAGTCAAGTGTGGGTAACAACTTTAGCCGATTCATATAGGAGGTTATTATGTCATTAGGTTTCGGTGAAATTCTGGTCATCATGTTCATTGTTCTGCTCCTCTTTGGGGCCCGCAAACTTCCTGAGCTGGCCCGCGGATTGGGGCAGGGGATGCGGGAGTTCAAAAAGGCGACCAGTGAGATTCAGGACGAGATAACATCTGCTACGAACCTGGATGAGCCGGTCAAGAAGGTGAAGGACAGTTCGGTCCCCAAGGACGAAGACTAGCCGGCCGGTCCGATCAGCTTGTCCCCAGCGATTCGAGAGAGGCTCCAGGCCTTTCCCGCTGCCCTGAAGGAGCAGGGGGAACTCAATGCCGTCATCACGGACACTTCGTCTTTGGCCCTTGACGGGCTTGACGGGTCCCCGGACGGCCCACTGTCCGGTTCACTGTTGGCCGTCAAAGACAATTTGAACCTGGTGGGTACCCCCACCACCGCCGCCTCCCGGACCCTGGAGGGGTATCTGTCACCCTATACGGCCACGGCGGTCCAACGACTGCTGGACGCGGGAGCCGCCATCGCCGCCAAGACCAACCTGGATGAATTCGCCATGGGTTCCTCCACCGAGTATTCTTGTTTCGGCCCCACCCGGAATCCCCACGATCGCGAACGGGTGCCGGGCGGGAGCAGCGGCGGGTCGGCCGTCGTGGTGGCGACGGATCTGGTTGAGGCGGCTTTGGGCAGCGACACCGGCGGATCGGTGCGGCAACCGGCGGCGTTCTGCGGCATCTATGGGCTGAAACCCACCTATGGCCGTGTTTCCCGGTACGGGCTCATCGCCTTTGCCTCTTCCTTCGATCAGGTTGGTGTCTTCGCCCGCAGCACCGAGGCTACCGCCAAGGTTTTTGAGGTCATTGCCGGCCATGACCCGTTGGACAGCACTTCCGCCGACGAACCGGTAGCCCCTTTTGTTTACCGTGAGGAGCGGGCCCGGGGCCTGACCATCGGGATTGCCCCGGAATACGATCACGAGGAGGTGGAGGGGGAAATCCGCGAACGCTATCACGACCTCATTCACTTCCTGAAGGACCAGGGCCTCACCGTCAAGGAGGTCTCCCTGCCCCACACGGCTTTCGGCATCGCCGCCTATTATGTCCTCACCACGGCTGAGGCCTCCTCCAATCTGGCCCGGTACGATGGTGTGCGCTACGGACGACGGGTCGATGCGCCGGCCAACCTGGAGGCCCTCTATACCGACAGCCGCAGCAGCGGTTTCGGGACGGAGGTGCAACGGCGCATCATGTTGGGAACCTACCTGCTCTCCGCCGGTTACATGGACCGCTACTATATCCGGGCCCAACGGGTCCGTCGCCTCATTCGGCAGGACTTCATCACGGCCTTCGAGGAAGTCGACCTCCTGCTGACGCCAACGACCCCAACCTTCCCCTTTCCCATCGGGGGTAAGGTCAACGACCCCATGACCATGTACCTGTCCGACGTGTTCACCGTGCCCATGAGCCTGGCCGGTATCCCGGCCCTGAATATACCGGCAGGCACGGGTAAAAACGATTTGCCTATCGGTCTGCAGCTGGCGGCGAATTACTTTGGCGAGGAAACTATTTTTCAGCTCAGCCGTTTCATCGAGCAAAACTATTCAACCTGACACATGCTCGAATTCCAACAACCGTGGTGGTTGCTCCTGCTCGCGCTGGTGCCTCTCCTTTACGGGTGGTATGTCCGGCGGGGACAGAAGTTAGAGGGGGTCATCCGGTACTCGTCCCTGGCGCTGTTTGACCGTGCCAGCCTGCGGTCGGGGCGCCGGACCGTAACGGTCCTGCAGGGGTTGAAGTTCGTGCTGCTTGCCGTGCTGGTCCTGGCCCTGGCCCGTCCCCGGGTGACCGATGTCATCCGGGAGACCAAGGTCGAGATCATCGACATCATACTGGTGCTGGACATTTCCTCCTCCATGCGGGCGGCCGATTTCAAGCCCAACCGTCTGGAGGCGGCCAAGAAGGTGGCCGAACAGTTCATCATGGATCGTCCCCACGACCGTATCGGCATCGTGGTCTTTGCGGGCGAGTCATTCATCCAATGCCCCCTGACCCACGACACCAACGTCCTCCTGAACCTGCTGACCCAGGTGAACATTATCGACCAGGAGCACGATGGCACGGCCATCGGGATGGCCATCGCCAACGCCATTAACCGCCTGCGGGACACCGAAACTGCCAGTAAGGTGATGATTCTCCTGTCCGACGGCAGCAACAACGCCGGGGAACTGGACCCGGCCACCGCCGCCCAACTGGCCCAGGAGTTTAACGTCAAGATTTACACTATCGGCGCCGGTACCCGGGGGATGGCGCCCTATCCGGTGAGTGACCCTATCTGGGGCCAGCGCATGGTCTCGGTGGAGGTGGATCTGGATGAGGAAACCCTGCGTGAGGTGGCGAGTATTACCGGGGGACGGTATTTCCGGGCCACCGACCAGGAATCGTTGGCTGAAATCTATGGACAGATCAACCAGCTGGAGCGCACTGAAATCGAAATTCGCGAATATATGAATGTCAGGGAGTTATACAGTTGGCTCGTGATCCCCGCCTCCGTTTTGGGACTGATTCTGCCCATGGTAGGGCTGGGTATCTTTAAGAAAGTGATCGGGTGATTCAGTTTGCCCATCCGCAGTTGGCCCTGCTCCTGGTTCCCTGGCTGGTGATCTTTGTCTGGAGCCTGGTGCGCCAGCGGGGGACCATCCGCCGCCTCAGGCAGCTGGGCGGGGACCGGGTGCAGTGGTATGTATTGGGCCGGGTTCGCTTCCGTCGGCAGATGGCGAAAACGGCTCTGCTCTTCCTGGGTCTCCTGTTCCTGATCGCGGCGGCCACCGGGCCCCAGATCGGAACCAAGGTGGTGGAGCTCGAACGCCAGGGGGTGGATGTCCTGTTTGTGCTGGACACGTCCATCAGCATGGATGCCACCGACGTCCGTCCCAGCCGGCTGGAGAAGGCCAAGTATGAGGTCGCCCGGTTGATGGCCGGGTTGCAGGGGGACCGGGTGGGCATGATCGTGTTTGCCGGGACCGCTCACCTCCATTTCCCCCTCACCTCCGACTTCGCCGCCGCCCGCCTGTTCCTCAATGCCGTGGATACCCGGTTGGTACAGGTTCAGGGGACGGTCATGGCTGATGCCCTGGAACGGGCCATGGAAGCTTTCGATCCCGAGACGAAAAAATACAAAGCGGTGGTGATCTTGAGCGATGGCGAGGACCATGACGGCCGGGCTATCGAGCTGGCCCGCAAAGCGGCGGCCACGGGCATGGTCATCCACACCGTAGGCCTCGGTTCTGCCGGTGGCGGCCCTATTCCCGTAGCGGGCGGCACGGCATTCAAGAAGGATAAACAGGGACGGATCGTCACGTCTATTCTCAACGACGTGATGCTTGAGGAGCTGGCGCGGACCGGCAACGGCAGCTACACGCGGGTGGATGATCGCGGTGGAAGCCTGGCGGGCCTCCTGGAGGATATCCTGTCCATGGAGAAGCGCACCCTCAAGACCCAGGAATTCTCACGGTTCGAGGACCGCTATCAGCTCCTGATCATCCCCGCCCTGTTCTGTTTCCTTCTGGAGATCCTCCTGCCCGGCGGCCGAAAGGAGTCGCCCAGATTACTGAGCCGGTATGCTTAAGGCCTTCGCCATGATCACCCTGGCCGCCTGCCTCCAGGCCCAGGCGCTCCCGGACGGGGCGCCGCCTGCCGCAGTGACCATGCCGCCTGAGATGAGGGAAGTATGGGAGCAGTATGACCAGCTGATCCAGGAGCACCCTGACCAACCGCTGCTCCATTACAACTTCGGCAATCTGGCCTACGGCGCCGGTGAATACAAGAAGGCTCTGCAGGAGTACCAGGCCGCCCTGCGGACCGACGACCGCCAGGTCCAAGCGAAAATCCTCTATAATCTGGGCAATAGTCTGTTCCGGGCCGGTAACATTGAAGACAGCAAAAGCTTCTACCGCAAAGCGCTCGAGCTCGATCCGGCAGATGAGGATGCCCGGGTGAACTACGAAATAGCGCTTCGTCAGGAGCAGCAGGAGCCGCCGGAAAGCGACTCGCCGGCAAAGAATCCCGAAGCAGAGCCTGAGGGCGAGGGGGCCCCGAAGGATGGGACCTCTCAGGACAAG
>CAZJBG010000025.1:19999-21523 GCA_964543925.1 uncultured bacterium
CGACGACCAGGAAGACGGGTCTGACCAGCAGGAGCCGGGTGAAGGGGAGCAGTCCGAACAGGAACAGGATGAACAGGCCGAGGGCACTCAGCCCACGGGTGAGCCTGAGGAAAACTTGCAGCGCGAAGAAGCGGAGGCTATACTCAATGCCCTGCGCGCCAATGAAGAGAACCTGCTCAATCGGGTCTATCGACCCCAATCCTCCCTGACGCTGGAAAAGGATTGGTGAGCGCCTTGTCCCACACTGATCCCAAAGATGCAGGATGATAAAGGTGCCGGCATCAATGCGTTGTAGCGACGTGAAGGGAGCTCGGGCGTGAGGGCTGGCTGCCTGGTACTCCTCATGCTGTCCGCTCTGGCGGCACAGCCCAAGGTTGAGGCGATTGTCAGCGAGAAGCGCCTTGTTGAAGGGCAGAGTTTTCGGCTGGAAGTGCGGGCCACGAACGGGCTCATCAAATCCGTTACCCTCGACGGCTTCGATGATTTCCGTTTGATTACCGGCCCCGCCAGCTCCCGAAGCGTGCAGATCGTCAATGGCGCTGTTTCCTCCGTTTCGAGCCGCACGTGGACCCTGCGGCCCAAAAAAATTGGCCAGTTAGTCGTGCCGCCCATCGCCGTGAGGGTGGACAATACGACCCTCTACACGAAGCCGGTGGGGCTAAATGTGGTCCGGGCTTCCGCCGCCGGCGGTGCCGGCCAGGGGGAGGCCGGATCCATTTTCCTGGTGGCCGATGTAGATCAAACCGAGGTCTACCGGGGCGAACAGCTCACCGTCACCTGGACCCTCTATACCCAGCTCAATATTTCAGGCTGGGAGATTGTATCGCTGCCCAGCATGCCGGGCTTCTGGGCGGAAGACCTGTTCGCGCCCAATAAACTGCAGCTGCGGGAACGCGTGCGCGACGGCACCCGCTATTACTCGGCGGTTGTGCGCCGGATGGCCCTGTTTCCCACCCGGTCCGGAGACCTGGAAATCGATCCATTGGTTCTGAAGATTGGTGTGCAGGCACAAAGACGCAACCGCCGTGATCCCTTTTTCAACGACTTCTCCTTCCTCAATCCCGGCCGGGTGGAAAACCGTGAAGTGCCCTCGCCCACCGTATCGGTCCGGGTGAAGCCCATCCCCGGCCGGAACCGTCCCGACGGTTATGAGGGGCTGGTCGGACGGTATTCGCTGACCGGGGGGCTGGACTATGGCGAGGTGGTAGAGGATGAAGCGGTCACCCTCTCCCTGACCATATCGGGGGAGGGTAATTTTAAGGCCCTGGAGCCCCCGATCATCGACTTCCCCCAAGGGCTGGAGGTATTCGACCCCAAGGTCACCAATGAATCAGCTCTGGGGGACATTATCGGCGGGACCCGCACTCTCGAATATGTGATTATCCCCCGGGGCGCGGAGACCTTCATGATCCCCCAGGCCCGGCTGCCCTATTTCAACCCGGATAAAGGCCGGTATGAGGTCGGTACGGTGGGCCCCTTCACCTTGAAAGTCCTGCCCCGGGAGGGTAAGGCCGCCGGCACGAC
>CAZJBG010000026.1:0-3613 GCA_964543925.1 uncultured bacterium
GTTTGACCTATACAACTCGCTGCTGTACGGCGACCGGGATTACGGCAAGGGCGAGGTGGAGCTGTTCACCCATCGAAAATTGCCCCGGACGCCCCTGGTGCTTTTTCTGCGGGGATTGGGGACCGCCCTTGCCGGGACGCCACCGCCCCAGGACAGCACCGGCCTGCTCACCGCTGCGCCGGTATACTTTAACCCCGGCTCCGTCCTCGGGCTGATGGATAACTTTGTTGAGGCCGTGAGACTGCACAGTCCCCGGGGGTTGGAGCAGAGCACCCTGGCCCTCCGGGTCGTGTCGGGGACCGCCGAACTGCGCCTGCCGTTGGTGGGGCGGCTACCTGCGTCTCTGCTCGGGCTGACCCTGGGCCAGCTGACCGCCGCCGCCTATATGGACTTCGGGCAGGCCTTCGGATTACCTCAGAGCGGGGATGTCAGTCCCTTCATCATCACCCGGGGGCTGGAGCTGAAGGGGAATCTCATGTTCGGCAGGCTGCCCCTGTTCACCCTGGCCTATGGCGCGGCCGGTGAGTGGGATGGGGGGGCGAGGACCCTATATCGTCCCTACCTGCGCCTGGGTTTGGTGTCGCCCTTTTAGGGGCTCCTTCACTCCTGAGCGGTGTTCTTGAGCAGTTGGGCGTAGAACTGGATGATCTCGGTGAAGTTCTCCACCCCCATCCGCTCGTTGGTGCCGTGAAACCGGTGGAGATCTTCTGGTCCCATACGCAGGGGTGCAAAGCGGTAGATATTCGGGCTGAGCGCGCTGTAGTGCCGGCTGTCGGTGGCCGCACCGAGCAGGCTCGGGGCTACCAGCACGTCGGGGAACAGCTGGTGAATGGTGCGCTCGAGGCTCTGATATCCGGGAGACATAATATCTGAAACCACCGACGGTTCACTGGCAATGTTCATCACCTGCACCTCTACCCGGTCATCGTTGATCGTGCGGCGGATATGCTCAAGCACTAGTGAGATCGACTCACCGGGGAGTATTCGGAAGTTGACGATCATGTTAGGCCGCACGGGGAGGATATTCTCCTTGGAACTCCCTTGGGCCATGGTCACGGCGGTCGTGGTGCGGACCAAGGCATTGGTTTCGGGGTCAGAGGCCAGTTGCCACCTGGCCAGGGGCTCCAGAAGCCACAGGTTGGCATAGACTATGCGTTTGCCCAGGGACATCTCCGGCCCCAGGGTTTCGTAAAAACTCTGGGCGGGGCCGCGCAAACGGGTGGGGCGCTGGTTGTTCTCTAATCGGGTGATGGCCCGGCTCAGGATGCCGAGGCCGGTTTGCGGTGGTGGCTTGGAAGAGTGTCCTCCCGCCGTCTCAACGGAAAGTTCAACCGTCATATAGCCCTTTTCGGCAATATTGACCTGAGCCACGTCGCTGGACACCCCATACATGCTGCCGCTATCGATACTGCCGCCTTCATCCAGGACATACTCGGCCTGGACGCCCCGCTCTTCCAGCATCCCGGCCATGACCACGGCCCCGGCCTCTCCGCCGATCTCCTCATCATGGCCGAAGGCGAGATAGAGGGTGCGCCGGGGCTGAAACCCATCGCCCAGCAGGGCCTCCACCGCCTCCAGGATGCCCACCAGGCTGGCCTTGTCGTCCAGGGCGCCCCGGCCCCAGATGTAGCCGTCGGCGATGGTGCCGTCATAGGGGGGATGGACCCAATCACCGAGGGTGATCGGGTCCACCGGCACCACGTCCATGTGGGCCAAAAGGAGGATGGGTTTAAGGTCAGGGTCGGCCCCACTCCAGGTATAGAGCAGGCTGTAGTCGTTGATGACCTCGCGCCTCAGCTGTTGGTGGAGGTTGGGATAGGTCTCCATCAGGAAGCGGTGGAAGGCCTCGAAAGGGGCCGGATCGAAATCGACCGGGTCCTGGTGGGAGATGGTCTGGTGGGTGAGGGCCTGTCCCAGATGGCGGGCGGCCTGATCCACATCCATGGGCATACCCGCAACGGGGTTCACATTCACCTTCCGGGATGTGAAAGTTACGGTGCGCACCAGGACGATGACCAAAATAACAGCCATAGCGGCGATCAGGGCGTACAGTAGTTTTCTCATCAGGGCCGTTCCTTTTCGTTAGCGATCCCTCGAGGTTGCGTTGCATTGGGGATAGCAAGTGTGGTGTGGCGAGAATATACGCAAGGGATGGAAAAGAGGCCAGGGCCAGCCCATAATTAAATCACCGGATTCTTGAGAGAGTTGCCCCCCGACTGGGGAGGTCGATGGGCGCTACGCCTGCTTCATTTCCCTGCCACGCACAATGACGTAGGCAATAAGCGTGAATATAAAGAAGACCAGCAGCATCCAGGAGATAGCCTGCAACGCGCCGATGAGGGTCCGGTAAATCTCCAGTACCCAGCGTTCCCCAGTGAGGGCCAGCGGTGCAACATTATCTTCACCGGGGTTGATGTACTTTTCCAGGGACCTTAAACGTACCCCACCGGATATGCCGACGACGTAGATGGCGAACTTCACGTATTTCAGCCAGCCAAGGCTGATCTCCTCGGGAACTATGCGGCCCAGAATATTGCTGATAGGCTTTTTAAAAATGATGACGACCACCCATGACGTAAGGGCGGCCACCAGGAAAGTGATGAGCAACATCGTAATAAACATAGAGCGGTCCTCTGGTTGAAATTCGAGAGGGACGACAGGTTATGCGGGAATGTACAGCAGCTAGGGAAGCGCAGCAGCTATTAACGATGCATGAGCACCCGGTGGGCCAGTTCCAGCCCGGCCCCCAGGCCCAGGCCCATAAGGAAGCCCTGGGATACTTCCCAGAACAGGACCGAATCGAAGGAGTGGACGGCAAACAGCAGTCCCGACAGAAAGGCGGCGGCCAGAAAGGTGACCCCCGTCAGGCCGGCCATGATGAGGGTCTTGCCCAGCAGCGCCGGGTTGAGGTGGCGGCAGTAGACGGTGGCGTACAGGTAGGCCGCACCGCCCATGGCCAGAAAGTTGAACACCCTCGCCCCCAGTTGGCTGACGGAAGTAACCCCGATGAGGCCGGCATCGACTGTCGTGATGAGGGCCAGCGGCAGGAGGGCGTGCCATTTGCGGCGGCCGAACACGACCACGCTGTAGGTGACGGCGCCGGCCAGTCCCAGGGTAAGGAAACGAAAGGCCGGGTGGGAGGGATGGAACAGCTCCGTCCCGTGGAACAACAGTCCCATGGCCAACGCGCCGGCAATGCCCAAGACGGCGTAGGTCAGGGCCTGGGGGATGAGGGCGGTTCGGTCATGCGCACTCATCAGACTAGCGATCCGCCCGGCGCATCCCGCCGCACAGTGCCCCCGACAACGATGGCAGCGCTAATGAGGATCAGATTTTTGATGATATACTGCCCCTCCATGGTCAGCCCGAAAGGGAAGTGGGTGAAGCAGACCTCTGGCAGGAGAATCAAGGGGAGCATCGTGCCCGGCATTTGGAGCATCAGCAGGAAAATAGCTACGCGAATCAGAGGATGAATCAGTAGGCAGATGCCGATGACCACCTCCCACCAGCCCAAGATAGACACGAATATGTCTGGATTGAACCAGTAAACGGTCTGTTTAACCAGTTCCTCGGCGGGACTCAGCCCCAGCGGTTTCAGCGCCCCAAACCAGAT
>CAZJBG010000026.1:3623-21465 GCA_964543925.1 uncultured bacterium
CCCCAGGGATATACGGAGGAACCGACGACCGTACTGGTACATCCAGCCGGCAATGCGGCGGTCGAGGGAATCGAGCCAGGGGAGCATGGGGAAAGTTACGTAGATGGGGACGTCGGAGGAAGTGGCAGTGGCAGTAGCGGGGGCAGGAAGGAGCGAGGGGGCGCGAAGGTAGGCAGTATGGGGTCACCCTTATAATAGAGCCAAGAATTCGTCACGTGATATTTCACAGTCGCTCAAGATTTTGATGAGCAGACCGGGACCGATAGTCTCACTGGAGTGAATAGGGACCACGGTACTTCTTCCATCACTATGTCGAAGAAAGTGATGACTACCCTTTACCCGGATGACCTGGACCCATATTTTTGGAGAGCCTTCATAACCTCGCGACCTCGAATGCGAGGCAGCTTGGTCATACGTTGACCGAAATCCTCTGAAGCCCTATGAATTCAGAGGATGTTCCCACCTCGTTTTCCACTTCAAGACAGAGATCAATGGCTTCCCGGATCCTTTTCATGAGGGTGTCAAGGGACTTGGCTTGCGTGTGGCAGCCGCTTAGTTCGGGCACAGTGGCGACATAATACCCCTCGTCGTCACGCTCGATAATGACGCTGAAATCCCTTTTCATGTTCCACTCCTTGAGCCATTGAATGTATGACTTCGCAACGCCACAAGTTATGGTGCCAGGTAGATCAAGGCAAAGTCCCACGTTATCGATACCTGTCGCCTGTTGGTATGTCCGGCCAGAGAAGTTGAACTGTTGAAGGGCGTGGAGGGGCTGGGGGTTAAGATGGCAGGGGCAGTAACAGTGGCAGTAAAGAACGAAGAGCGCAGGGGGCGCAGAATAAAGTACGTGGAACGTTGAACGTGGAAAGTGGGAGTGGAGGGGGAGAAAACCGCCAAGACGCCAAGGGCGCTAAGAAGATCGTACCGTAACCGCTCCCGCCACCTGCCATGAGGGAGAGTGGCTAATCTATCATTTTTGTAGTTTTTGAAGTTTAACTTGTTGATAATCTAATCATCATCTACGTCATAATCAGGGAAATTATTTAATAAAAATTGCCTCAGCTTTGGACCGTAAGATACGTTCGTTACGGAAAAACTGCCTCTAATTTGCAGAATAATAAGAAAACCTGGCTCTCCCGGACTATGTGGCGGTACGGGAATTATTGGTCCGTGCTTCTGACCATAAGAAATTTTATTTATCTCACTCTTATCTTGGGTAACCTCAGCAATGAATTGCTCATAATTCATATCGGCATATTCGGGATACGATTCACCCAGCTGGCTGAGTAAGTCTTTTACCTTCATACTTCAATACCTCTTGGGTTATTGGTTATTATTCGATTTTCCCTGATTTCTTACGGTTACAGGACTCACATAATAATTGAATATTTCTAGCCGTATTTGAACCACCCTTTGAGATGGGAATTATGTGGTCATACTCAAGATTTTCCTTTGAGCTACATTCCACACATTTACCACCATCACGTTGCCACACCTCTTGTTTAACTTTTTTAGGAATGGAATGCCGACTTAAGTCTGATTGTTTAGGGATTGGAGCGGCATAAAGCACGAGGGAATCTGTCGGGTCATCTTCCCGAATGTCTTCGGCATAATAGGTATCATAAGCCTCTTTGATTTTTTCTCCACCAGCAAGATCACTTGTCAGCCAAATGCTCTTAGCGCAAGTTTCGCACTCAATTTTCATGCCAGTGAAGTCTAAGTTGAATTGCAGTATTTTATGAGTTTTATCGTTGCAACGCGAACATCGTGGAATTGTATAACTATCCATGATCGCTGATGATATGGCATTAATAAACTGCTCATCGGCCTGAAGATATCTCTCCCATTCTTCCCAGTCATCCTGTGTTAAATATTCTATACCTTGGCTTGTTCTTTCTCTGCTGATAATACGATTACTAAGCACATATAAGAAATAGATGGTAAGAATAATAATGATGAGTCCAAGCGGTTCCATGTTTGAGATTTTTTGGCTGCGAAAAGAATTTTACAGTTTCAGGATCTTCTTTCGTCAATTATCCCCCATCCTAGATTAGCCCTGCTCAGCACGCCAGGCAAGCTGCCCGGCATCTTTGATCTGGATGGTACGATTTGCATTTTGCAATCCTGCCCCTGCCACTGCTACTGCTCCTGCCTTCGCCTCCCGCCCACGAACACCTGCCAGCCCTCGTACAGGATCCACGCCTCGAAGCTCAGGAGCGTGAGGGCGATGACCACCAGGAGGTAGTTGCCGCCGTCCCAAAAGAAGCCGACCTCCTTCACCAGGGACCAGGTGGTCATGGCCGCCACGAACAGCATGGGGGTCAGGGTGTACCAGAAATTGCGCCCCCTGCGCATGACCCATACCGAGATCACCAGCAGGGCCAACGCTCCCACCAGCTGGTTGGTGGAACCGAACAGGGGCCAGAGGACCTGCTCCTTGTTGAACAGGGTGATGCCCAGCCCGATGACCATGGTGATCCCGGCCTGGAGGCGGCGGCTGGAGGCCAGCTGGGTCAATCCCATGGAGGCGCCGAACTCGCCCAGGTTGTAGCACTGGATGCGAAAGGCCGTATCCAGGGACGTGGCGGCGAAGCTGATCACCACCACCGACAGGATCACCGTGGCCAGTCCATCGGGGAGACCCAGGGGGGCCAGGAAGGTGGCCGCACCGGTAATGAAGGCCAGGATGGACGACCCGGCAGCCGCCTCCCAGGAGTGGTAGTGGGTAAGCCAGTCGCCCCGTGAGGCGAACCCGGCGCTCACGGCCAGGGTGGCCACCAGGGCCAACGTGCCTTCCCCCAGCATGCCGCCGTAGCCGATCATGCGGCTGTCCCGCAACTGCTGGAGCTGTTTGGAGCTGGTCCCTGAGGCGATGAGGGCATGAAACCCGGAGATGGCGCCGCAGGCGATGGTGACGAACAGCATGGGGTACCAGCTCCCCTTGGCGATGGGCGCCATATTCAGGGCCGGGGCCACAATCGGTCGCTGGGCGATGAACAGGCCCAGGTAGATGGCCCCCAGGGCCAGGAACAGCTGGTGGGAGTTGATAAAGTCCCGGGGTTGGAGGAGAAGCCATACGGGCAGGGTGGAGGCGATAAATCCGTAGACCATGAGGAGGACAATCCAGGCCGATTCTTCGGCTCCTGTCGAACCCAGGGGGCCGAACAGCTGCACCAGCCAGGGGGCCAGACTGCTGATGTGAACCGGCAGCTTCCACCCCACCCAGATCATGATGTACAGCGATGCCAGGGCAACCAGTGAAGGGACCAGGAGCCGCACGTTCCTCCGCCGGGTCACGGCACCGATGGCCACGGCCACGAAAATTTCGAAATTGATGGGAATGACACTACCGGGGTAGTTCACGAACAGTTTGGCGATGGCCCGGGCGAAGACGGGGATGACCATGAAGATGAGCAGGAAAATGATGCCCAGGAAGAGGGTGCGCACCCGGGGGGAGAGGAGCCGCTCGCTGATTTTCCCGATGCCCTGCCCTTCATGATGCACCGACACCACCAGGGAGCCGAAATCGTGAACCGCCCCGATGAAGACGCTGCCCAGAACGACCCACAGGATGGCCGGCACCCAGCCCCAGATAACGGCGATGGCCGGCCCGAGAATGGGGGCGGCACCGGCAATGGAAGCATAGTGGTGGCCGAACAGCACGTGCCGGTTGGTGGGGAGGTAGTCCTTATCATCCCGCATCGTATGAGACGGAGTCGTAAACTCCTCCTCGATACCGAAGACTTTACTGCCGATGAACCGGCTGTAAAAACGGTAAGCGAGCAGGAATACACTGAGTCCCAGCAGAGCGACGACGGCTGAATTCATAGACCCCTCAACTCCGAGCTTCATTCGGGTTTGTGGCGGTACGGACCATCCACGACCCCGCAGGGCGGATGGAAGAAACAAGTTTATGCCGTCCCGGGATCAATGGCAATCCCATATCCCGGTGTTGGAATCAACCTGGCGCCTGCGTTAATTTCCTTCGACTTGCTGACTGCCAAGTTTGTCGCGCACAACAAATTATCACTATAACTCTACTTGGAATCTATGAATCAGACACAGGCTTTTCATGCTCTCAAGGGCCTGATCATGGATACGGTCCGTAAGGCCAACTCCGGCCATACGGGCGGTCCCCTGTCATCCCTTGACTTTGTCGCGATCCTCTACCGCGATGTCCTGCGGTACGATCCTGATGATCCCGCCTGGCTTAACCGGGACCGCTTCGTCCTGTCGGCCGGGCACGAATCGGCGCTGCTGTACGCCATACTGCACATGATCGGGTACCTGGAGTTGGAGGACCTGCGGCAGTTCCGCCAGCTCGGCAGCCGGACGCCGGGCCATCCCGAATTAGGCCTGACACCGGGCGTGGAGGCGACCACCGGTCCCCTGGGCCAGGGGGTGGCCATGGCGGTGGGCATGGCCGTGGCTGAAGAGATGCTCCGGGCCCGCCTGGGCAGCGATATGGTGGACCACTTCACTTACTGCCTGTGCAGTGATGGCGACCTGCAGGAACCGGTGGCTCTGGGAGCGTCGGGACTGGCCGGTCACTGGCGCCTGGGTCGACTGATCATGTTTTACGATTCCAACCAGGTCCAGATCTCAGGGCCCACCGACCGGGTGGATTCCACGAAGGTTGATCAAGTATTCAAGGGACTCGGCTGGCAGGTGTTGGACATCGACGGCCATGACCCCACCGCCATCAAAGAGGCCCTTGCCGCCGGACAGGCCCACGGTGAGCAACCGACTCTCATCATCGGGCATACCATCATGGCCCACGGAGTGGCCACCATGGAAGGCTCCCCTGAGACCCACGGCGCGCCCCTGCCGCCGGAGGAAATCGCCGCCACCAAGTCCAAGTTGGGTCTTGATCCCGACGCCACCTTTCACTTGCCGCCGGAATCGGTAGAGGACTTTCGCTACCGGCAGACGGCGTTGCGCGAACAGGCGGCGAAATGGAAAGCCCGCCTTCAGGAGCGGCGGCAGGAGCCTTCATTCGATGCGACCTGGCGGGCTCACTTTGACTCGGTCGACCTGGCTGATGTCACGTGGCCGGCGTTTGAGCCGGGCACAAGCCTGGCGACCCGGAAGGCTTTCGGGCAAACCCTCGAAGCGGTGGCGGAACTGGTTCCGGGGCTGGTGGGCGGATCGGCGGACCTGGAGCCGTCGAACAACACGGCCGGCTTTGCCCGGCGCTATGGCGACTTTAGTGCCACGCACCGGTCGGGCAGGTCCCTGGCCTATGGCGTACGTGAGTTTCCCATGGGGGCCATCAATAACGGTATCGCCCTCCATGGCGGTTTGCGTCCTTTCGGGGCGACCTTCCTGGTATTCAGCGATTACGAACGGCCCTCCATCCGCCTCAGGGCCATTCAGCAGCTCCCGGTGCTGGCGGTCTACACCCACGATTCGGTCTTTCTCGGCGAGGACGGCCCGACGCACCAACCGGTGGAGCAGACCATGGCTCTGCGCACGATCCCCAACCTGCTGGTATTCCGCCCCGCCGAGGGTGTGGAGACCGCGGCCTGTATGCGCGTGATCCTCCAGGAGACCGCCAGACCGTCGGCCCTGCTGTTGACCCGTCAAAGTGTGCCGGTGCTTCCTAAAGAGTATCACGCCATCGCTGAAGAGGGTGTCCCCCGTGGGGGGTATATCCTCAGGGACACCCCATCCCAACCGGACATCACCATCTTTGCTACCGGCTCCGAGGTGCCGATGGCCCTGGAAGTGAGTGAACTTTTAACCGGTTCGGCCGTTCGCGTGGTGAGCCTGCCATGCTGGGAACTATTATTCGAGCAGCCCGTAGATTATCTAAAACACGTCTTAGGCCATGAAGACAGTTTCCGGGTCTCGCTCGAAGCGGGAACGTCTCTGGGATGGGAACGGTTCACCGGCAGGCATGGCCTGAACATCGGTATTGATCGCTTTGGCGCTTCCGGGCCGGGGAAAGATGTAGGCGCCGAGGTCGGTTTCACTGTCCACCACGTCGTTGATCGTATACGCAAAGCAGTCAATGTTTTTCAAAATTAGGATAGAGAGTTAGCACCGTGGCGGAAAAAACCAAATTATGGTACCTGCAGAACTTCAACCTCTTAAAAGAGGTCGAGGATCATACGCTCATTCAGATGGCGATAAAGAGCCACATGAGCCATTCCAAGAAGAAAGAAGTGATCTATTTCCCCGAGGAAACCTCCGATACGATCTATTTCCTCAAGGGCGGAAAAATCAAAATATCCCGTATTTCACCCGATGGACAAACCACGACCCTGGCTTTGCTGGGAGCGGGCGAAATATTCGGCGAGTCCGCCATTTTAGGTCAACAGACGCACGAGAACATCGCTGAAGTTGTAGAAGATGCCATCATCTGCACGATCGATAAGCGAGACTTCCAGGAACTCCTGGAGAAAAGCAATATGCTCAGCCGCCGCGTGAATACCCTTATTGGGGAACATATTCGGAACGTCGAGTCAAAAATTGAGGACCTGGTCTTTAAAGATGCCCACGAAAGAGTGGTGAATTTTTTGGCTCACTATGTCAAGACCTTCGGCAAGCAGATGGTGGATATTTGGGAAGTACGGCCTTTCCTGACCCATCAGGATATTGCCGAACTCACCGCCACCAGCAGGCAGACGGTCAATGCCATTTTAAACGAGCTGAAAAGCGAGGGGAAAATAGATTTCAGCCGCCAGTATCTGAGAGTCCCCGACCTGCAAGAACTTACCACCTGACACTCTTGTTACTGTCCGCTTCGTGACAACACACGGGGCCTTTTAGAGCTACTTTCCCCCCCATGCCGCAGAGCCCCGGTGCCCAAGTTCCCGTCAATGTTACGATGATCGCGCGGAGCGATTGCCCTACCTGTCGCGATCTGCTTGATGAGTTGGCACCCCTGCGGAATATGTCTTATATTCTTTTGAACGTGGTGAACGTGGATCTGGAGAAACTGCCACCCTTTGCGCAGGACACTATTGTGCCGGCAACTTACATAGGTGAAAAGTTGTGGCGTTTCGGGAAATATCCCAGGAAAGCGCTTAAGAAGCGTTTACTGCGGGAGGTCCACACACCACACGTTGACTAGCTAACCCAAATAAGAGGAACTCATTCATGGATTTTCTAAACCGATATAAAAGCGTGGTTCACTGGTTGCCAAGACTATCACTGGCTGCCATTTTCCTGTATCACGGTTTTGCCAAGTTCCCCATGGCCGCAATGATGGCCGAAGGCATGGGTATGCCGGTAGTCATGGTCTACCTGTTGGCACTGATGGAAGTTCTGATAGGTGTGTTCATCATTCTTGGTGCATTGGGCAGAGAAATTCTTACGAAGGTGGCCGGGCTGCTTATTGCCGTGATCATGCTTGGCGCGATTTTAATGGTGCACATGAAGAACGGTTGGAATGGCGTGACGATGGAGCAAGGTGTTGAGCTCCAGCTCTTCATCCTCACCGCCGGTCTGTACTTCCTGGTTAAGGGTAACGACGCCAATTAGCTCTGTTTATGCCCGGTTCAGGGGGTGGGACTCTCTTTCCACCCCCCTGGCCGGGTTTCTTTCCCAATCACTTTCACCGGTTCTGCCCCTCAGGCTTTATCCATAGCCGCCAGCGTGTCTAATTAGGTACGGCCAACTGGTCGCCGTTTGATTAACTTTACACCCACTCAATGAATAAAATTATTACGATTTGGCAGCCAACCATTGATCAGCAGCCAACGCCCGACTAACCAAGGAGCATAATGGCCAAGTGGAATCCAGTAACCTTTATTCAATCTGCCAAGGCACAATGCCCGGCCCATGTGGTCAACGTGTTGGAGGAACTGGTTAAATTCACCAGCGAGGAAGCTGACGTAGTGAGCTGGGGCCGTGGTGACGAAACTGGCATGGTGATCTACAAGGCGCGCTCCGATGAAGGGCTCTTACCCCTGTTCAACCTGACGACGGATGGACAGGTCAAGTTTTATATCAATTATCTGCGGGAGAAACAGGTGGCCAAGGAGATCATTCGGGACTATCGGTTGAAGATGGAGTCCACCTTCCTGCTCGAACTGGATATTGATGTGTACCCTCATGATATTGGTCATCCCGTGGACGATTTGTTCCATACCCATAACCAGATTGAGAAGTTTATACATGCCATCCAGGGGGTTACCGCGCGTCTGCACCAGTAGGCTTGCAGCTGGACGTGCGCCCATCTCCGGGCATGGCCGGCGGCCACCCCTCACAGCCGTTTCAACGGCTTTGCTCCCACCCCATATTCCTGGTGAACCCCACACGCCGTATCCTCCCCGGGATCACCGGTGAGGCCTTGCCATGACCGCTGAAGCCGAACCGGTGCCCATCGGATTCGAAGCGGCCGGCAACCCCCACTTTTATCTCATGCATGTCCGCCGTCACCTGACCGACGAGATGGCTGAAAAGTACAACCGATCAACCATGATGCGGGCCCCGGACTGGATACAACCTTTTTTCATCTTTCAGCCCATATCCGATGTGCACGTGATGCGGCATCGGATTCGCTTTCGTACCTTCAAGAAGGGTTACACCTGGCAGCTGCTCGTGGATTACCTGGTGGAAAAAGTCTTGGCCGGTATGCTCGGTCCGTTCAAACTGACCCCGGTGGACGGCTCCGAACCGCGCCGCAGCTATGGCATGCCGGTGGCCTTTGCCCACCTCACGGTGGTGGAGGGACTGAAGGTAAGCCGGGCCCATCCCTTCACGGCGGCGGTATACGCCATTGAAGGGGTGACGGAGCTGAAATGTCGGGGCCGGGAGCTGGTGGTGAAACGCTCGCCGCTGTACAACTGGGCGGAGATTGAGCGGCAGTTGTCTCCTTTGCTGGGTTTGTAGCCCTAAGCGTATGCCAGGGAAGGGACGGTGTGGAAAGCTGAAGAACGCAATAAAATTGTTATTAAGTTCCTTCGATATTTTAATTATGTACCTGGATGTCATACCAGGAATTATCAAACTATGGGCTGAAGAAAAACCTAGCCTTTCGCTTGAGCCGGCACCGCTATTCAGGGTGTAGCGACTAAACATGTTGCGCAAGGAGCGAACAGCATTGGAGGAAAAGATGAAATACCGTGTTTTAATCGAACAAGATGAGGATGGGATGTTTATCGTTGAGGTACCAGCCTTACCCGGGTGTATTTCCCAAGGGAAAACAAGGAAAGAGGCCCTGGAAAATATTCATGAGGCTATTGCAGCCTATCTTGAAAGCCTAAAAGCTCACAGCGAACCTATACCTCCACCCATTGAAGAGGAAGTGGTGGAGGTCGCGATTTGAGTAAATTGCCTACTCTTTCGGGTAGGCAAGTTGTGCTTGCCTTAAGAAAAATCGGCTATGAGCGCGACCACCAGAAAGGCAGCCACATCGTTCTGAGACAGACCTCACATCCCTATCGCCGCCTTACCGTTCCCGATCATCGTGAAGTGGCAAAAGGAACCCTGCGCGCTATCATTCGCCAGGCTGGTTTGAGTGTGGCGGAGTTCATAAATCTGCAGTAAGTATCCACCACCATGAGCACCCTCATTTTTCTGGTAATCCTGCTGATTCTCACTTACTTTGGGTTGGTGGCATACCGGGATTATCGAAACAACCTTGATAGGCCGGAGGACACAAGTGGCCTGGAGGAATGGGACTGCCCCGAATGCGGGTTTCATGTCCAGATGGGCGAATCCTGCATCTATTGTGGCGCGGCCAAACCGACCGGACTCTAGGAGCCATTCCCCTGCATCCCTTCCCCATTTTTTAACGCGCATCCCGGTCAACCCACAGAAATATATCCACGGAAAAAGGAGCAAGCGATGACCGCTAAAGATTCGAAGAAAACCCTATCTCCATTTGAAGAGGTCAACCAGCGGTTGGATGAGGCCCGTGAAATTGCCGGTGTGCCCAAGGCGGCTATGGTTCTGCTGGAAAATCCTTATCGGGAGATCCGGGTAGAGATTCCCCTGTTCAGCAACGGGCGCCTGGACGTATTTACCGGTTACCGCATCCAGCACAACGCGGCCCGGGGGCCCTATAAGGGGGGCATCCGCTACCATCCCCACGTCGACCTGGATGAGGTGCGGGCCCTGGCGTCCCTCATGACCTGGAAAACAGCCCTGGTGAATATCCCCTTTGGCGGGGCCAAGGGGGGCGTGGCCTGCGATCCTTCCGCCATGAGCGACGACGAACTTTTTGAGCTGACCAACACTTTCTTTTCTCGCATCGCCATGATTCTGGGACCCAATCGCGATGTGCCGGCGCCCGACATGGGCACCAACGCCAAGGTCATGGGTTGGGCCATGGCCGCCTATGGCCGCATAAACGGCCATACCCCGGCCATTGTAACCGGCAAGCCGCTGGAATTGGGGGGCTCGGTAGGCCGGGAAGATGCCACGGGCAAAGGGGTGGTGATCGTGGCGGAGCAGTGGGCCAAAGCGAGTGCCCTGTCTCTCGAGGGTGCCCATGTGGTGGTCCAGGGGTTTGGTAACGTAGGCTCATTTGCGGCGTTGAACTTCGCCCAAAAAGGGGCCAGGGTGATAGCCGTCAACGATGTCGGAGGCGGCGTCAAGAATGACAAGGGGCTGAATATTCCCAACCTCATGGACCATGTGAAAGCGACCGGTTCGGTGGTTGGGTTTGAGGGGGGCGACCCCTTTGAGAGCGATGAGATCCTTTACCAGGAGTGCGATTTTCTGGTCCCGGCGGCTCTGGGTGGCGTCATCACCGGTGACAATGCTTCGAAGATCAAAGCGCAGGTGGTGGTGGAGGCGGCCAACCATCCGGTCTCACCGGACGGGGAGGATATTCTGGCGAAGAATGGCGTGGTGATGATCCCCGACCTCATCGCCAACGCCGGGGGTGTCACGGTAAGTTATTTCGAATGGGCCCAGAATATTCAGCAGTTTGCGTGGAAAGAAGCGCGCATCAACGACGAGCTCCACGCCATCCTCGGAAAGGCTTTTGCTCAGGTGATGGAGTACACCAAAAAATATCAGTGCTCCTTACGCCAGGCCTGCTTCGCCATTGCCCTGGACCGGGTCTACCGGGCGTCCAAGGCCCGGGGCTATATCCGGGTATGAGGCGGTGCCCCCTACCCATGCTGCGGGGAATCGGGTTTTCCCTTTTTTGCTCGATTGATTGATGGGGGTCACATTATCCGGCGCCATGTGATGGGGGACATATGGCCGCATCGCCCGGACCCGTACTATTGGGGCGCATATGGACGCGATGCAGATGATAAACTCCCAATCCAACACCGGCAAATCCGAGCTGGAGACACCAGCCCCATTCTTCTTGGACCTCAAGGGTATGGCCCCGGAGCACCAGATTTGGTTTCGCCGCAAGGTCTATCTCAAAGTGGCCCTGTTTCTGGTCTCTTTTGTGGGCGTCGCGCTCCTCATGCTCATGCTTAATTGATGCCCCAGCGACCATGACTCCACCAGCCGGTGGCGGAGGAGTCCTCCAACCAACACCCCTTTAAAGCGCATCGGTCACCCCTGAATTTCGACGGTTCACGGGCTCTCAGGCGTCCGCTGGAAAGCCCCGCGATCCCGCATGGGCTGCCAGAGCGCCAGGGTCAGTCCGCACAGGATGACGATACCTCCCAGCACCGTATCAAGGGGCAGGCCCTCACCCAGGAAGATCAAGGCCAGCAGGGTTGATTCCACCGGTTCCAGCAGTCCGATCAGGGAAACCAGGGTGGCCCCCAGGTGGTGAATGCCCCAGTTGAAAATGGTATGTCCCCCGATGGTGGGCACCAGGATGAGCATGACCAGATAGAGCCACGGCTCGCGGCCCTGCGGCAGGGGCGCCTGGCCCAGGACCAGGGCGGCCAGGAGCAGCACCACAGCGGCGGTGGCGTAGGTGACCTCCACGTGGAGGATGGTGCTCAACGACTTGCGGGCCTCCTGACTGAACAGCATATAGACCGCCGCAAAAAAACCGCCGCCCAGAGCCAGCAGATTGCCGAAGGCCTGGCCCTCCAACCCGCCCGCGGATAATCCCGGTCCGATGTTTTGCCACTGGATAAAGAGCACCCCCGTCAGCGCCACGCCGGCGCCGAGCAGCTGGCTCCGGGCCGGGGAGGTGCGCAAGACCCCCGCAGACAGGGCGATCACGAAAATGGGATGGGTCGCCACGAAAAGGACCGAAAGGGCCACGGTGGTATAGGACAAGGAGGCAATCCAGGTGGCGAAATGCAGGGCCAGGGCCGTGCCGGCCAGGATCGAATAGCGGAAAGCATGCCACGGGGGCCGCTGCCGGCCGAGTTCCCGCAGATACCAGGGAAGAAATATGACCGTAGCCCCACAGACGCGGATAAACCCGATGACGATGGGGGAGACCCCCGGGAGGAATCGAATCCAGATGGCCGATGAGGAGGCCATGAGGGACCCGCACAGGACTACACCGACGGCAAGGGGGAAGGGAGCCTGTTTCATGGTCTGGGGCTGGGCGTTAACTTGGTGGGCTGGTACATGATGGTGACGGATGAAGCTAGGGCCGGCAGGGGGCCGGTACAGCTTGGAATTGGCGGGGCCGATGCATACATTTGTTTGCGGGCTGCTTGGGAACACCGGAGGGCGTCATGAAAGGTCTACTGATCATCATGCTGTTGCTGTGGCCTCCTTGCGAGGAGGAGCCGGATCCGAGCGGGGCGTTCGATGAGTCGGTTATCCTGGCTTACGGGGCAAGCACGCGCGTAGGACCTGGCAGTCTGGAGATCGGTTTCGATCGGGTCATCAACGAATCACGGTGTGGGCTGGAGATGTTTTGTATTTGGGCCGGTCGTGCCACCATCGGCCTCTGGCTGTATGGCCCTGCCCCGGATACCGTACGCCTTGAGATCGGGATCGGCGGCTATGTTTTCATGGAAGACACCTTGGCCCATGAACACGGGGACACATTAGACTATAGCCTTACCCTTATGCAACTTGATCCTTATCCAAGCATTGACAGGGGGCAATCCCAGCACGCCGATTACGTGGCCCATCTGCAAATTGCGAAGCTGTAACCTACAAGACGAGCGATGGATTGCCCGCAAGCGATCTGTAGCCGCCCTGTTGGGAATGTGTATCCTGTTGGCCGGGTGCTACGATGGCCGCGAGCCAATCGTCCTGGAGATTGATCAGATCAATCTGGTTGAAAGTGACGTCTACGATGATTATTTCAACATGACTCAGGCGCCCTTTAGAATCGACAGTATTGCCATTAGCGAAGACATTCTGACGGTGACCATCCGTTACGCCGGCGAATGCGAGGTCCATGAGTTTACGCTCATTGGCTCCCGAGCCCGGGCCGGCAGTCAACCACCGCGCATGTACGCTCTGTTCCTGCACGAGACCCGCGGCGACACCTGCCTGGCCGGCGTGCAGCAGTCCCTGATTATCGATCTGTCCCCCATTCGGGAGTGGCAGGCTGATGCCGATTCGGTGACGCTCTGGGTGCGCAATTCGCCCAGGAGTGTTTTGTATCGTTATTGACCCGGTGGTGTTGGCGGATGAGTCCCCGTAGCTGACCGAGGCTGCCGCTCCTCCTTAACTTCCCCCATGCCGGAGCTCCCCGAAGTCGAGACCGTGGTGCGGTATCTGCGCCCCCAGCTGCAGGGGCGGACCATCACCGGGTTCACGGCCCCCTGGCCCAAGGTGACGGCCCCGGCTGCCCCCGATGCTTTTGCCCGGGAAGTGGTGGGCCGGACGATTCGCGACGTGCGGCGACGGGGAAAGTTCATCCTGCTGCACCTGGACCGGGGCCATATCCATCTGCACCTGCGCATGACCGGACGGCTGCTGCTGGCGTCTCCGGGTAATGCAGGGGATCAACGCCACGTGACCGCCGTGATAGCCCTATCCGATAGCCACCGGCTTGTTTTTCGGGACATGCGCAAGTTCGGCCGCCTGGGCTACCTGGCGGACCTGGCGCCGCTGGAGGCCAAACTGGGGCCTGAACCCCTATCGCCGGCGTTCACTGCCGAGCGGTTTTACCAGCTGCTGCAGGGACGTCGACGCCAGATCAAGCCCCTGCTGCTGGATCAGGGCTTTATCGCCGGGTTGGGCAATATCTACGTGGATGAGGCCCTGTTTGCCGCCGGCATTCATCCCCTGGCCGAGGCCGCCAGCCAACCTCCCGCCAAAGCGGAGGCGTTGCATCGCGCCATCCGCGAAATCCTTCAGCACAGCATCGAGCACAACGGCACCACCATCATCAATTTCCAGTACGGGACCGGCAACAGCGGGCGGTTCCGTGAGGAGCTGCAGGTGTTCAGGCGGGAGGGCGAGCCCTGCCCGGTCTGTTCCACCCCGGTGGTGAAGATCCGGGTCGCCCAGCGCGGCACCCATCTGTGTCCCACGTGCCAGGCGCCCTGACCGGCTCGAAAGGGTCCGCTGGCCCGTCCCTGCACGGTTGAAAATTCATGTTGGCGTCGAACCGGGCTTACTTGACTTTTAACCATCCCCTGCCCTAATCTACCGGGGATGTCCCACCGGTTGCATATGATCATGCTGGGGGTGGCGCTCACCGGATGCGCCACGCACCCCACCATCAGCCCCGTGCCGTTGAAACAGGGGGAGAGCTACTACGGCTATACCTTGAGCGCCGAGAACGTCCTGCCCCTGGTTTTTTACCGGCGCGGGTTGACCGACAAATGGGATCTGGGCCTGCGATTGGGCATGCCCATTTACGGGTCCGGCATCGATATGACTCGTCTGCTGGTGGACAAGGGGGATCGCTCCGACCTGCTCAACCTGGCCTACAGCTTCAACCCCAACCACAATATCGACTACACCTATTACCGGGTCGTCCGTAAAACCAAGGTGAATAAAAAGAAAAATATCACGAGACGGAAGCTGCGCTATTACGGCTTGCGGGGCATGCTCATCCTGGATGGCATAAGTGGGCGCCGTAGCCAGCGCTTCGGGATTCTTATCGGCGGGGCGCCGGCCATCAAATGGGGTGAGGGGGAGACGCCGCGCCGGTTCTACCGGTTCCAATGGGAACTGGGCTACTTTCACGATTTCAGTGCCATGCCCATCCGGGCCGTGATCAACCCCCGGGCCTTCAATGAGCAGCACCCGCTCTGGGAAAGCCGGTTTGCCGATTACCCCCACTCGGTGAACGGCCTGCCCAGTGAATATTCCCGTCTCACCGGCTTATCCCTTCGGATTTCCTTCCCGCTGGTGAAGGCCGTGGCAGACCCGCCAGCGGTTGGGGCGGAGCCGTGAGCGCCCGAACGTGGCGCCTCCTGGGTTTAGGGGGACTGCTCCTGCTGCTGACCTGCCAGGCGGCTCGTCCCGATATGGAGCATGCCCTGACCCTCTACCGGGAGGGCCGGATCAGTCATGCCCGGCGGGAGATGGTGCTCTATGCGCGAGCCTACCCCTTTAACGAGGAAGTCGATGTGGCCCGGCAACACATTCTACTGATCCGGCGGATCAAGAAGATGGAGCATACCGCCGTACAGCAGTGGCGTCAAGGCGACAGCGCGGGCACCAGCCGAACCATCGGTGTCCTGCGGTTCTTGCATCCGGTGTATGTGGACTCTGCTGATATCTTCCGTATCCTGGAACTGGAGCGGCCGCCCATAGAAAGAAATCCTGCGTTAGCGGCCCTCAAGCTGCCGGAGTTCGATATGGCCGATTCAACCCTCCAGAGGTTAATGCCCGCATCGCTGGCCGCCCTCAATCGTCAGCAGGCCGTCGTTATCCACATCGCCAGGGCGTGGGAGGTGATCAAGAACCGGGATGGAGACAGCCTGATACAGGAGTTCGCCCGTTTTCTGTCGGCGCCCGAGACGTTGGGCCTGCTCCAGGCCGCCGACACCGCCTATCTGGAACTGCGGGCGGCGAGCAGCACGTCCACGCCCCTTATGCAGGAACTCAGTCGTGTGACCGAGCAGTTCGACCGCCTCCTGGTGGACATTCGAGCCGATGGGCCCAGGTCGCTGCTGGTTTTCGAATACGACTTCCACGGATCAAAACGGGATCTGCTGCTGAAGATCCTGGCTATCAAAGCTCGCCTGGGGGTCGGCGCAACCGGGGTGGGGTAGCACGGTGGGGCTGGCCGCCAATGAGGTCACCAGGCGACTAAAAGTCGGGGTCCTGGGAACCTTTGGCGGGTCACCTGCATAGAAGTCAATATCTGCTGTACGAGGAGAGCTGCCTACGTTTTGTAATAAGATGAAAAGTTTGAACTCATTGAATGAAGGATCGATCATGACCAAACGATACTATCAAATTTGGTTGGCGGCGATGTTGCTGGCGGCCAGCTTGAGCCTGGCGGCCGCACCACCGGCGGCGCCAGCGGAGAATGTCACCGTCACCCAGATCAACGACGCCTTTGTAGCAGCGGCTTCCAAGGCCAGCCCGGGGGTGGTGACCATTTTATCCGAGCGCGTGGTCCGCAGCCGGTTTCGCCATCCTTTTTCCGATTTCTGGGGTGACGACTCTGCCCCCGAGCCTGAGTCCCGGGGCACGGTCCTGGGTTCAGGCATTATCTTCGACGGCGACCAGGGCTATATTGTCACCAACAACCATGTGGTGGAGGATGCTGAGGAAATCAGGGTCCGTCTTTATGACCACCGGGAAGTGTCAGCCGAGATCGTAGGCACCGATCCCCTCACCGACCTGGCGGTCATCAAGGTGTCGGTGGATAACCTGGTCCAGGTGCAGCTCGGGGACTCCGATAAGTTGCGCGTAGGCGAGTGGGTATTGGCCATCGGGAGCCCCTTCAGCCAGAACCTGGATCATACCATAACGGCGGGCATCGTCAGCGCCATAGGTCGCAGCACCGTCATGCGCCGACGCAATTATGAGGATTTCATCCAGACCGACGCCGCCATCAATCCCGGCAACAGTGGTGGGGCCCTGGTGACCCTGGATGGGGAACTGGTCGGTATCAACACCGCCATTGCTACCGATGGCTTTTCCCGATCCAACTCGGGGGTGGGCTTTGCCATTCCCATCAATCTGGTGAAGCGGATCGTGGGCGATCTGGTGGAAGATGGCAAGGTCACCCGCGCCCTGCTGGGCGTGTTGCCGCAGAATCTGGACGCCGCGATGGCCAAGGCCCTCAAGACTAAAAATATGGATGGCGCACTGGTCATCACCGTGATGGAAGGAACGGCGGCTGAGAATGCGGGAATCAAAGAGCAGGATCTTATCGTGAAGGTGGATGATGTTACCATCCGGGATGCGGCTCACCTGCGAAACGTTGTCTCCTCCTCCCGGCCCGGTGACCGGCGCAAGATCACCCTCATGCGCAAGGGCAAGGAAAAAATCATCACTGTGAAGCTGGGCGAGTTGGAGCCGGAACCGATTGCGGCCAGGGAAGTCGTGCCGGACGTGGATTCCGATGCCTTCGACCGGACGGGGTTTGCCGTAACGGGCCTGGATGGCCGGGCCGCGCAACGCTTTGACATCCAGGCTGAAAACGGCGTGGTGGTCATCCGGGTTGAGCGCTACAGCCAGGCGGCCCGGGGTGGTATCGAACCCGGTGATGTGGTGGTGCAGATTGGGGATGATCCCATTCAAAATATGCGCGATTATCGCAAGGCCCTCAAATCGTATAAAAAGGGTGACACCGTTCTACTGCGGGTTGCCAAGGGTAATGGTTTCAGATTTGTAGGCATTGAACTCGGTTAACTATCAGATAGTTGACGCAAGGATTGACGAGGCAGAGGCCCGGCATACGCCGGGCCTCTGCCATATTGAGAACCTGATGGCTCGTTGACATTTCCTGGGGATACGGGTAACTTTCTCGAATGGAACGGAATTATAATCCCGTTGATGCCAGGGTTGATTTCGCCCGTCAGGAGCACAAAATCCTCCAGTGGTGGAAGGATCACCAGACGTTTGAAAAACTGGT
>CAZJBG010000027.1:0-5237 GCA_964543925.1 uncultured bacterium
TGGGGGTCTGGGTGGGGGCCCAAATCTCGCACACGCCGTCACGGACATGGGCGCTGGCGTTCATCGGCTCCATAGGGGCGTGATCGATGTAGGGCACCTCGTAGACCGCATCCAACTTTTTCCTGGCAGAGGCCAGGGCCCCGGCGGCGTCACCCTCTTCCAGCAGCACTTCGCCCGGTTTTTCCGCTGCCGCGGCAAAGGCCTTGGAAATATCGGCGCTGCTCAGGCCGGCGTTGGGACCCTCATCCCAGGTGATTTTGAGGGCCTCCCGCCCCTGCATGGCCGCCCAGGTGTTGTCGGCCACCACGGCCACGCCGCTGGAGATTTCGACGACATGGCGCACCTTGGTCACGGATTTGGCTGACCCTTCCTCATAGCTCGCCGGCTTGCCGCCGAATACGGGGCAGCGGGCCACCGTGGCCACCAACATGCCCGGCATGGTGTAGTCATACCCAAAAATGGCGCTGCCGTTCACTTTGGTGGGCACTTCCCTGCCCCGAAGATCCTGCCCAATAATAGTGTAGTCCTTGGGGGCCTTCAGGATAACTTCCTCGGGCACCGGGAGTTGGGCAGCCTTCTGGGCCAGCTCACCGTAGGTCAAGGTCCGGTTGGTCGCACTATGGGTGACGGTCCCCTCTGCGGCACGACAACTGCCGGGGGAGACATTCCAGGTCTGGGCCGCGGCTGCAATGAGCATGGCCCGGGCCGTCGCACCGGCCTTGCGCAGCTTGTCATAGCAGGTGCGGATCGAGGCGCTGCCACCCGTGTTCTGTCCGCCATAGGCTCGGTTCACATCACCCTGCTTGACCGTGACCTTGGACCAGTCGGCGCCCAACTCCTCGGCCACGATCATGGGGAGCGAGGTCCATATCTTCTGCCCCATCTCGGCCCGGTGCATGATGATGGTCACCTCCCCGGAGGGCGCAACCCCCAGCCAGACGTTGGGCTCGAACACGTCGGCGGTCTCCGCCGCCTTGAGTCCATGCCTCCCGAATAGGTGAAAGCCGAGGATCAGTCCGGCCCCGGAAGTTGCTGAAATCTTAAGAAATTCGCCGCGGGTAACGGTTGTCGTGCCGGCCATCTTAAACCTCCTGCGCCGCCAAATGAATGGCGCTTCGTATTCTCTGGTAGGTGCCGCAGCGGCACAGCACACCGCTCATAGCCTCATCGATATCGGCGTCACTGGGATGGGCCTTCCGGGCCAGAAGGGCCGCCGCCGTCATGATCTGCCCCGATTGGCAATAGCCGCATTGGGGGGCATCGACAGCGATCCAGGCCTTCTGCAGCGGATGACTGACATCGGTGGACAGGCCCTCAATGGTCGTGATCGCCCGACCGGCCACCTGAGAGACCGCTTCCACACAGGTGCGCATCGGTTCGCCGTCAACCAGGACCGTACAGGCGCCGCAGATCGACATGCCGCAGGAATATTTTGTGCCCGTGAGGCCGAGATCGTCCCGGAGCACCCACAGCAAAGGGGTATCGGGGTCGGCATCCACCACCCGCTTGGTACCGTTCACCATCAGCTCAATTGAGGCCATCTCTCCGCTCCCTTTTGCTAACTATTTTTTTCTCGGAATTTCCGGGGGTACCAGGCGCTGGTCCCCACTGCTTCTCCCCGGCCAGACCGCGGGCATCGCCAAGATCGGTAAAGACCGACTTCGCCGGTGCGATCTTTAAGTAAATGCGATGGGCGTAACGACATGACTGCTGATCCACAATATAATGTGAAATCCCCGGCCATGCATCCTCTTTCAATGCGATCATTATGTTGAACAGTCCCGATGGCCCGCCACATCATCGACCTGAGCGATGCCCATGTGATGATCGAGGCCCGGCCTACGGCTTGGCGGTGCAGACCTACCGGCTGGCGGAAAGCTAGTTACGGCTCCCGGCCAGGGGGAAACCCGCGGCTATGCGCCGGGAATCGCTGTGCGGCGAGGGATCATTCAGATACGGCCCGTTCATGCTCGGTCCCAACCCGGCTGATCACCACGAAACTGTCGATGACCGCGCCGGCGATGTTCTTGAAGTAGAAACGGGCCAGGTTCGCCTGTCCGTCGGCATTGAAGACGCCGAACAGGGCGCCATGGTTGGAACCTTGGTCAGTGGTATAGATGCTGGCCCACCAGTCGTCATCCGGTTGGACCTGGCGACGGAGGCCCTTCCCGCCGATACCGGAGACAAAGGCAAAACTCCTGCCCTTGGTAAGCACCAGGGTGTCCGACATGCTGGCTACCGTCTGGTGGGTGAAGTCGCTGAGCAGGTGAGTCCGGCTGTAGGAATGCTCGTGCCCCGTGGCAATGATGGCGCCGCCGGTGCGGGCTTCCTCGTAGACGCCCCAACCGGTCTCATCGGACTTTCTCCCCAGCTGCATCCGGCGCATGTTTTTATGCCAGCTGCAGATGCGCCAGAGGGCGCGACTTGATGCCAGCTGATCATGGATATACCGGTCGTGGCCCCGGCCCATGACGCCCGGGGCGGTAAAAATGATGAAGACTCCCCGGAAGTTCATGGATGACTGAACCCCGTATTCTCCCTCCCAGCTGAATCCCTGGCGTCTGGCCCGCCCTTCCAGGAGCTGTTGATAGCCTTCAGCACCACCCCATGCCAGCTCATCATGATTGCCCACAGAGGCAAAATAGGGAAAATCGGGCCCCAGGACGGCATCGATCTGGGCCATCCAGGCCTGGGGGTCATCCTCATAATCGAAATCGCCCTGATGCAGCACCATATGCGCCCCTTCGGATTTCACGAGGTGCAGCACCGCCTCCGCGTTGGCGCCCAGACCCTGATCGCCGAGAAATGCGATAGTGAAGTTTTCCGGTGGCCCGGGTAACGTTTGGGCCGGCAGGAACCCCAAACCCAGCCACAGACTGGTCAATAGCAGGTGATATGTGTGCTTCACTGAACGATCTCCCCTCTCATGATATGTGTTCGTTCCGGGTCTCGGGCAGTTCCCGCAGTCGCCGGGCGGCGTCTTCGGGCGTCAGGTCACGCTGGGGTTCGGCCAGCAGCTCATAGCCCACCATGAACTTCCTCACAGTGGCCGACCGCAGCAGGGGGGGATAAAAGTGCATATGAAAGTGAGCCTCCAGATGGGGCGCTCCATCAGTGGGACTTTGATGCAGGCCTGACGAGTAGGGGAAGGGAATCTGGAAGAGCTGATCGTAGCGCCCCGTCAGTCCCATGAGGATGTTTGCAAAGGAGCTGAGTTCCGCGGCGCTCAGCTCCCCCAGGTGCCCCCTATGCCCCCGACTGAGGATCAAGGTCTCGAAAGGCCACACGGCCCAATAGGGCACGACGGCCACGAAGTCCTCATTCTCGATAACCAGCCGCTCCTGCTGCTTAAGCTCCAGGACCACGTAGTCACATAGCATGCAGCTGTCATGCTCGCGATGATAGGCCGCCAGCTCCCGCAGCTCCTTGCCCGGCCCATCGGGGATGGTGCTCTGGGCCCAGATCTGGCCGTGGGGATGGGCGTTGCTGCAGCCCATCATCCGGCCCCTGTTTTCAAAGATTTGCACATGGTTGACCTGTTCCCGGCCCCCCAGGCTCACATATTCCTCCCGCCAGGTCTGCACGACCTGCATGATCTGGCCCGGTTCCATCGTAGCCAGGGTGAGGTCGTGGCGGGGGGCGAAGCACACCACCCGGCAGAACCCCGTCTCACCTTCGGCAATCAGGAGGTCATGACGGTTGACCCTCGCGGACGGATCCTCGGGACGCAGGGCGCTAAAGTCATTATCAAAGACATAGGTATCCGTATAATGGGGATTCTTGTGGCCACCGGCCCGCTCGTTACCGGGACACAGGTAGCAGTCAGGGTCATGGGCCGGTCCGGGGGGTGCCGGAAGCGGCTCCTCCTGGCCCTGCCAGGGACGCTCGGTGCGCTGCGGTGAGACCAGGACCCAATCACCGGTCAAAATATTGAGGCGACGATGGGGCTGCCGGTGGATGTCTTGAAGCTGCAGCTGCACGACCTGCGGTCTATGACTGTCCAACCGCCACCGTTACCTCGTGCACCCCGGGGGCCGCACTGGAAACGTAAAGGGTGGGCGCTTGCCCGGTGGCCTCTTCATATTGCCGGGCCAGGGCGGTACAGACGTCGTCCACCTGGTCTACCTGGACCAGATTGACGGTGCAGCCCCCGAAGCCGCCGCCGGTCATGCGAGCGCCCAGCACACCGGGCAGTCCGCGGGCAATAGCCACCATGGTATCCAATTCAGTGCAGCTGACCGCATAGTCGTCCCGCAGGCTGTCGTGGGAGGTATTCATCAGCGAGCCGAACCGGGAAAGATCGTCCCGGTGCAGCGCTTCCACGGCCGCCTGAACCCGGTCATTCTCCGAAATCACGTGGCGGCACCGATGGCGAATGATTTCCGGCAGCCGATCTTTAACTTGGTTAAACTGCTCGAGGGATATATCGCGCAGGGCGCCTATGCCCGGATAGACCTCGGCCAGCAGGCCGACCCCCTCCTCACATTCAGCACGGCGCTTACCATATTCGGTCGAACCTAACTGGTGACGGACCATGGTGTCGCCTATGACGACCCGCACCCGGTCTGACGGCAACCGAACCGGCTTATAGTCCAGGCTGCGGCAATCCAGCCATATGGCCTTGTCCCGTTCACCATGCACGGCGATAAACTGGTCCATAATGCCGCAATTCATCCCCACGAACTCATTTTCGGCCCGCTGGCTCAATTGGGCCAAACGTACCGAATGCAGCTCCAGACCGGCGAGGCTTAACAGTGCCCGGGCGGCAGCAACCTCAAGGGCAGCGGAAGAGCCCAGACCCGCTCCGACAGGCACATCGCTGGCCACATAGATATCCGCTCCCATCAGGGGATACCCCGCCCCTTCCAGAACGCCGGCGACACCGGCCACGTAGTCGCTCCAATGGTCTTCCCGCTCCAGATTGTCGAGCGAGCGGGTCGCCAACTCCTGCATGTTTTCGGACCATATCCGAAGAAGACGATCTTCCCTGGAGGTGATGACCAGATCGGTGGTCAGCTCGATGGCCATGGGAAAGACAAAACCGTCGTTGTAATCGGTGTGCTCACCGATAAGGTTGACCCGTCCAGGAGCCCGAAACACCCGCGGCTCGCCCTTAAAATGCTCACCATATTTCTGGATCAATTGGTGGATGGTCACATCATCCAATCGATTGAAAGGCCCCATGGGAGGAACCGTTCACCGGTTACCAGAAGATCACATACAGCGCCGCCGCCCCC
>CAZJBG010000027.1:5247-21318 GCA_964543925.1 uncultured bacterium
GCCCCCACAATGACCCCAGCCCCCATCAGTTTTACGCCGGGAGAGGGGGTCAGGTCCAACTCACCCCGTACCGGCATAATGACCGGTTCGGCCAGGGGCCGGGCCCAGGTGATTGCGGCCATGTAAGCGATCAGTAGCAGGAACGTGATGGCCATGTGATGGAGAAAGGCTATCTCCGGCAGTAGCAGCAGCAACAGTCCATACACCGGCACGCCCAGAATCATGGCGCCGATGGCCGCCGCCGGGGGCGCTTTTTTCACCAACATCCCGAACAGAAATGAAGCCACGATACCGGGTGAAATAAAGCCCCAGATCATCTGCATATACTGGAAGATGCTGCCGAATCCGGCCACCACCGGGACCCACAGCCCGCCGATCACCACGAAGACCGCCGTGGCTATTCGTCCCACGGTCACCAAGGTGCGGTTGGGGGCGTCCTTTTTCAAATGGCGCTTATAGATATCGATGGTGAAAATGGTGGCGGCCGAGTTCAACATGGAGTCCAGGGAACTCAGGACCGCGCCAAACAGGGCGGCGAACATGATGCCCCGCAGGCCGGCGGGCAGGATACGGCTGATCATGTAAGGATAGGCCTGGTCGGCCTGGGGTATGTCGCTCCCATAAAGCTGGTAAGCCATGATGCCCGGGAACACGATGATGAAGGGGATAAACAGTTTAATATAGGCCGCCAGGAAAATGCCCTTTTGACCTTCTGCCAGGTTCCTGGCCCCCAGGGTCCGTTGGGTGATAAACTGGTTGAGGCCCCAGTAATACAGGTTGGGAATCCACAGGCCGCCGATAAACACCGCCACCCAGGGCATCTCGGGGTGATTCCAGGGCAACACCGTGTGGAGCTTCCCGGCGGAACCGGCCACAAATTCGCTCCAGCCGCCCACGGCCTGAAAACCCAGCACCATCACCAGAAGGCCGCCCAATATGAGGGCCACCCCCTGGAGTAGATCGGACCAGACCACGGCCTTGAGCCCACCGTAGATGGTATACGTGCCGGCAATAATGCCGATGAGCCAGACACCCGCGATAATATCCATGCCGAAAATTGACTGGAGGGCCAGCGAACCGGCATACAACACCGAAGCCAGAGCCACCACGACATACGCCACCATCACGTAACCGGCCATGAGGGTACGCGCCCCGGTACTGTAGCGGTATTCCAGGTACTCGGGGATCGTATAGATCCCGCTGCGCAGGAATTTAGGGAGAAAGAAAATCGCGACGATCACCATCGTCACCGCAGCCATCCACTCGTAGCTGGCAATGGCGAGACCAATGTCGTAGCCCCGGCCGGCCATACCGACGAAATGCTCGGTGGAAATATTGGAGGCGATGAGTGAAAACCCGATGAGCCACCAGGAGAGCTTCCGGCCGGCAAGGAAGTAATCGGCCGTCGTCTCCTCTTCCCTGGATGCATAGAGGGAAATACCAATCACCGTAGCCAGAAAGGCCACGAAAGCAGCAAGATCAAGCCAATTTAGAGCCATGAGCGTTCTCCTTGTGCTGGCACATTAGATCGTGAGGACCGATGAGGATGAAATTAAAGGTCAAGGGCCGTCAACGGGTAAATTGTAACGGTTCGGTCCAGACGGAACGGCTCCCGGAGATGTCAAGACCAGATAACCTCTTGTCATCTCGCACCGAGACCGATCCCCTCTGACGGCGTGAAGGGCCACTGCCGGGTGCGCCAGGACCAAATGAAAAAAGCGGCAATGCCGAGGGCCAGTGTCCCCAGGCCAAAGACAACCACCCGCCAGTCGGTGGTGGCGAAAACAAATATCCAGCCAACCAGGGCCACAAAGTTGGGGATGGGATACAGCCATATCTTATAGGGGCGGGACATCTCCGGAGCCGACTTTCTCAGAAGCATGACGGCAAAGATCTGGCCGATAAATTGAATGAGGATACGGGTCGTGATGAGTGCATCGATCACCAGGCCCAGGGATAGGAAACTGCCCAGGATCGAGATGCTGCCCAGCACCACCAACGAGATATGGGGAAAGTTTTTCTTGGGATGCAGACGGCCGAAAACCTTGAAAAAGTATCCGTCCCTGGCGGCTGCATAAGGGATGCGCGAATAACCCAGCAGCAGGGCAAAGACCGAGCCGAAGGCCGTCCACAGGATCATGGCGGTAAACAGCGTAGCCACCTGTGAGCCCCAAATCTTCTCCATCATGACCGACACAATAAAGTGGGCGCCGGGGCTCTCCGCGGCCGGTACGAACGACCGCCACGGCAGGACACCGATGATGGACAGATTAATGGCCATGTAAATCAGGGCGACGCCGATGATGCTGATGATGATCGACCGGGGGATGACCCGGCCAGGGTTCTTGACCTCATCGCCGATGTAACAGACATTGTAATAACCGAGAAAGTCGTAGATCCCGATGCGGGCGGCTGCTCCCATACCGAACAGGTATCCAATGGAAAAGTCAAAAGCGCCGGGGGGGAAATCGAAAGCCACGCCCGGATCAAAGTGCAGCAGGCCGGTGATGATCACTGCGCCGGTGGTCAGCATGGTGCCCACCCAGAGACTCACGGTAATCTTCCCGATGGTGGTTATCTGGCGATAGAGCAGGGCGATATTGATGCCCCCGACCACGGTGGTCACCATCAGGAAGTGAGTCCTGGTCATGCCCGGCCACACGTAGCCCAGATACTGGGAGAAACCGATATAGCCCGATGCGATCTCCAGGGGACCACTCAGGATAAAGGACCAGATGAACAGGAAGGCCATCATCCGGCCGTATCGCTCGCGACCGTAACCCTCCCGCAGGTAGAGGTAACTGCCGCCGGAACCGGGCATGGCGGCTCCCAATTCGCTCCATATCAGGCTGTCGGGGATGGCGATGAGCACCGCTACCACCCAGCCGATCAACGCCTGGGGCCCCCCCATGGCTGACATGAGGAGCGGGATGGTGATGAAGGGACCGATCCCGATCATATTCGACATGTTCAGGGCCGTGGCCTGCAGCAGTCCCAGGTGCCTGACCAGGTGCGGTTGCCGGTTCTCGTTCTCGGTCGTCATGTACGCCGCCTTCTATTCATGGGTTTGGGAACGCAACCCCTGCTGGAGGTACAACAGTCAGCCGCTCAGCTTCTATCTTCGGAATCGATCGGGTAATTAAACCCAAAGGTTAAGCGCTGCCAGTGGCAATTCCAAGGGGCTGGAACCGGCTGCCTGCCATCCCCCAGACCAGGTATTTGCGCCCGGCTCCTTACCCTGAACGGGAGCTGCATGGTACATGAGGCACGGCCCGAAAGAAACCCCGGCGCTTTTTCACTTTAGGGGCAGGCATCCCGGCCTAATCGTCCTTATATTCGCCTGACCCATGAGAACCCAGTCGTTACCAAGGCATGCCGGAGCCAACCGCTAAACTTGCCGCCTTCCTTGCCGAGCTCAAGCGCCGCCGGGTCTTCCGGGTGGCTATCGTTTATGCCGGGGTTACTTTTGTCATCATCCAGATCATCGACGGCGCCTTTCCGGCGATGCACATTCCCGACTGGGTCGGCAGCCTGGTGGTCACGCTGCTGTTGTTGGGATTCCCTATCGCTGTGGGGCTGGCCTGGGCCTTCGACATCACCGAGAAAGGGGTGGTGCGCACGCCAACTAAGGAAGGGCCACCGACACCGGCGCCCACGACCGCAGCTGGACCGGCCCCACAAACCCCACCGGCCATCGGAAAGAGTTCACCGGAAGCATCACCGGCCCCCTCTATTGCGGTGCTACCCTTCATGGACCTGAGCCCGGAAAAAGACCAGGACTATTTCTGCGATGGGATGGCGGAAGAACTCATCGATGCGCTGACCAAGATCAAGGACTTGCGGGTATCTGCCCGGACCTCCGCCTTTGCATTCAAAGGCCAACAGCAGGACATCCGCGAGATCGGACAAAAGTTGAATGTGGCGACGGTGCTGGAAGGGAGTGTAAGGAAGTCGGATAACCGGCTGCGAATCTCGGCTCAGCTCATCAATGTTACCGACGGCTACCACCTCTGGTCCGAGAAGTATGACCGAGAACTCAAGGATGTCTTCGCCATTCAGGACGAAATCGCGGGAAATATCGTCCAAGCTCTCCGGGTTATGCTGAGTGAAAGTGAAAAACGTGCCCTGGAGAAATCACCTACTGGCAGCATTGAGGCTTATGACTACTACTTGCAGGGTCGCAAGTTCTTCTACGAAGCGCGCCGCAAAAGTTCTGGGTTTGCGCAACAGATGTTTACCCGGGCAACGCAAATCGATCCCAACTATGCCCTGGCCTATGCCGGTATTGCCGACTCGTGCTCCTGGCTCCATATGTATTGGGAGAGTACCGAAGAGAATCTCCGTAAGGCTGAGGAGGCCAGCCGGAAGGCCTTGGCACTGGACCCGGACCTGGCCGAAGCCCATGTGGCCCATGGACTGGCGGTCTCACTGAGCAAGCGGTACGACGAGGCCGAAAAAGAGTTCGAGACGGCCATTCGGCTGAACCCCAGGCTTTTTGAAGCCCATTTCTTTTATGCTCGCACCTGTTTCGCCCAAGGGAAACTGGAAAAAGCGGCGCGGCTATTTAACGAAGCCTCTGAGGTTCGCCCCGAGGACTTTCAGGCGCCAAAGCACCTGGCCATGGTCTATAACGGTTTGGGCCTAGCATCTGAGGCCAAGGCAGCCCACAGGCGGGCCCTGGAGATCATTGAACAACACCTGGAACTGAACCCGGACGATGCCCGTGCGCTTTATTTGGGAGCTGGCGCTCTCATTGAGTTTGGTGAACGGGAGCGGGGGCTGGAGTGGGCCAGCCGGGCGCTGGCCATAGACCCCGAAGATTCTGCAGTTCTTTATAACGTGGCTTGTGTCAATTCTCGTTTAGGTGAGATCGAAAAAGCAGTTGACTACCTTGAGAAAGCAATAAAGGCGGGCTTTGCCCACCAGGAATGGATCGAGCATGATTCCGACCTTGACCCCCTGCGTGACCATCCCCGTTTCCAGGCGCTGTTGGCGCAAATGTCATGAATCGACCAAGGAAGCATCACCATACCCCCCTCCGCCGGGGGTCTTGAGAACGATCTTCTCGCCTCGCTGCACCACCACTTCCACTTTGCCGGGGAGCAGCTCCACCTGGCCGTTCCGCCGCACCAGCAGATTGCGCCCTCTGACCCCCGGCCGCCCACCCGCCAGCCCGTAGGGGGCATAGACCCGCCGCTCGGAGCCCAGCCCCAACACCCGGCGAATACCTTCGAGGGCGGCATCCCGGTAGGCGGTTGCCTGGGACAGGAGCTTGGTGGTGTGAACGTTCCCGTCGGGATCGATCCCGATGACGTCGGTGAAGGTGCCCCCCCGGTCGATGGCAAACTGCCACTTGCCCGAGGAAGTACCGGTGATCTTGAGGGTCATAACTGCTAGCGTTACCGTGATTGAGGTAGGAAGTTGGCAAAAACTCGTTGAGGGGAAAAGATAATCTTTGCCCCAGGGGACCGGGCAATCGTCAACTCAGAGCCCCCCTATTCTGCGGATCGAATCCGAACTGCCTGCAGATTTTCAACGGCGTCGTGACTTGGCGCGCGTTCAGCTATAGGACAGTTGGCCTGATGATCTGGCGGATATTCATTCCAGATATTTTCGCTAGATAATTTAAAATAATGAATATAATTGTATCAATGTATAATAACACACAGTTACAGAATGTTTTTCGGTTCTGTCCCAGCCAAGGTTTTCTTTTTTTTATTTGCCTTAAATGAAGATTGCGTTGTATACTGCGCACTGCATAGACCAGACATATACTGAAATTATAAGAATCAGAGCACAATTCGGGAGACAACGATGTCTCTTATATGGAATTTAGTGACTTTTGAGGTTGGCGTGGCATGAGCGTATTGGTTATTGGAGGCGGTACCGTGTGCTTGGGGCCGCAGTGTCGGTGTAGCCTTTCGGCTGCCGGAATAGATTTCAAGCATCACGAAGCCTTGATGACCACCAACATCCCCCGTCAATTAAACCCTAAGTAGCTGGAGTAATCATGAATCGGATTCTACAGACTGCGTTAATTTTCTTCCTGCCGGTTTTCCTTCTCGCCCAGGAGGTGGGAAAGATAGCCGGTGAGGTTACTGATGAGACCACCGGCGAACCATTGCCTGGCGCCAACGTCCTGGTGGAAGGCACATCCTTCGGGGCGGCCACCGATGCCGATGGTCACTACATCGTCCTTGGTATTGATGTGGGCACCTATGTCGTGCGCGTCGAATTCATCGGTTACCAAAATATCCGGCTGACCAACGTGCATGTTTCCAGCCGTTTGACGACTGAAACCGATTTTGCCCTGACGCCCCAGGCTATAGAGACCGAGGCCGTTGATGTGGTCGCTCAGCGGGCGCTCATCATCATGAACGCAACCAACGCCGTGCGCAGTGTCGGAGCAGATCAACTCGAGAACCTGGCGACGAGAGATTTAAAGCAAATATGGAACACGCAAGCGGGCGTGGTGTTCCAGAACGAGCAATTGCACATTCGGGGCAGCCGCCCTGATGAGGTGGGCTATGAAATCGAAGGCGCGTCCGTCCGTTCCCTGGTGGTTGCCGGTGTAACCCAGCTGGGCGGAAGAGGCAATAATGTCAATAACGGCGGTGGCGGTGGCTTTAACCTGGGCACCGTCATTCCCAATGCTCTGGAAGAGGTTTCGCTCCAGTTGGGTGGCTACTCTGCCGATATTGGAGGCGCCAATGCCGGTATCGTCCAGCAGAAACTGAAGACGGGCGGCAGCGCCTTTAGCGGTTCGGTTCTCTTTGAGACTGAAGGCCTGGCGCCGGCATTTAACGGCCTGTTGTCGGGTGGTGACACCTACGACTATGGCGGCCGGGAATTCACCGCGACGCTGGGTGGTCCGCTTACCCCCAACATCCGCTTCTTCGGCGCCGTCCAGAAATTGGGCGTTGACGATTATGCGCCCCAGTTCTGGGAGGGGGCCAAAGTTAACGTGGATGCCGATGGTGTGATTCAGCCCCTGATCGACAGGGTCCCCGGTGGCGAATTCACGACTGACAGTTTGCTCGTCCAATGGGATGGCGGCGTGGTGCAAGGACGTAGAAGCGACCGACTCACCTTCAACAGCACCCTGCTCCTTGATTTCAATCCGTTGATCCTGCGTCTCGCCCTGAGCCGGACCTCATCGGAATCCATCCTGAACGGATTGCCCATCAGGAATCTGTTCAACATCGACCGGCTGGCCCAGCGGGATGACTTTAGTCAGCTCATTAACGCCAAGGCCACCTACTTTCTGTCGTCCAACACGCTGATTAATCTGAACTTCAACCGCTTCAATTATACCCGTGATTCCTACGACCCCGATTTTGGCAAGCCGGGAAAGTTCGCCGATGTTCTGGCCTGGGGCGATTCGGCCAAGGTATCCCAGATGGGCATAACAGCGCATAATGATTCTACGTGGGGTCAGGCCTTCTCAGGGGCCTTCGCTTTCGATCGCCATTTTAATCTCGAGAACTTCGGGTTTGCCCGTCCCGGAGCCCTGGCCACGCCGGGCTTTGCAACTCGCGGCCCGTCCAAATTTGTCCAGAGCTACAACGGTTTCAACGCCGGGCTGAACTCACAGATGGGTAGGCATGAGCTGAAGTTGGGCTTTGATTACCGCCGGTATACGATTCGGCGGTACCAATTCCTCTCAATACAGACCATCAATCAACAGATTGAGACCGGGACACTCACCCTGGCGGATTTCGAAGACAAGACTAACGCAGCAGCCCGGGCCCTGCGGGGAACGCGGGTCAAGAATGTCGGCTATGATGAGTTCGGCGATGAACTGGACAGTGGTGTGGATGGCGCGAAACATCCCACCACCACGTCGTTTTACGTCAATGACAAGATCGAGATGGCCGACGTGATTGTGAATGTCGGTCTGCGTTATGATCTGTTGAACCTGGATGACTTTACCCACGTTGACCCGGCGAACCCCGTGTTTGACCAGGGCAACTTTACCGTGAAGGAGGAGGGCCTGGAGTCGTCCGAGGCCGCCGGTATCCTGCAACCCCGGCTCGGTCTGGCCTTCCCCCTGTCGGACAAATCGGTTTTCCATCTCCAGTACGGGAAGTTCGCCCAGCTGCCTGATCTGGGCCTGCCGTACAAGAGCCGGGCTGAAATGGCCCTGTCCTTTGGCGGACAGAACTTTATCCGTGATCCCATAGGTTTTGATCTGGAACCGGTTCTCACGACCCAGTACGAGGTTGGATTGTCCTATCAGTTTGCTGAAGATGCGGCCCTGGATGTTACGGCCTTCACCCGCAACACCACCGGCCAACTGGTGCTCGCCAGGCTTGATAGTCGAGGGCTAGAAAAGGATAATACATACGGCGTCAATGGCACCGCACTCGCGTATATCAACGGTGACTTCGCCATCGCCACCGGCGTGGAGTTCTCCCTAACCACCCGGCGGATCGGTCGTTTCCAGACCATGGCCAACTACACCTTCACCGATGCACGGGGCACCAACTCCTTCCCCAACTCCGCAGCTGGGAACCTTGAAAATGAGGGCATCGCGGCACCGTCACTGATTGCTCCGCTCTTCTTTGAGCAGAAGCACAAGGGTACGCTCAACTTCGATTACCGCTATGGCGCGGGGGAGGGTGGTCTGTTGGCCAACAGCGGCATAAACCTGCTGCTTAATTTCAACAGTGGGCATCCGTTCACCCGGGCAATGGGTAGTGGGGGTCAGCGGGGGCCTGATGAAGGCGCCCTCTTGAATGAGAGTGATGCCCGCGGCCGGACGCCGGTGGAGCCGATTGGCGCCTCCACAACACCCTGGGTCTTTAATACCGATCTGAGGATCACGAAAGGGTTCACTGTTGGGGGTGTCAATGTCGATGCTTACCTGATCACCAGTAATCTGTTTAACCGGCGGAACATCATCAACGTGTACAATCGTACCGGTGACGCCTACGATGACGGCTTCCTGACTACGCCGACCCTGAGCGACAAACTCCTGGCTGCGAACAGTCCGGTCTATGAGGAACTTTACCGCGCAGTCAACCTGGAACACCGTGAGCACATGATTGCCGATGTCGGGTTGGACGTGTTCGGACCGCCGCGTCAGATAAAGTTCGGTCTCGAGGTCAAATTTTAGACCTGTCGGAAGATATCCGGGGCAGGTTATTTTACCTGCCCCGGTTTATGAGACCATACCGTTTTTAAAACCATGAAGCGTGCCTTAATTTCATTTAGAATGGAGAGCAACAATGAAGGTTAGCCGATCATTTCTAACCACGGTCATCGCCGTATTTTTAGTAGCCTCGTCCGCACTGGCGCGAGAGACGGGCTCGGTGCCTCAGGCCCGGCTTTCCAAGGGCCTGGCAGCCAATGGACCACTGGCGAGCCTCATGAACATTAACAATATATCGCTCTGGGTGGACCGGGATGCTTTCTTTCCCTG
Organism: uncultured bacterium; assembly: GCA_964543925.1. GTDB lineage: Bacteria > Fidelibacterota > Marinisomatia > SCGC-AAA003-L08 > TS1B11 > JADFNF01. Next base: position 14,672 of record CAZJBG010000027.1, read on the forward strand.
GACCATCGGCGCCCAAGGGACGGCCGGCGAGTATCCCAAAGGTACCGGCGGCCTGATCTTCGCCGAGGGCATGCTGTGGGGCGTCAAGGTCGATGACGGCAACCTGCCGCGGGTGCGGGTCAACGGCGCTACTTATGCTACCGGGCTGAAGGCCGGCAAGGTCCTCTATGACGGGAGTGACAATGTCACTGGCTCTGGGGATTTCACAGAGCGGCACGTCTGGCGCGTCAGGAGCGATTACACGACGGCCGACCTGACAGCCGACGCCGCAAGCTTCGAGGTGATAGCCATCGGAGGCGTCACGGATGCCCATATCGCCGATCTTTTTGCTCAGTATGAATATGACTGGAACAACTGGCCGGTCGCTGACGGGGCGCCTTTCGATGATGTGGACGGCGATGGTCTCTATGACCCTGCCATCGATATTCCCGGGTTCCCCGGAGCAACCCAGACGATCTGGCTGGTGGCCAACGACCTGCCAATCATCAAGGATGGCGACACCAGCAGCGTCTCCGAGACATCTTACGGTTCGCCGCCTATCGGTATGGAATTGCAGCTCACTTTTTGGGCCTATGACTTTTCAGCCGACCACCCATTGGGTAATATTCTCTTCAAAGAGGCCAAGCTCATTTACACCGGTTTGCCCGGTGGTTCGCCGACGGCCAAACTCGACACGGTCTACTTCACCCAGTGGTCCGATCCCGACCTGGGCGATTTCGGCGATGACTATGTGGGCACCGACACCACCCTTTCGTTCGGGTACGTGTACAACGGCAATGCCACCGATGCCGTCTTTTTAGGCAACTTCGGGCTGCCGGTGCCGGCGGGAGGCTATGACTTCCTGCTGGGGCCCATCGTCAACGGCGACACGTTGGGCATGACAGTGTTTAACTATTTCGCGGCCGGTTCGGCCGTCGATGACCCGGATCTCGCCGAATATGCCGGCACCCTGCAGTGGTTCAACCTCATGGAGGGGTTTCTGCCGCGGCCTGAATACCCGGACCAGGACCCCTGGATCAACACGGTGACCGGCGAGGTGACCAAGTTTGTGCTGGCGGGCGATCCCGTGTCCGGTCAGGGAGATATCGACGGGGTTCTGCTACCTCCCGGCGACCGGCGATTGACCATGACCACAGGACCGTTCTCCATGGCACTGGGTGACACCCAGACGGTGGTGCTGGCCCTGGTCGGAGGCTTGGGGCAGGACAACATTTCATCGGTAACTGTTGCGAAGTTCCACGATACCTTTGCGCAGTTTGCCTTTGATAACGATTTTGCACTGCCCAGCCCGCAGCCGCCGCCAGCTGTTACAGCCACCGCCCTGGATGGCCGAATTGTACTCAATTGGGGCTTTGACGATGCCGCTATAGCGGCCACCGAGGAGACCAGTGAGCTGGGTTTTGCCTTCGAGGGTTACAATGTGTATCAGCTGCCGAGCGCCACTGCAAACCCCTCGGAAGGGGTGAAAGTGGCCACCTACGATGTGGCCAACCTGGTACAGACCATCTTTGACCCGGGGGTCGATCCTACGACCGGCTTTATTGTGGACCAGCCCAAGCAAGCCGGAACCAACTCCGGGATCCAGAGGTTCTTCTCGACCGAGACGGACAAAATTCGCTCCCAACCCATTTCAAACAGTATCCCCTACTATTTTGGGGTAACGGCCTACAATTATCTGGCAGATAATGTAGGCAGGCCGTTCAAGACCCTGGAATCTTCGCCTGTCGTAGTTACGGTGACGCCGGATATTCCTGCGCCGGGGGATGCGTTTTCAGAGGACTATGGGGAAACGATCGAAGTAACGCATGCAGCCGGAAGTGGCTTCGCCGACATAACCGTTTCGGTGATTGATCCCGCCGCCATGGTGGATGCGAGTTACACCGTCACCTTCAATGGAGGACTCCCAGCATCCTCGTGGAACCTCCTTAAGGGCACTACGGTGATCGTTGACAGCAGCACCGACTTCACCACCGGTGAGGATCGGAAGGTGGTCGATGGTGTGACGGTGAAAGTCCTCACCGGTTCACCAACGACGGTTACCAGTACGACATCAAGTTCGGCGAATCTGGAACTATGGGGTGACTACACGCTCTTTGGTGGCGCTAATGGTCGTGCCGCAACGGCCGGTTGGGCCGGTGGAACCACGGACCCCACGACTATCAGCCTGGATCTTGAGATCCGGTTTACCGGCACGGCGGCTGATAATGACAGTCCAGTGACGGCTGGGGGCTCCTGGAGCACGCAGTATGAACGCGGCTCCTTTGGCGAACCAGACCTGTCGACCTATCAGCGCGTATCTGTATGGTTGCCTTTCGAGGTATGGGATGTGGAGTCGGACCCCCCGCGGCAGGTTAACGCCGCTGTCGTCAACCGGAACGCTGATGAAGCAACCCCGTATGCAGATCCAAACGGAATTGGTGACCCCGGCACCGCGGGAGAAGAGCCGCGCTACCGGATGAGCGGTCGTGACTATATTGTCGTTGTGATGACCGATTACGATGGTGGAGCGGAGACCTCTACCGTTACCCCCGTGGATTCCATCGATACCTCGGTAACGCCGCCGGATACCACCACGTTCTATACCAGCAGCGCCGGCTTTATCGATCCCGGTGATCCGCTGGCGACGTGGCTATTATTCTTCGTGCAAGGTGGCGGCTCAGTGTGGGCAACGGGTGACGTCATGGGCGTAGAGTTTGCCAATCCCGCCACCGGGAACTCCGATGAGTTCACGTTCTCAACGTCAGCGCCGACGACGACTGTGCTCACTGAGGAAGACCTCGATAAAATCAATGTCTTCCCCAATCCCTACTACGGCTTCCATGTGCTGGAGGGGAGCCGCGAGCAGAAGTGGGTGAAGTTCAACCACCTGCCGCAAAAGGCCACCATCAGGCTATTCAACCTGGGCGGCACAATGGTGCGGGTGCTGGAAAAGGACGATGACAGCCAGTATCTGGAATGGAACCTGAAGAACCAGTCCGGCTTCCCAGTGGCCAGTGGTATCTACATTGCCTATATTGAAATACCGGATGTAGGCAACAAGATACTCAAGCTGGCCATCGTGCAGGAAGAACAGATTCTACAGAAGTATTAAGATTTAATATTCAATCAGCCAAGCGAGGAGACAATCATGGCTAAACTGAGGCTCAGAAATTTGGTGACCGTCATATCGGTGACGATAGCGATGACGGCCTTCGTCACCGCCCAGGGACCCCGTAACGGGACGACCGCGGGTTCATACCTGCTGGTTCCTCAAGGCGGGCAATACCTCTCCGGTGGCGGCGCCACGGCCAATGCAACGGGCGTAGATGCCCTTTTCTGGAACCCGGCCGGTCTGGCCCGAACAGACGCCGATGTCAGCGCCATTTTTTCCCGGCGTTCGTACATTGCCGATATCAGCATCAATTATATGGGCGCCGGGCTGAAAATGGGCGGGTTCGGGTCGTTGGGATTGACCATCCGCACCTTTGACATCGGCGCCATCGATAAAACCGACGTGTTTAACCCGGATGGAACCGGCGAGCAGTTCTCACCGACGATTTTCGTACTCGGTGTCTCGTATGCCCGCTCCATGTCCGACCGAACCAGCATCGGACTGAGCATTAATGTTCTAAACGAGAGTTTTGCGGGTGTGGAAGCATCAGGGTTAACCCTGGACGCGGGTATTCAGTACGCCTCGTTTCTGAATGTTCCGGGACTGTCCATCGGGGTCACCTTAAAGAACTTCGGAACCCCGATGCGGTACGATGGATCTGCCCTATGGTATCAGGCGAACGCCGTAGGCAGTGATAGGCAGACCGAATGGTATAAGGTCAGCGCGGCTCAATTTGATATGCCGTTCAACATGGATATTGGGGCTAACTACCGTCTCGATCTCGGTGCCAGCTCGGTGGACCTGGGCTTCACTTTTGAGAATAATAACGCCGCCCAGAACGAGTACCGCCTGTTGGCCCAATACAATCTGGGTAGCCTGGCATCGGTACGGTTCGCTAACCTGTCATCGGTGGCCGTCGAAGATGATGCGCTAACGACAGCTGACGAGGGCGCTCTCGAGAACATCTTCGCCTCCTACTCCTTTGGCGCAACTCTTAATCTGGAACAGTTTACGGGCATTGGGCTTAGCATTGACTATGGCTTCATTGCCACCAAGTTCTTCAATGATAACCAGATCTTTGCGTTGCGACTAAGTCTGTAAAGCCATTAACAACTCAAGCTTGGCAACTTGACAAATGCCCTTCCACTGCGGAAGGGCATTTGTTTTTTTCACACCGGCAACGTATCACGGCAGTTGGTCCCGCTCGGCTCTAGCCCGGCGCTACATTCAGGGACACCTCCCACCTTCGATTCACGGCAAGGCGAATACCTGCCTGCGAAAGGCCTCCGAAGTGACTTCCCGCGTGTTGTACTCCCGCCTATAGGCCTGATGCTCCTCATCCATAGGATAATGCTCGTCAGCGCCGTAAGGATAGCGGGTCATACCATGGAAGGGGAGCGGTCCCACCGTCTTTCCGTGGGCGGTATTCAAATCGCCATCCTTCAGCCAGCCGTCGGAATAAAAGAGGAAATCGCGGGTCCAGCCCGGCCTGAGAGGAGGCGCCTGGGTCGCATCAAACTGCAGGGAAACTTCATCCCCGGCATTGACCACAACATATTTGCTGTCCGAGCGCATCAGAAGGGACGTCACGTCGCCATAGCGGGTATAATACCCCAACAGATCGCGCCAGCTGGGTGCGGTGGATACATCGTCGTAATCAAACCAATGAGGGCCGTCGGGTGTCTGGTGATAGAGCCGCGAGAATCCCCGGTAATGAATATCGGCCTGGACGGGCAACAAGGTCGTCTGCTCAAACAGATCCCGGGGCGGGTCAAGGGTGAAGAAAATATGGTCCCAATAGATTTGCATGTTGGTGCGGAGGCGCACCCGGTAATCCCCAGATAGGAATTTACCGGTCAGGTCGAGAACGACCGTCTTGTTCTTGCCCTTCGGGAAACCGACATCGGGGATGACCGTCCGCCATCGACCATCCCCGTCAGGCACCTGGAGATAGGGTTGCACGACCTCGTAGGCCGAGGACTGGGCCATGGCGAAATTGATGCTGGCATCCGTGGGAAATATCCAGCCGTTGAGCAAGAGCAGTACCTCGCTATGGGCAGGGAGGTCCCCCAAATCGATGATGAGGTCATGGGGCGCCACGATCCCCTGGAAACGGGTGGGGCGAAAGTCGGCAACATAGACCCCATCCTTCGCGGTCACCAGGGGCAATAGATCATGGCCCAACTGGTCAATCACGGCCCGGGGAGACCGTTGACTGGCCACCGTGTAGATGGTCAGGGGTGGTGAAGGTGGCAGCGTGAACCGTTCATCCACGTAGATCTCGACGGAATCGGGGTGATCCACCACCACCAGCTTCACCAGGTCCAGATAGGCCGTTTCCCAGAGCTCCTCCGTGAACTGGAGCCGGTAACGACCATCCTGGGGCTGCAAGTGGCTACCTGGAACCTTGAAATACTCATCGGCCGGGTCGGCGAAACCGTACATGGTCTCCCCCGCCATAATCCCCAGCGGCATACCGATGGCGCTCCGCCAATGGACGTCGGTCACAAAAGTGTAGGCCTCGCCGTCCCAGGCATACAGGAACGGGCAGGAACCCTTCAGGAGCTGCTTTTCCACCAGGGCCTGGTCGCTGTGGGGAAACAGCCGGTTTTGGGGAACGCCATTGGTCCAGATCACCCGCAGTACATCGGCGGTGTCCCGTCGGCCGAGGCCGAAGTGGGTGACGGGACCGGTCACCACCCGCATCTGGTAGTGGTCCTCCGCCTTTACCTCCACTCTGGCGCCGAGTCCGTAAGTGTTGGTTTTGCCGCCGCCCGTATGAACCCCCACCAGTCGAACCTTCAGGTATCGGTTGAGGTTGCCCCCATCGTTACGGAGCAGCCGCATCCCACCAGCCAGGTTCCCGAGGAACAGATCCAGGTCACCATCATTGTCCATATCCGCCACGGCCACCTGACCCACGGGGTCCAATGCCTCGGGCAGGATATGGGTAACCTCCCGAAACGAGCCCTGTCCATCATGGTGAAAAAGCCGCACCGCCTCATCGCCAGGACCGCGGGGCTGCCCGACGACCAGGAGATCGAGGAATCCATCGTTGTCAAAGTCGAGGAAGACGGCATCCAGCCCCGCAAAATCCCTGAGGGCCTGGAGCAGTTCGCCAGCGCCCGGATCCTCCTCGAATGATCCGTCACCCCGGTTGCGATACAGATGGTGGGGCCTGCCGGCCAGTCCGGTGATGAACAGGTCGAGGAACCCATCGTTGTTATAATCACCCACTGCCACCGCGCCGGAGCCGGGATTATCGGGCAGTCCGCTGGAGGCCGTGATGTCCTGGAACCGGCCCTGCCGCAGGTTCGTGTACAGGACATTGCCGGCGTTTTCATTGATCACCAACAGGTCCAGATCACCATCTTCATCGAAATCGCCAAAGGCCACGTCCCGGCTCTTCACCGCCTCACCGGCAAGGTTCATCCTTTCGGCCAGTTCCCCGAAGCTGCCGTCCAGGTTATTGCGATAAAGCCGATTGGGGCCCGTGTTGGCCAGGTAGATATCCAGGTCTCCGTCGTGGTCCAGGTCGATGAAGCACAACCCCTGG
>CAZJBG010000028.1:0-14383 GCA_964543925.1 uncultured bacterium
GGAGGTCGAATATCGGCACGTGATGGACCTCTACGTGCGGGTCATCGAGTCCATGGCCGGGGTGCGCATAACTCGCAAGAATGACTGGCTCATCGACTGTGAGAATCTCGCCATCAAGCTCTTCTATCACGTCGGGACACTCTATGACCTCGCCAAGGGTACCAAACTGCCCAAGCTGGGCGGTGTGACCAGGACGGGGTTCGTAGACCACTCGTCCATCGCGGCGGTCACCCGTGCCGCTTTGCAAACCTATTTAACCTTCCATTACATATTTATCGCACCCCGCAGCGGCCCGGAGAAACGGTTTCGCTACAAGACCTGGGAGCTGAGCAGTCTGATCGAGCGGCAGCCGTTTCACGCCTATTCCCTGACCGATAAGAAACTGCTGCGCATGGAGGGCGATTTGGCCGCGATCCTCCTTGATGAGATCCAGGCGGACCCGCTATTTCAAACGTTGGATGCCCAGCATCAAAAGCAGGCGACCCAGGACAATTTGCCCCAGCACAGTACCTGGTCGGAGCTGGCCCGGTTGGCTGGTTTTGACCCGGCCTATTTCAATAGTCTCTACCGTTACCTGAGCTCCCACATCCACTCCGGCCGTCTGGGGACCCGCCAAATCGGGGAAGAGACTGCCGGAGAGGATCGCAATGAACTCACCCAGGCGTGTATCGGGATTGGTCTGCTCCTCATGAGCCATTTCATCTTCAACTACGCCGCTATCGTTCCGCAGGCCCAGCCGGTGCTGGATGCCGACCCGTTCTCGGCCGGTATTGCCCGGGAGTGGAACGAGGTTGGACGGAACGAGGCTGAGGGCGACTCTTGATTCCCCACGGCCACCTCCGACCGTAACTTCCTTTATCCCTAAGGAATCCCCCGCGGGGCTCCAGAAGGACATACGGATGTTCATCGACTACGCCAAAATCATGGTTCGAGGGGGCGGCGGCGGTCACGGCATGATCGCTTTCCGGCGGGAAAAGTTCGTGCCCAAGGGCGGTCCATCAGGGGGCGATGGTGGCCGGGGGGGCGATGTGATCCTCAAAGTAGACCCGCAACTCACCACGCTCCATGATATCCATTATAACCGCATCTATCGGGCCAAGCGGGGCCGACATGGCTCAGGCGGCGAGAAGCGCGGTGCCGATGGGGAGAGCATCATCCTCCCGGTGCCGCCGGGAACGGTAGTCAAGGGTGCCGAGAGCGGTGCGGTTCTGGCGGACCTGGTCGCGCCGGGATCGACCTACGTAGCGGCCCAAGGGGGTGGGGGTGGTCTTGGCAATGCTCACTTCAAAACAGCGAGGAACCGGACTCCCCATCAGGCCACCGACGGCAAACCGGGTGAGGAGCGGGAGATTGACCTCGAGCTGAAAATCTTGGCCGACGTAGGCCTGGTGGGCTTTCCCAACGCCGGCAAGAGCACCCTGCTGGCCCGGCTCTCCGCCGCCCATCCCAAGATTGCCGATTACCCCTTCACCACCCTTCAACCTCACCTGGGGATTGTGAAGTATGGCGATTTAAAAACGTTTGTCATGGCCGACATCCCGGGACTTATCGAAGGGGCCAACCGGGGGAAGGGGCTGGGGATTGAGTTCCTGCGGCATATTGAGCGGTCCCGGCTGCTGTTATACCTGATTGATGCCACCCTCGATGAGCCGGTGGAAAACCAGTACCAAGTGCTGCGCCGGGAGCTGGAAGCCCACGCAGCGGGGCTGGTGGACCGGGAGGTCATGATCGTCCTTACCAAAATGGATGCCTGGGACGGGGTACCCGATACCTCTGCCCTGGGGCGGGCCGGACACAATGTGGTGTCCATCTCGGCGGTCACCGGCGAGGGACTGATCGAGCTGATTACCCTGATCGGTCAGGAACTTCAGCGACGGGAGGCGGGCGCTCCGGCCGCTACACAACTATTGAAGACCGGGGAAGGGGGCGCGAATGGTTCCTGATGATGTCATTTTAACCCTTCACGAGGTCCCCGGTCTGGGGCCTCGGAAGGTGCGGGCTATCCTGAACACCTATCCGGAGGTCACCAGTTGGTCGGACCTGCTGGGGCGGAACCTGGCCCGGGTGGACGGGATCTCCGGCACGCTTATTGAGCGGCTCAAGTCAGCTGCTCCGGATATGGGTCGCCGTATTCTGGAAAAGACCCACAGGATCAAGGCGCGCTATATCCACTACTGGCATGACGATTATCCCCCGCTGCTCAAGGAACTCTACGATGCACCGGTGGGTCTGTATGTCCGGGGTGCGGGAAGTATGACGTCCGATTTTTTGGGCATCGTAGGTACGCGACAACCGACCGCCTATGGTCGGAAGCAGGCCCGATCCCTGGCCCACGAGGTGGTTGCTACCGGGCTGGGCATTGTGAGCGGATTTGCCCGGGGCATCGATTCCATCGCCCATCGCGCAGCTCTGGAAACCGGTGGCCCGACCATCGCTGTTCTGGGGTGCGGGGTGGACGTGATCTACCCGGTCGAGAACCGTAAACTGTACCAGACGCTTCTCGAGAACGGGCTGGCCGTGTCGGAATATCCGCCGGGCACCAAGCCGGAAGGGCATCATTTCCCCCAAAGGAACCGGATCATCAGTGGACTCTCATTGGGTGTTCTGGTGGTGGAGGCCGGGATCGGCAGTGGCGCCCTGATCACCGCCTATCATGCCAATGACAATGGCCGGGTGGTCTATGCCCTGCCCGGTCCCATCGACAGCGCCAAGTCGGCGGGATGCCACGGACTCATCCAGGACGGCGCCAAACTGGTGGGCAAGGTGGAGGACATCCTGTCCGAACTCCCCTCCCCTTATGCCGCTTCGCCGGGCCAGCAGTTGGACCTGCTCAGGGATCTCCCGGAACCGGAGCGGGATATTCTGGAATACCTGGATGGTGATCCGGTGGTAGTGGACCAAATCGCCGAAAACTTGAACCGGGATATTTCGGAGCTGCTAAGCGTGCTTTTGCACCTGGAGATGAAGGGTCTGGTGATCCAGACGGCGGGGAAGCGGTTTGCCCGGGCGTAAGGTGGGGCTTGTTTCGATGTCAACCGATGAATCGGCTTACATGATTATTCCGTTGTTCCCGCCCACGAATAAATTCGTGGGCGGCAAATAGCAATGTCATGACGCCCTTTCCTCTCCGCCGCGTGGCCAAGTGGGCCGGTCCCCTGGCCGCCCTGGTGCTCGTTCTGGTGGTGGACCTTGATCCCGCCAACCGGAGCACCACCTATACGGCCGCAGTGGCGGTCTGGATGGCGATCTGGTGGCTCACCGGAGCCGCACCGCTGGCGGTAACAGCCATCCTGCCGGTGGTGATCTTCCCGGCCCTGAGAATCATGCCCGGTCAGGCGGTCGCCAGCCTGTATTTCAACAATGTCATCTTCCTGTTCCTGGGCGGATTCATGGTGGCCCTGGCCATGGAACGCTGGCAGCTGCATCGACGGCTGGCCCTGAGTATTATCGCTCGGCTGGGGGGGAACATTCCCTTCCTCCTGCTCGGTTTCATGCTGGCCACCGCCTTTCTTTCCATGTGGATTTCCAACACCGCCACCACCATGATGATGGTACCCATTGCCCTGGGAGCCATCGCCCGTCTGGAGGATGGGGGCAGCGGCGGGTCACCCAGACTGACGGTGGCCTTGCTATTGGGGATCGCCTATGCCGCCTCCATCGGCGGCATCGCCACGCTTATCGGCACGCCGCCTAACCTGGCCCTCGCACGGATCTATATGCTCACATTTCCCGAAGCCCCCGAAATATCTTTCACCAGTTGGTTTGCATTTGCCTTGCCCCTGTCCGTGGTCTTTCTGGCTATTACCTGGGGCGGTCTGTCCATCTGGGCCAGTCGAGGAGGGCACAATACGGGGATTGACCGCCGGATGTTCGCCGAGGATTTGGCGGAGCTGGGTCCCATGACTCGAGAGGAGGGGCTGGTGCTGGTCCATTTCGTTGTACTGGCGTTCCTGTGGCTCACCCGCGGGGATGTCATCATCGGTGCCAGCACTCTCTCAGGCTGGGGCTCCCGGTTGGGTTTGACGGGCTATGTGGACGATGGCACCGTGGCCATGGCCGTGGCCACGTCGCTCTTTCTGGTTCGGTCCGGGCGCAGCCCCTCAGGCCGCTTGATGGACTGGCACACCGCTGGCAAACTACCGTGGCACATCATTCTGCTCTTTGGCGGCGGGTTTGCCCTGGCCCAGGGCTTCACCGAAAGTGGTCTGTCCCAGTGGGTGGGCGCTAAACTGGCGGGGTTGTCGCAGCTGCCGCCCGTCCTGATTGTGGCGTCGGTGGCCCTGACGCTGACATTTCTCACCGAGTTCACATCCAATACCGCCACAGCCCAGGTCATGTTGCCGGTGCTGGCGGCCGTTGCCGTAGACATCGGCGTTCACCCCCTCATGCTTATGGTGCCGGCCACCATTTCAGCCTCCTGCGCTTTCATGATGCCCGTTGCCACGCCACCCAATGCCATCGTATTTGGCACGGACCGTCTGAAGATCACCCAGATGGCCCGGGCCGGATTCTTTCTTAATATTGTCGGCGTGGTCCTGGTCACGGCGGCCGTTTTCCTCCTGGGCGGCGCGCTCATACCCTAGCCTGTCGGCTATTTACGCCCTGCATAGTGGCTAGACGGGACTTGCAGAAATGGCCGGCTCGCCACCATTTAGAGGTATGCAGCCATAACCCTAGAGCTTTATTCTAACCGTTTGGGGCAATAACTTAGCGTCTGCAAATACTTGGGGAAGTCCCCGGGACTTGGAGAGGTGGCTGAGTGGTTGAAAGCGTCCGCCTGCTAAGCGGGAATACGGTGACAAACTGTATCGAGGGTTCGAATCCCTCCCTCTCCGCACTGCTGCTTTACTGTTACCATAACTTCCAGTAAATAGTACATAAAGGAAGGACAGGATGTGCCGGGAATTCCGACCTAATAGGCGCCCCTGCCGAATAGTACCGCCGGGATCGTTTCAAACAAAATTTCCATATCGAATAGCAGGGACTGATGCTCAATGTAATACAGATCCAAAAGGACCATCTCATTAAAGGAAATATCGCTCCGCCCGGAGATTTGCCATAGGCCCGTAATGCCGGGTTTGACTTTCGCCCGCTCCTTGATACCCTCCCAAAATCTGTCATCCATATCGGAATTCTCACAATCCTCGATGGGCAGGGGCCGGGGTCCCACCAAACTCATATCGCCCATGAATACATTGAACAGTTGAGGCAACTCATCGACACTGATCTTTCTGATGATCCGTCCGACCCGGGTTGTCCTGGGATCATTTTTCATTTTAAACAGGGCTCCACTGGCCTCATTCTGATCCATCAATGTTTCTTTGATCTCATCGGCTTGCTTGACCATACTCCTGAATTTGATGAAATTGAACTGTTTGGCTCCCTTAACGGCAGAACGCTTACGTATATAGAAAATTGGCCGGCCCGATTCAAGATAGATGGCTAGGGTAGTCAGCAGAAAGATAGGGGAGAGTACGACAATCAATAGGGCTGACCCGATTAGATCGAACAACCTTTTTGAAGTCCGCTTGATAAGCTCGATCCTCCATCGGGGAGGTGAATATAAGGTAATGCCTGCAATATCGTAGACGCGCGCCATTTTTAAAAGGCCCGTGGCTCCGGGTGAAACCACCTTGATCTTCACGCTGTGGTTCCGGCAACTCTCCAACAGTTGATGAAATCCTTGGGCTACAAAACTAGTTGAAGGGATAAAAATCCGGTTAATATTTTTTTCAACTATAATTTTATCAAGTTGTTTGAAGGGATAATAATCTATGCCACCGATCGAGGGCTGACCGTTGCCCGGAATGGCGCCGTTCACCGTGGAAAGAACTCCACGAATATTGTAGCCCAGCCAGGGCAACCATCTGAATTGCTCATAGCTGTCTAGCCTCGTACTTTCGGTAAAAACGAGCAGGATATTGTGGATTCCAAAGCCGACTTTCTTGAACAGATAATTAATACCCGTTAACATGAGGCGTCCAAAGATGAAATGCATGGGGAGCAGGAAGAGATAAAGGACCGTAAAACTTCGGGGGATATGGATGAGGTTAAAGATGTAGAATGAAGTCAGAATAACGGTTGATGCGTAGACATAGGCCTTGGCTGCCAAGAAATATTGAAAATTGGAATTGGTGAAAAAGGATTGGCGGTACAGTCCGATAATCAGGGCAAAGAATATAAAGATGCCCCCGAAATAAAGGGCCTGCCTAACGGCATATCCCGAGGACAAATTCGGACCGATATAGAACTTAGAGAGTAGATACCAGGAACTGAGACCGCATATGAAAATGATGAACGTATCGATGACAAACGCTATACCGGTAAAAATGGTGCGCCAGTTCCGTCTTATAAAAGTATCGTTTCCCCGCATGAACCCTCTAAAAAATCATTATTTGGCACATATAAATCGGTACCGTCAGGTTTATTCCCGCGGTTAACCGTGCACACCAGCAAGCTACATAGACCCCTCAAGCCTGATTTGAGTGCAGAGCGCAATGTATAGCACCCAATCTGGATAGGCAAGTGATACTGGCTCACATTGAGCGAGCTAACACACATCGTTTAACCTGGGGGGCTCCCCTGGGACACCTTGGGATGATCCGAAATTGAGAGACTTTAACCCGGGGTCATCCAGAGTGTTCGCCATTCAGAGGCTGGCCGTTTCGGCCCTCATCGGTGGGGAGCGGTAGCTGAAGGAGAAAAATCACGGCGGTTCTTTTCGCCCACTGATAATATAAGATATAGAATAACTTACCGGTAGAATCCCTTCCTCTCCGCACGGCTTCCTTTGTTAACATCCTTGGGGGCCAAAGTGCGGGTGGACGGATCGATGGCTTGGCCAAAAGGGGAGATTGGCCGACCGGCTAGAGGCTACCGCCTGACGAATCGGAATAGATTTCCGCCTCAGGAAAGAACGCTCCCCAGGCAAACCAATAGGCGATGTACGTCCGTGGGAGGGTCAGCTGCTGTCCGGCCTGTGGTCCCTCGATACCCCGACCGAAAACATCCCAGGTTGTGCCCTCGTCGTCTTTCATCACCGCCGGGAGTTGTCCTTGCAGTGGGGTGAAGATCAGCTCTCTGCCGCTCAGGGTCCGATTAAAAATCACCAGCAGGTTGTCACCCGCGCTCCCGACGACGACAAGTGGTACCCCTTCGAAGGAATCGTTGATGGCATGGACCGTATCGGCGAAGGTAATGAATCGATACACCTTGGCTCGCTCCCCGATGATCACACCCGCGACCCGCTCCTTGCGAAATAAGCGGGTATCATCGTTGCTGATAGGCCAGATGAGGAAATCGGAGGTGCGGTAGTCAAGATAGGGGTACTGGCCGTAGGGACGGCTGTAACCGGTCTGGGTGGTCACAACCTCGGACTCGGGGTACATCTTGAGCCAGGTTCTCCAGGTAGTCTCCACAACGGGGAAGGTTTCTGCCGCCGTCCCGATGTGCTCACCGTACACGCATAGCAGCTTCATTTGCGACCAATAGCTCCGCGTCGCCCGGTCATAGGGCATCAGGTTGGAATTGTAGAGCATACTGGTGACGCCGAAGGTGGTGGTATCGTCCCCAACGATCCGATTCCACGCTACCCCCGAACCCGTCAGGGGACAATAGGTCATTGCCAGGCTGGCGCTATCGAAATCATCGTTGACGATCTCATGCCAGTCGAGAATAGCATGGGGGTAGGCCCGGACCTGGTCGCCGATCTTGACACCCATGACCAGGCTACCGCTATTGAGGTAGGTGATACCGGCGGCCGATTCCATTGTCGGATTGGCCAGAGCGACGATCCCGTCGGTGCCTGCACCATCGTCAAACACCTCACGTTTAGGTATCAGCCACGGTCCGTCATCCTCCTCGGGGACCTGGCAGCCCACCCAGAGGAGTCCCAGGATCGTGAGCGCTGCAACGAGCCAGTTTGTACATAGACGCGACATATTGCAGGCAGATTCTACGGGTGAGAGTGGAGCAGGAGTGTCACCTGCCGGACAATCGGGGTTTAGAGCGTTGCCGCTTGCCGGTCTTTCCAGGGCATGAGAACATTTTTGAAAAGCGGGTGAGGGTTTTGTACTTTCGACGATGTGTGAGCCGATTCAGGTCCACATTGGGGTAGGGCCAGGGCGCAGTTCCAGGAGTTGTTCGGCTGTAGCCCCTCTGGATTTTTGGTATTGAATGATTGGAAAGGTTATTGAAAGCAAATGCGACACGCTGGGATGCTGACGCGGTCCTCATGACCGATCGGGACCTTCACGCCAAGTACGACCGCCTGCGGACCCTTCTGGAAGAGATGGGCGGCTGCGTTACCGCGTGCAGTGGAGGTGTGGACAGTATGTTACTGGCCACGGTTGCCCATAATGCCCTGCCGGGCCATTGTCTGGTGGTCCACGCGCAGAGCGCCGCCGTTCCGGTGGAGGATACCGCCCGCGTCAAGGCCTTTGCCGCCAGCCAGGGGTGGCAGCTGCGCATGGTCACCACGGGGGAATTCGACGATGAGCA
Source organism: uncultured bacterium (assembly GCA_964543925.1). Classification (GTDB taxonomy): domain Bacteria; phylum Fidelibacterota; class Marinisomatia; order SCGC-AAA003-L08; family TS1B11; genus JADFNF01. The sequence continues at coordinate 8,500 of CAZJBG010000028.1, forward strand.
TTACCTGAGTAACCCCATCAACCGGTGTTATTACTGCAAGAGCCACTTGTATGAGGGCCTGGTTCCGTTGGCGAATTTGGTGACTGACGGCGACCAGGGGGCCACCGTCCTGAGCGGCGCCAATCTGGACGACCTTGCCGAATACCGCCCCGGCCTGGAGGCGGCCTCCCAATATGGGGTGAGGCACCCCTTCATAGAAGCGGCCCTCACCAAGTCGGACATCCGGTCTATCTGCCGCGGGCTGGGGCTACCCTTTGCGGGAATCCCGGCATCACCCTGCCTGGCGAGTCGTATCTACACGGGTACCAGGGTCACCCCGCAACGGCTTGAAGCGGTACACTTTGCCGAGCAATCCTTGAAGCAGACCCTGGGGGTCCGGGTCATTCGGTGCCGTTTGAAGGCCGATCATATGCTGATTGAGATCCCGGCTGAGGACCGCTGGCGGGTAAGTCAACCGGTCCTGGGCGATCTGCGCCGTGACCTGCGCGACCGGTACCCCTTTATACGATCCATTGAGGCAGATCCCAAACCGTACCGGCCGGGACGGGCGTTTACCGAACTGGGCCTTGAATGATCACATTTGACCACGGCCGCAAAGCCAGGATCGGGCTGCCCGAGTCGGTATTTTCCGAGCATAAATCGGCGGCAATGCTTGATGAGATCATCGCCCAGTTGGTTGAGAATACGGCCCATCCAACCCTCTTTACCCGCCTGGATGAAGCTAAATTTGCCGCCCTGGACCCCGCCCTGGCAGCCCGGCTGGATTATCACCCGTTGTCGCGAACCGCCTTTCTCAACGGCGTTCACGATGATAAGGGAACGGGCCGGGTCGCGATCATCACGGCCGGTACTTCCGATCTCCCCGTGGCATGGGAAGCGCTGCGTACCCTGGAGCACCTGGGTCTTCAGGCGACCCTGATCCCTGACGTGGGGGTGGCGGGTATCTGGCGGTTGCAGGAAAGATTGGAGGAGATCAATGCCCACGAGATCATCATTGCCCTGGCCGGTATGGACGGCGCCATGATCTCGGTCATTGGGGGACTGACTTCCCGGCCGGTCATTGGCGTCCCCACCTCGGTGGGCTATGGCGTCAGCGCCCAGGGGACAACGGCCCTCAACAGCATGTTGACCAGCTGCTCGCCGGGTGTGGTGGTGGTGAACGTGGATAACGGATACGGGGCCGCCTGTGCCGCCTCGCGCATGCTCCGGGGCGTCAGCCATGTCCCGGAATAAGACCCTGACGATCCGGACCCCCTCCGGGATCAGTGGGGATATGCTGCTCACCGGCCTGGCCAAGCTGGCCCAGATGGACCCGCCTGCCCTGAACACGATGATCGAGGACATCGGCGTCCCGGCCCTGAGCCGTTGCGTCAGCATCCAAGCGGCCGAAGTGAACGAGCTGTCGGGCTGGCGGGCAGAGGTCACCCTGCCCGAGGAGCATAGCCACCGCACCTTTGAGGACATCCGGAAGATCATTCGCGCCAGCGGGTTGACGCCGTCGGCGAAGGAGTTGGCCGAGGACGCTTTTCACCGGCTCGCCGTAGCCGAAGGGGTGGTGCATCATCAATCCCCGGAGCAGGTCACCTTTCATGAGGTTGGGGCCCTGGACAGTATCCTGGATGTGTGCCTGTCCGCCGCTCTGTTCGACCGGCTGGACGTCGATCACCTGCGCTGCAGCCCCCTTCCGGTCTGTGACGGCACCGTCCAGAGCGCCCACGGCGTTCTGGCCACACCGGCGCCCGCCGTCTTGCTATTGTTGGAGGGGATCCCCGTCTATGGAATCGACTCGGAGGGGGAGACCGTCACGCCGACGGCCCTTGCCCTCCTGAAGGCGTTGGGCGCCGAATTCGGTCCCTGGCCCTCCATGGTGGTGGAACAGGTTGAGCGGGTCTACGGGAAGCGGGTCCTGCCCAATATACCGAACGGGGCCATCTTCGCCCTGGGACATGAACAACCTGACCCATTGGGCCACGCAGAAACGGCGCCGGAACTGGGGACCGCTGCTCTCTGATCTCCAGCCCTGGCCGACTGCTGAATCCGGTCCGGATTTGGCCGGTTTTTAAGGCCTCGCACTCTCAGCGACGAATTGGAGGTAGGCCGCTTCCAACTGGTCGGCCGTCGTTTCGCCGGAGCGGATCAGGTACCGGTAGCGGAAGGTGGTCGTCTCACCCGGCTCGATGGCAAAGTCCAACGGTTCCTCGGCCCCGTCGGTAAACATATGCCGTCCGAAGGGATTGGCGGTGAACAGCCCGTAGGTGCGGGCATGCCAGTAGCCCGGGTGGCCCGGGTTCTCCGGGTGGTCGAAAATTGCCACGGTCACCGCTTCCCCCTCCACGGTGCCTTGGAGGGCGACCCAGTGGGCACGGGTGCCCCAGGCGTCCTTACCGGTGAGGCCCTCGCTGGTAAGGTACTCTCCCGTCACGCCGTCGTTATCCATGCTGGCGACCTCGGTTACGACGCCCGCTGCATTGGTGAGCCGGAGGGGTTCATCGGTGGGGTGTTCCAGTGCCCGGGCGACCCGCAGACCGGTCATCCCCTCCTTGGTATCGTTGAATACCGCCCGCTCATCGACGGCGGTGAGGGTAGTAATGCGGTCGATAATCCGCAGGTTGGCCCCGGCCTGAAAGACGAAGCGGGTGTCTTCCCTGAGCAGCGTTTTCCCGTCCGGTTTTACCCAGTCCATGGTCACCTCGAGCTCATTACCCTGCGTCGTTAAGGTTTCACGGTGCTGGATGGTCCCCATGTGGGGTAGATCATCGAGTGGGGTCGCATCGGAATAGTCCCAAAAATCCAGGCCGTTGATGTCCCCGAAGGTGAACCAGAGGCCCACATGGTGCGGGTGATCCACGCGCTCGCCCGCCCGTGGTTGCAGGGGGTACCCCCGGGTAACATAGTGCCCGTGGGCGGTCATGATGGGGAAGAGGACCGGCTTCTTCAGCGTCTGTTGGGCCGGGTCGGGGTAGATGTAGGCCGTGAAGAGATCACCGCCAACCAGGATGTCCACGCGGCGGTCGGCCTGGTTGGGGACGATGCGTATGGCGGTATCCCGGCCGGACTCGCCAGCGACAGGTCGAGGGCCATCCATCTGCGGCGCGCATCCGGCCGAAAGGGACATCATGATCAGTGCTCCCATGAAGGCCACCCGGTGGATGCCTGAAGATCGAGAGAGGTCCATTCGTTTCACTCCTTGGCTAATAGTGGTCAATAGGGCGAGGCCAGCCTTCTATGGCGATTTAAGCCCATCCAGCACCCCGCGCAGGTAGGCAAAGGACTCCTTCATCCCCGGCAGGGGGGCATCGGGATGGATTTCGTATTCCAGGTTCACGTATCCGTCGTATTTCATCTTTTTGAGCTGCTTTAAGATAGCTGCGATGGGGATGGCCCCGGCACCTACCGAAACCTGGGATTCCCGGTCCATCGGGTCGCGCAGGTCCTTGATGTGGATATCCAGGACGCGGTCACCGGCTTCGGCGAGGGCCCCGACCACGTCTGTACCGGTCCGGGTCGTGTGCCCCACATCGACGCACAAACCCACCCGGGGGTCCATGTCCTTGATGATCTTGAGGGCGTCCGATGGCGCGGGGAAGTATTTGTCCTCGGGGCCGTGGTTGTGAATGGCCACCTTGATGTCGTACAGCTTGACAAATTTTTCGATGCGGGGGAGGGTCTCGGCCGTCGGTGCGATCACCATGAGTGGCATACCGGCGTCCTTGGCATATTCAAAATACCGGCGGATATCGTCGTCATCGTCTTTTTGCAGGGTGATGACGCCGCCCCCCACAATGGTCAAACCAGCCTCCTTGAAATCACGGCGCGCGGCAGCCACTTCATCCGGTGTGCTCTCATAGGGCAGGTGGAACGACTTGATGTTCACGTAGGGCGTGCCGATGGCCTGGATCATAGCAATGGCTTCCGGGCGGTTGAACTCGCGTAACGAATAGCTCGCGACGCCGAGTTTAATCTCCCAGTCCGGTGATTGGGCTGCTCCACGACCGATCAGGGCGGTCCCGATCAGTAACAGGCTGGCGAGGATGATACCGGCGCGTTGGGGGAATACGAGATGGGTGGTCAGGCTCAACATTGTGCTTGTCTCCTTTGTGTGCCTATGGGGGTGCTGCCTTGCCGGTGCTGAACGGCTCACCGACCCGGGGGCAGCACGCGAATCTTGAGGTTGCGAAACCAGGCCGCATCGCCGTGATCCTGAAGGACGATATGTCCCTTCCGCCGATCGCCAAAACCGGCAATATCCTTGTATTTGCTGGCAGCGAGGGCCGCGTCCATTTCGGGTGTGCCCAGATCGAATTCCAGCACCATGGCGCCGTTGAGCCAATGCTCCCCGTGGTTGCCGTCAAAAACAATGCGCGACAGATTGAACTCGCCGACGGGGCGCAGCTGCCTGTCGTCACCCGGTGGAATCAGGTCGTAAAGGGCCGCCGTCCGGTGGTCCGGGTCGGCGCCATCGGGATGCTCAGCATCATCGAGGACCTGGTACTCAAAGCCGAGGGCCGCATGAGTAGGCCCGCCCCGGGTGGACAGCTCCTCGGATACGTTGTACTTTATACCGCTGTTCCCGCCCAAGCTGATGCGCCACTCGAAGACCAGTTCAAAATTATCGAAGGTTTCAACGGTCATGAGATCGCCGCCTTCCAGCGGCTGGCCGTCCGCCTGCACCGGTACGTCGCCGCTGTCCAGCTTCTTGATGGCGCCGTTGTCGATAACCCAATGCTCCGCTGGGACTCCCGTGCGGCCCAGGCCGCGCCAGCCGTCAAAAGAATGGCCATCGAACAGCAGTCGCCAGCCCTGAGCTTTCTCCTGGACGGTTAGTGTGTTGAGGGCGGAGGTCATTTGACTGGATCGGCAGGTCACCAGTGTCAGGGTGAGCAGGGCGGCGGCCAACAGACCGATGAGCTGGCTTGGGCCGACGGATGAAGGCCGGGTTCTTGGGGTGCTCGACATAAGGGGGCGCTCCAGTATATGGGTATTCCAGGTTCGCTTAACGGGGCTCCATCAAAATTTAAGGTGAAACCATCCTCAAGTGTCAGCTGTACCGGTGCGGGCATGATAGAGAATCCGTCTAGCGTTCACGTTCGTGCCGGTGGGTCCGGTTAGCGGTCTGGACCGCCGTCGCAGCCCTTAGCAAAATATCCTGCGCCAAAGGCGCCACTAGGATAACAGGCTATAGAGCATCAGCGTCGTGACCAGACCGGTCAACCCCTGAAGGAGGGTCACCACCGTGAAAGAACGGTAGGCGTCGCTCAGGGTCAACCCGCTGAACTGGCTGACCACCCAGAAATAGGAATCGTTTACGTGTGAAACCACCATGGCGCCTGAGCCGATGGCCATGACCACCAGGGCCATGCTCACCGGCGTCGCCATATTCAGTGCGCTGAGAAATGGGGCCAGCAGGGATGATGTGATGACCAGGGCGGCGGTGGAGGAGCCCTGGGAGCTCTTTAAGGCGGCGGCGATGAAGAAGGCGATGATGATGAACGTCCAGCCTGAGACCTGGCCGTTGTTCACCACGCCGGTAATGAGTGCCGTCAACGGCGTGGCCTTTAATACCGAGCCAAAAGCGCCACCTGTACCGGTAATGAGCAGGATCGGTCCGGCCTGGACGATGGCGGCGCCGATCCAGCCGTTCAGATGTTCGCTGTCAAATTTCGGCATGAGCCTGAAACTGACCAGGACGCCCAGAAACAGGGAAACCAGGGGATTGCCGATGAACAGGGCCAGGTTGGCCAGGTCCCCGGTTAGTCCCAGGAACTTGACGATAGAACCGAGGGCGATGAGCATGACCGGCAGCACAATGGGGGTGAAGGCCTTGAAGGCCGACGGCTGGGGGCGGGCGCTGGCGGAATCTTCGCTCACTCTCCCATTATCTAGC